>NZ_JADPKE010000102.1:0-112892 GCF_023073795.1 Bradyrhizobium sp. 159 | reverse complement strand
CTCGACCACTTCGCCAACGAACTGTTCGACTATCTCGTATACTACAACAACCACAGACCCCATCAGGCCTTGGCAGGACAAACTCCCAAGGCCTTCGCCGCTACCAAGACCACCGCGATCCAATCAGCGAATTATTGAACATCGACAATTGCGAGGAGCCCTTGCGACGAAGCAATCCAGAATCCCTCCGCGACGGCAATCTGGATTGCTTCGCTTCGCTCGCAATGACGGAGTGTGTGGCTCAATCCTTCCGAAACACGATCGACGCCATCCAGCCCGTCATCAGCGCCATCGCTGCGGTGGCGAGGCCATAGAGAAGCCCATGTTGTCGCGCGCTGGTGGCGACGAACTGCTCCAAGCCGACCTTGACGATCTCGAACGCGGTCTCGGTCTTGCCGATGAACGCACCGCTCGCAAACAGCTTGATCTCCACCTCATAAGTGCCGATCGGCACCTCTGCCGGCAGCGGAATGCCGGTGCGGAACAGCGTCGGCGTCAGGAACGTCACCGCGCTCGCATCCTCCCGATAGAGCCCGTCCTGGGTGCGCAGGCGGATGAAGGCGGAGCGGAACGCATCGTTCGGCACCACGTCGGCATAGTCGCCGCTGACCCGCTGGGTCAGCAGCACGTTGTTGAGCCCGATCTGCTGCCGCCGCGCGATCTCGGGCGAGGTGATCACATCGAAGGGACGGTTGGCGAACAGCGCCAGATAGCTCGGCACCTCCAGGAATTGCCGGTAGTCGGTGTTGATCCAGATGCCGAAGGTGCGCTCCTTGCGCCGCGTCACCATGTCGGCGCGCGGGCCCAGCACGGTGACGACGAGATCGTAACTCGTGCGATCGGCCGGGGTCGTCGCATCCTTTTCGATCGAGCCGAACAGCACCAGCTCCTCGCCTGAATAATTCGGCGTCACGGTGACGCGGTGGTTGGAGACCGACACGATCAGCCGCTCGGCGCGCGCGCCGCCGACGAGCAGCAGGACGAGAAGCACTGCGACAAGCGCGCGCGTCATCCGCTCACTCCCAGCTCACGGATGGTGAAGAGGTCCGCAGGTTGGATCACCAGCTCGATCGCGAAGCGGATGCCGACCGAGAGGATCAAAAGGCCGAGCAGCAGCCGCAGCTGCTCGCCGCGGATCTTTTGGCCGGCGCGGGCGCCGAACTGCGCGCCTGTGACGCCGCCGACCATCAGGATCAGCGCCAGCACGGCGTCGACGAGGTGATTGGTCACCGCGTGCAGCATGGTCGCGAACAGCATCGTGACCAGGGTGAGGACCATCGAGGTGCCGATCACGGTCGAGGTCGGCACCCGCAACAGATAGATCATGATCGGCACCAGGATGAAGCCGCCGCCGATGCCCATGATGGCGCCGATGAAGCCGATCATGATGCCGACGACCACGACGGGAATCACCGAGAGGTAGATCTTCGAGCGCTTGAACCGCATCTTCAGCGGCAGGCCGTGGATCCAGTTGTGCGCGCGGCGCGGCGGCACCGCGCCGCGCCGGGTCCGCATAAGGGCGCGCAGGCCCTCGGAGAACATCAGGCTGCCGACGGTGCTGAGCAGCACGACGTAAGAGAGCGCGATCATCAAGTCGAGCTGGCCGAGCGCACGGAGCCGGGTGAAGGTCCACACGCCGAGCGCCGTTCCGGTCACGCCGCCGCAGAGCAGGACGCTCGCAAGTGCCGGATCAATCGCGCGCCGCCGCCAATAGGACAGTGCGCCGGAAAAGGAGGAGGCCGCGATGTGGCTCGCGACCGAGGCGACCGCGACCGCCGGCGTGATGCCGATGAAGATCAGCAGCGGCGTCATCAGGAAGCCGCCACCGATCCCGAACATGCCGGACACGAAGCCGACCGCGGCGCCCATGGCGAGCACCAGGAAGACGTTGACCGGAAGATCGGCGATCGGAAGGTAGAGCTGCATTGAACCACGCGCCGGCGGGACAGATCGATTGCCGCGGAATGCTCGCGGGAAGGTCGGAACGATTGCCCCGCCCCTCCATAGCGGAATTCGCTGTCGGGAGGGATCGGGAAATTTGCGCGTGGTGAATGCGCGCGACAGCGGCATCCAAGCTCTTTCTCCTCACCCTGAGGAGCCTGCGCAGCAGGCGTCTCGAAGGGCGAGGTCCGGATTTAGAGCCGGGCCTGCATGGTTCGAGACGCGCGCAAGAGCGCGCTCCTCACCATGAGGGGAAAGAGCTTAATGCGCCGCCGACGCCGACTTCTTGGTCGCGACCGGCTTCGGCGCCGGCTTGGCGCTCGCCTGCGGCGCGCTATCCCAGCCGCCGGCGGGCGTCGCGACATTGACGGCATCGTCGGGCTGCGGTTCGGCGCTGAAGGTCTGGATTGCGAGCTTGGCGGCGGCGAGCGATTGCGGGTCGAGACGTTTGGCGACGTCGTCGCGCTTGCCGGCCGCATCTGCGTCGCCCTGAGCGGCGGCCAGGCTGAACCATTTGTAGGATTCGGCGAGGTTCTGTTCGACGCCGATGCCGCGGGCATAGAGAATGCCGAGGTTGAACTGGCTGTCGGCAACGCCGCGGTCGGCCGCTTTGCGGAACCACAGCGCCGCGCTCTTGTAATTGGCGCCACGTCCGCCGCCATCGGCATCGAGCACGGCGAGATTGTGCATCGCCTTCGCGTTGCCGCGCTCGGCGGCCTGCGTGTAGTAGCGGCGGGCGATATCGGCGTCCTTCTTCACGCCAAGGCCCTTCTCGTAGAGCGTGCCGAGGCGGAAGGTCGCGGGCACCACGCCGGCCTGCGCCGCGCGGTCGTACCATTTGGCGGCTTCGTCGTAGTTCGCAGCGACGCCCTTTCCTTCCGCAAAGCGCACGCCGATCTCATAGGCCGCGGTCGCATCGCCCTTCATCGCGGCGGTGCGCAGGCCCGGGCCGCCGATGCCGTCGGGCAGCTTCTCGCTCGGCGGCACCTGGATGAGGCCGAGCTTGCCCCGGCTCGTGCCCGACAGCGCGCCGGTGACGTCGTTGGAGACAGGCGGGGCCGCGGGAGGGACCGGCGGGATTTCGACCGAGGCCGAGCTGCCCGGATTGGCGGCGGGAGCCGGCGCGGCATTGTTCTGGGATTGTCGTCCGATCGGCGTCGGCGAGGTCATCGAGGGTGTGACCTGTTCGGGCGTCGCGGGCTTGGTCTCGACCGGGGGCGGCGGGGCCAGCGGTGTGGGCTGGCTCGACGAATTCTCCATCGTTTGCGGCGCCGGCGGCGGGCTGCCGCCTTCGAGCAGGCCCATCGCCATCTTGAAGGTGCCGAGCACGATCACGACAACGCTCGCGCCGACCAGCAGCGAGCGGATCTTCGACGTGATGGTCGAACCGCCGTCCTTGCCCTTGTCCTTGGAGCGATCGGCCCCCGCCTTGGCGGCGCGGCCGGTCTTTTCCGGCTGCGCGGCGGCGGCCTGGGCGGCGCGGCGCGCGGCGGCGATGAAGCTGGACGACGACACCGGCTCTTTCGGAGCGGTGGGAATTCCGCTGATTGCGCTCTCGGAGGCGGCGATGCGCTCCGACGGCGTGGCGACGCGTCCACCCGGCCGTGTGCCCGGCTCGAGCGGATGATCCGGCGGCAATTCCGGCGCGAGTGCAGCGCGCGCGGGCGCGGTGTGCGGCTCCAGGATTTCGCTGATCGCACGCGGCGGAACGGGTGGTGCCGGCGGCACCGGCGGCGGCGCGGCATGGAATTCGCGCGGCGCGGCGGCGAAGGCGGCCTGCGCTGCCTGCGCGGCGGCCGGGTTCGGCAGCTCCGGCTTCGGATCGTATTTCGGCTGCTGCTGCGGCGGCCGCGGCTCGCGCGCCATCGGCGCGGGCTCCATCGGAGCGGCCTCCATCGGAGCGGCCATGGGCATCAGCGGTGCCGGCGGCGCGGTGCGCACGGCGCGCAGATCGCCCTCGATCATGGAGAGGCGGTCGACGACATGACCGAGCGTGTTGTGAACGGCTTCGAGCGAATCCTGCGTATTCCGGTTGGTCTCGGCCTGGCTGAAGCGGATGTCGGAGAGCTCGCGCTTGACGAGATCGACCACGCCGGAATCGGGCGGCGGCGGCGAATTGCGGCTCTCGGCCAGCGCGGAATAGGTCGCCTGCTGCCGCTCCAGGTGCCTCAGGATGTCGTGCAGCCCGTCCTCGACGCGGCTCAGATTGCCGCTGCGTGGATCGGAGGCGGCCTCGATCCGCTCCAGCAGATAGGAGACACGCTGCTCGAGATGGGCGAAGGTCGAGGCCGAATCGCTGCCGACCTGCATGCGATCGAAGCGATCCGACAGCGCGCGGATCGCAGCTTCCAGATGCTCGGTGCTCTCGGACGGCTGGGGCCGCTCGCGGGTTTCCAGCGCCGCCGTGAGCGCCGCGATGCGCTGCTCCAGCACCGCAAAGCTGTCGCTCGGGCCGGTGGCGCGGGTGATCTGGTCGACCTTGGACGACAGCAGCTGCACGTCTTCGGACAGACGCGCCAGCGCTTCGTTCGAGGCGACGTTGGAGACGATGCTGCGCAGCGCCGAGATCGCGTCTTCGAGCTGGCGCACTGTCGAGGGATCGTCATTGGCGCGCAGGATCAGATCGAGCTTGGCGCCGAGATTGCGGATCGCCTCGTCATAGCCGGTGAGTTGCTCGGCCGGCGTCAGCGTGCGCAGCACCTGCTTGATGTCGGACAGCGCGCGCTCGATGCCTGATAGGACCTGGCCGTCGGTGCCGTTGGAGCGGGTCTCGTCGATGCGACGGTGCAGCGAGCGGATCTCGTTCTCGATCGATTCGATCGCGCGCCGCGGCATCGCCTCGGTGATGGCGTGACGGATCTCGGCAAGCTCGCTGCGGAAGGCGGTGATCGCCTGCTCGGTATTGTCAGGGCGCTGGAGCGACTCGATCTGGCTCGTGATCTTGAGCAGATGGCGCTCGAGCGAGGAGAAATCCGGCCCCGACGGTTGGGGCGGCGGCGCGTAGGCGGGGGCGGGTGGCGCCGCCATCGGCGCGATCGGCGGCGCGGCGCGCGGCGGCATCGGCCGCGATGCAAAGCCGTCGAGCTCGCTCTGCCGCGCCGTGATCTCGGCGACCGCGACGTCGAACGACGCCGGGCTCAGGGGAGGCGAGCTGCGATAGACCTGGGCTGCCGCGCGCTCGACCGCATCGGCCTGGCGCTGGCGCGTCTCGACCGGTGACGGTGGCGGCCGCTGGGTCTGAGGCTGCTGCTGCGGCTTCGAGATTTGCGACAGCCGTGCATCGAGCCGCGAGATCGCATCATTGAGCTGGCGCGCGACGCCCTGCTCGCGCGAGATCTCCTGCCGCGAAGGGTCCTGGCGCTGGGCGGGCTTTGAAATCCGTTCGATCTGCTGGGTGATCGCGTCGAGCCGCTGGTGGATGTCGGCGACTTCGCGGCTTTCCTGGCTCGGTCCGTGCGCCTGGCTCGGTCCTTGCGGAATGTGCTGCGAACGCTGGTCGTAAGGTGCGCGAAAGTTCGGCGCGGCAGTCTCGCCGAGCGTGGAGTTCAGCCAATCGTTGAGTGACATGCCGGCTCTGCGCGCAGCAGCTTCGGCCCGCTCCCGGACGGATGGATCGATGCCGTCAACACTCCACGATACGCGCGAATTCATGACTCTGTCCGGTTCCGACTCCGGCGCCCCACCCGGCGCCTCCAGCCTCCCCTCGCGTGCCGGTTGCAAACACAACCGAATTTGGCGCGGGTCGTCTGCCTCGAAAACCGACTTTTTCCTGTTACGGTAAATAACGGGTTAAGGAACGCTGGCGTGATGTCCTAAAGTTGGGCGGAGGGAACCGGGAGATGATGGTCGTCGCGCCCCTCGGTCGTCAAGCAACAGGTGTCACCCCCGTGAAGGCGGGACATCCAGTACTCCGAAGCAGCGGCTGGAATCGAGCGGCCGCGGCGTACTGGATCGCCCGCTTCGCGGGCGATGGCAGCGAGCAAGACGCGACGGTTCACCCTCGCGTCGGGCCAGCCGCTCACCCCTTCCCCTCGCGTTTGCCGTCTTCCAGCGGCACCACACTGGTCTTGCCGCTCATCGCCGAGAGCGCCTCAAGCGCCTCCTCGCAGAAATCGGCCACCATCTGCTCGTGCCGGGCGCCGAGCTGAAGCAGGAGCAGATTGCCGAGGTCGAGCCGGCCTTCCGCCGTTCCCTCCGGAAAACGCTTCTTCAGGATGCGCTCGTAATTGGCGTGGCGGTCGCGGTGATGCTCCAGGCGGGCCATCAGATCAGTGCGCATGGGCTCGATGTCGATGCTGTCGAGCGCATGCAGCCGCACCAGGAGGTCGTCCTTGATCGAGGGCGGCGTGCTGGGCCGCGCGGCCCAGTGCCGCAGTGCTGTTCGGCCCTCGGGAGTAAGGGTATAGATCAGTTTATTGGGCTTGCCTGACTGCACGACCTCGCGGCCCTGGATGTAGCCGCGGTCGCGCAGCTTGGAGAGTTCGCGGTAGATCTGCTGGTGGTCGGCCTTCCAGAAGAAGCCGATCGATGAATCGAACGTCTTGGCGAGTTCGTAGCCCGTCATCGGACGTTCCGTCAGGCAAGCGAGGATTGCGTCGCCTAATGCCATGACCGGCCTCCCTTCGCGAATTTGACCGACTTACTTGACTTTATGCGCATCGGCGCATATGCGTCAATGTGCATATGAGGCAGCTTGCGCACGGGGCCGAAGACCCCGACGGAAAATCCAGCGGAATCAACCTCCTCGCTACTGTGCATGGGGTTGTTTTTGCACGTTTTGCCCTTGCCCTTAGGGAGGCACCCGAGAATGACCGGTCTCGATTCCTGGTACGCCTACATGAAGTCTCACGACCGCGCCGCGCTCTGGGACCTTCTGCACCCGGATGCCGTGTTCGAAAGCCCCGTCGTGCATTCGCCGCAGCGCGGGCGCGACATCACCTTCAAATACCTCTCCAGCGCCGAGAAGGTGCTCGGCGGCCCGGGCTTCACCTATGTCGGTGAATGGCGCAGCGACACTGGCGCCGTGCTCGAATTCAAGAACGTCATCGATGGCATCGAGATCAACGGTGTCGACATCATCAGTTTCGACAGCGACGGACGCATTACCCATTTCAAGGTGATGGTGCGTCCGCTCAAGGCGATCAACATGCTGCACCGCCTGATGGCGGAGCAGTTGGCCGCCCAATCATGACACTGCCCTGAGGTTGCGGAAGCCGCTAAGCTCGCGACTGCGCCGCAGGGACTTCACGAGAATTCCACCACTTCAAGGCTCAACCAAGTCGAGGCCCGTGCCGGGAGAACGCCATGCCGATCTATAAAGCCCCCGTCGACGATGTGAACTTCCTGCTCAACGACGTCTTCCAGATCGATCGCTACGACAATCTGCCGGGCTTCTCGGATGCGTCCAGCGACGTGCGCGAGGCGATCCTCGGCGAGGCCGCCAAGCTCGCTGAAGAGGTGCTCCAGCCGCTCAACCGTATCGGCGATCTCGAAGGGTGCAAGCGTGCCGATGACGGCAGCGTCACCACGCCGAAGGGGTTCAAGGAGGCGTTCAAGCAGGTCGCCGAGGGCGGCTGGCTTGGTCTGTCGGCGCCGACCGAATATGGCGGGCAGGGGCTGCCGGTGACGCTCTCCCAGGCGGTCAATGAATTCCAGATCTCCGCCAACATGGCGTTCTCGATGTATGGCGGCCTCACCATGGGCGCGACCGCGGCATTGCTGGTGCACGGCACGCCCGAGCAGAAGCAGACCTACGTGCCGAAGATGGTCGCCGGCGAATGGACCGGCACCATGAACCTGACCGAGCCGCATTGTGGCACCGATCTCGGCATGCTCCGCACCAAGGCGGTGCGCCAGGCCGACGGCAGCTTCAAGATCACCGGCACCAAGATCTTCATCTCGGCCGGCGAGCATGACCTCGCCTCCAACATCATCCACCTCGTGCTCGCCCGCATCGAGGGCGCGCCCGCCGGCATCAAGGGCGTGTCGCTGTTCGTGGTGCCGAAATTCCTGGTCAACGCCGATGGTTCGGTCGGGCAGCGCAATGGCGTCGTCTGCGGCTCGATCGAGCACAAGATGGGCATCCACGGCAATTCCACCTGCGTGATGAACTACGACAACGCCACCGGCTGGCTGATCGGCGAAGAGAACAAGGGTATGCAGGGCATGTTCGTGATGATGAACGAGGCTCGCCTCGGCGTCGCCGTGCAGGGCCTCGCGCAATCCGAGGTCGCCTATCAGAACGCGGTTGCCTATGCCCGCGAGCGTATCCAGGGCCGCGCGCTGACAGGCGCCAAGGCCCCGGACAAGCCGGCCGATCCGATCATCGTTCATCCCGACGTGCGCCGCACGTTGCTCTCGATCCGCGCCTTCAACGAAGCCGCGCGCGCCTTTGTGATCTGGACCGCGCTGAAGAGCGACGTCGCGCATCGCTCGGAGGATCCCAGGGATCGCCAGGCCGCCGACGACCACATGGGCCTGATGACGCCGGTGCTGAAGGGCTTCCTTACCGATTACGGCTTTGCCAATGCGGTGCAGGCGCAGCAGATGTATGGCGGCCACGGCTACATCGCCGAGCAGGGCATGGAGCAGTTCGTGCGCGATGCCCGCATCGCGATGATTTATGAAGGCGCCAACGGCATCCAGGCGCTCGACCTCGTCGGCCGCAAGCTGCCGCGGGACGGCGGCCGCGCCATTATGGCCTTCTTCGGCGAGGTCATGGCCTTCGCCAAGGAGAACGGCGGCGACGAGGCGCTAAAACCGTTCATCGCTCCGCTCTCGACCTCACTCGGCCATCTCCAGCAGGCCACCACCTGGCTGATGCAGAACGCGATGGCGAAGCCGGACAATGCCGGCGCCGCCGCAACCGATTACCTGCATCTCTTCGGCTTCGTCGCGCTCGGCTACATGTGGGCGAAGATGGCGAAGGTGACGCTAGGGAAGATTGCCGAGAGCGGGGCCACGCCCTATCTCTCGACCAAGCTCGTCACCGGCCGCTTCTTCATGGAGCGGATGCTGCCGGAGACCGCGGCCAATCTCGCGCGCATCCAGGCCGGCTGCGCCACCATCATGGAACTGCCGGCGGAAGCGTTCTGACCTGCTTCCGCCGCCTGCTCCCAATCGTTGAACATCACATCAGGAGGGCGTCATGCCTGAGGCATTCATCTACGACCACGTTCGCACCCCGCGCGGCCGCGGCAAGGCGGACGGCGCGCTGCACGAAGTCACGGCGCTGGCGCTCGCGACCGTGCCACTGAAGGCGCTGAAGGACCGCAACAACCTGTCCGAGGACTCGGTCGATGACGTCGTGCTCGGCGTGGTCGATCCGGTGGGCGAAGCGGGCAGCGACATCGCGCGCTTCGCAGCGCTGAAGGCGGGTCTCGGCCAAGCCGTGCCCGGTGTGCAGATCAGCCGCTTCTGTGCATCAGGTCTCGACGCCGTGAACTTTGCCGCCGCCCAGGTGATGAGCGGCCAGCATGAACTGGTGATCGGCGGCGGCGCTGAATCCATGAGCCGCGTTGGCATCGGCGCCTCCGGTGGCGCCTGGCCGATGGATCCCTCAATGGCGGTGCCGGCCTATTTCATGCCGCAGGGGGTCTCGGCCGATTTGATCGCCACCAAATATGGTTTCTCGCGCGACGACGTCGATGCCTACGCGGTGCAAAGCCAGCAGCGCGCGGCCAAGGCGTGGGACGAGGGCCGCTTCGATAAGTCGGTGGTGCCGGTGAAGGACATCAATGGCCTCACCATCCTCGCCAAGGACGAGCACATGCGGCCCTCGACGACGATGCAGTCGCTGGCCCAGCTGCAGCCGTCCTTCACGATGGTGGCGCAGATGGGCGGCTTCGACGGCGTCGCGGTGCAGTCGCATCCGGAGATCGAGCGCGTCAACTACGTGCACCACGCTGGCAACTCCTCGGGTATCGTCGACGGCGCCGGCGCCGTTCTGCTCGGCAGCAAAGAGGCAGGCGCGAAATACGGCCTGAAGCCGCGTGCCAAGATCCGTGCCTTCGCCAATATCGGCTCCGAGCCGGCGATGATGCTGACCGGTCCAGTCGACGTCACCGAAAAACTGTTCGCGCGCTCCGGCATGAAGAAGTCCGACATCGACCTGTTCGAGCTCAACGAGGCCTTCGCCTCCGTCGTGCTGCGCTACATCCAGGCCTTCGACATCGACAATGCCAAGATCAACGTCAATGGCGGTGCGATCGCGCTCGGCCATCCGCTTGGTGCGACCGGCGCGATGATCCTCGGCACCGTGCTCGACGAGCTCGAGCGCACCAACAAGTCCACCGCGCTGGTGACGCTGTGCATTGGCGGCGGCATGGGCACCGCAACCATCATCGAGCGCGTGTAACGCGCTGCTGTAGGGTGGGCAAAGCGAAGCGTGCCCACCACTGCGGTCTTCGAAAATGATGGTGGGCACGGCGCAGGAGCGCCTTTGCCCGCCCTACGAGATCTCAAGTCAACCGCCAGCGCCTGAGATCGGCGGCCGGCACCGAGGAGCAACCAACATGTCGTACAAGAACTTCAAGCTTGAGACCGATTCCGACGGCATCGTGCTCGTCACCTGGGACATCCCGGGCCGTTCGATGAACGTGCTCGACGAGACCTCGACCAATGAGCTCGACGCGATCGTCAAGGCGACCACGGCTGATGCCGCGGTGAAGGGCGTCGTCATCACCTCAGCGAAAGAAGCATTCTGCGCCGGCGCAGATCTCTCGATGCTCGAAGGCATGAACCAGGCCTACGCGAAGGTCTTGAAGGAGCAGGGCGAGACCGCGGCGAACCAGATGCTGTTCGAGCAGAGCCGGCGCTTCTCGCAGGTCCTGCGTTCGATCGAGACCTCCGGCAAGCCCTGGGCGGCGGCGATCAACGGCCTCGCGCTCGGTGGCGGTTTCGAGATCACGCTGTGCTGCCATTATCGCGTTGCCGCCGAGAATCCCAAGACTCGTCTCGGCCTGCCCGAGGTCAAGGTTGGCCTGTTCCCCGGCGCTGGCGGCACGCAGCGCGTGCCGCGTCTGGTGCCGCCGCAGGACGCGATGACGATCCTGCTCAAGGGCGATCCCGTCACGATCGAGAAGGCGAAGGCGCTGAACCTGATCCACGCCATCGTTCCCGCTGCCGACCTCATCAAGGCGGCCAAGGACTGGATCAAGGGCGGTGGCAAGGCGGTCGCACCCTGGGACGAGAAGGGTTTCAAGCTGCCCGGCGGTCCGGTGTTCTCAAAGGCCGGCATGATGATGTTCCCGGCCGGCAACGCAATCTATCGGCGCGAGACCTACGACAATTATCCGGCCGCGCGCGCGATCATGAGCTGCGTCTATGAAGGCCTGCAGCTGCCGATCGACGCCGCCTTGCGCGTCGAGTCGCGCTATTTCACCTCGGTGCTGCGCTCAAAGGAGGCGGCCGCGATGATCCGCAGCCTGTTCCTGTCGATGCAAGAGCTCAATAAGGGCGCACGCCGTCCGAAGCACGTGCCGCCGACCAAGGTGAAGAAGATTGCCGTGATCGGCGCCGGCTTCATGGGCGCGAGCGTCGGCTACGTCTCGGCTCGTGCCGGTCTCGACGTCGTCCTGATCGATCGCGACCAGGAGAGCGCCGAAAAGGGCAAGGCGCATGCGCAGAAGGTGATCGAGGAGCAGATCAAGAAAGGCCGCGCCAAGCCTGGCGATGCCGAGGCGCTGCTCGCCCGCATCACCGCGACGGCGGACTACGCCGCGCTGAAGGATGTCGACCTCGTCATCGAGGCTGTGTTCGAGGACCGCAACGTCAAGGCGGAGACCTTTGCCAGGGCGCAGGAGTACCTGAAGTCCGACGTGATCTTCGCCTCCAACACCTCGACGCTGCCGATCACCTCGTTGGCCGAGAGCTTTAAGGACCAGGGCAAGTTCATCGGCATCCACTTCTTCTCTCCGGTCGAGAAGATGATGCTGGTCGAGATCATCCTGGGCAAGAACACCGGCGATGTCGCGCTTGCGACCGCGCTGGATTACGTCCGGCAGATCGGCAAGACGCCAATCGTCGTCAACGACAGCCGCGGCTTCTTCGCTAACCGCTGCGTCGGCCGCTACGTCGCCGAAGGCAACGAGATGTTCCTGGAAGGCGTGCCGCCGGCAATGATCGAGAACTGCGCCAAGATGGCCGGCATGCCGGTCGGCCCGCTCTCGCTGTCGGATGAAGTCGCGCTCGACCTCGGTCTCAAGATCATGAAGGCGACGGAAGCCGATCTCGGCCCCAACGCCATCAATCCCGAGCAGAAGAAGCTGATGGTCGAGATGGTCGAGAAGCAGGGCCGGCTTGGCCGCAAGAACAGCAAGGGCTTCTACGACTATCCCGAGAAGGGCAAAGGCCAGAAGAGCCTGTGGCCGGGTCTCTCGGCCTTGCAGCCGAAGCAGCTTGACCCTGACACGCTCGACATCGAGGAGCTGAAGCAGCGCTTCCTGGTGGTGCAGGCGGTGGAAGCCGCGCGCACGGTCGAGGATCACGTCATCACCGATCCGCGCGAGGCCGATGTCGGCTCGATCCTCGGCTTCGGCTTCGCGCCGTTCACCGGCGGTACGCTGTCCTACATCGATTTCATGGGTACGAAGAAGTTCGTCGAACTCTGCCACAAGCTCGAGGCCAAATACGGCTCACGCTTCACGCCGCCGAAATTGCTCGAGGAGATGGCCGCAAAGGGCGAAACCTTCTACGGCCGCTTCGCGCCGAAGAAGGCGGCGGCCTGACGGAACCCGTCATTCCGGACAGTCCGCAACGCGGACTGATCCGGAATCTCGATCGGCTTTGCTCGGTCATGCAACAACTGCGAGCTACCGGGTCCGCCGCGTCGCGGCGCCCCGGAATGACGAAGAACAATCACTTCGCCTGAAGCAGCCCTTCCTTCCTCAGCGCTTCCTGCACCTGCGGCCGCGCGGCGACGCGGGCCTTGTAGGCGGTCAGGTTAGGCATCGCCGAGAGGTCGAACTTCATGCGGTCGGCCCAGGTCAGCATCGTGAACAGATAGCCGTCGACGACCGTGAACTGCTTGCCCATGAGGTAGTCGCGGCCGGCGAGCTGGCTGTCGATATATTTCAGCTTGCCCATGACGCGGTCCTTGAAGAAGGCCTTGGCCTCGTCGTTCAGCGCCGGGGCGAACAGGGGGCCAAAGCTCTTGTGCACCTCCGAGGTGAGGAAGTTGAGCCATTCGAGCAGCTTGTAGCGCTCGGAACTGTCGCGGGCGGGGGCCAGCGCCTTGCTTGATGCCTGATCGGCGATCATCTGGACAATCACCGGGCCTTCGGTCACGATCTCACCGCTGTCGAGGCGTAGCGCAGGGACCTGGCCCTTGGGGTTCAGCTTCAGGTAATCCTCACCATTTTCGAGCTTCTTGGCCCGGATATCGACCTTGACCAGCTCATAGGGCAGGCCGGCCTCCAGAAGCGCGATGTGGGGGGACAGGGAGCAGGCGCCGGGCGAATAATACAGTTTCATGGAATTTCCTCCTCATGACGCTTTGGTTGGAGCGAAAGAACGACTACATGCGCTTGCATGAAATAGTCAAGATTGATGCAGGTGCATCGAATGAGGTAAAGAGCGGGCGACGAGCTTGAGCGGGACCATGAAACGCAAACCATCGACCGAGGCAACTTCGGCCTGGATCCGCCTGATGCGGGTGCAGAGCCGCGTGCTCGATTGCGTCGAGCAGGATCTGAAAAAGGCCGGGTTCCCGCCGCTCGCCTGGTATGACGCGCTGCTCGAACTGTCCCGCGCCCCCTCTGGCGAGTTGCGGCCGGTGGAGCTCGAACGCCAGATGTTGATCCCGCAATACTCGACCTCGCGGCTGATCGACCGCCTGGTCGACGAAGGTCTCGCCTTGCGGCGCGAATGCAAGATCGACAAGCGTGGCCAGTTCGTCGAGATCACGGAAGCCGGCCGCGAGTTGCAGAAGCGGATGTGGGGCGCCTATTCGGCCGCGATCGAGAAATATGTCGGTTCGAAACTATCGGATGCCGACGCCGTCAAGCTCAGCGGTCTGCTCGATCGCCTCGGCTGCTCGTGCGGCGAAATGAAACTGCCGCCCGCCGCAAACGCCAACGAAAGCACACCGTCGCGATGATCGCGCGGCAAACCAGCACGTCCGCGCGCCCGGCGGGTTCGCGGACGCTCCCCGTCACCCGCGCGTTCGGTCGAAGCGCTTTTTGATTAGAGTTTGATATGGCGCGAGACCAGATCGACATGACGCCACTGCAATCGCGCGACGAGCTCGTCGCGTGGTTCGAGGCCGGCTGCAAGGATCCGTCCGAATTCCGCATGGGGACCGAGCACGAGAAGACGCCGTTCACGCTCGAAGGCCACCGACCGGTGCCTTACGAGGGGGCGCGCGGCATCGGCGCGCTGCTCGAGGGCATGAAGCTCCTGCTCGGCTGGGAGCCGATCATGGAGCAGGGCAATATCATCGGCCTCTACGACGTCACCGGCGGCGGTGCCATCTCCCTCGAGCCCGGCGGACAGTTCGAGCTCTCCGGCGCGCCGGTCGAGAACGTGCACCAGACCCAGAGCGAGCTGATGGCGCATCTGGCGCAAGTGCGCGAGATCGCAACCCCGCTCGGCATCGGCTTCCTCGGGCTCGGCATGACGCCGTCCTGGTCGCGCGCGGACATCCCGGTGATGCCCAAGGGCCGCTACAAGATCATGACCAATTACATGCCGAAGGTCGGTCAATATGGCCTCGACATGATGTACCGGACTTGCACCGTGCAGACCAATCTCGACTTCTCCTCGGAAGCCGACATGGTCAAGAAGCTGCGCGTCTCGCTCGCGCTTCAACCGGTCGCGACCGCGCTGTTCGCCAATTCGCCGTTTACCGAAGGCAAGCCGAACGGCTTTCTCTCCTTCCGCTCCGAGATCTGGCGCGACACCGACAACGCGCGTTCGGGCATGATGCCGTGGGCGTTCGAGGACGGCATGGGCTTCGAGCGCTATGTCGACTACGCGCTCGACGTGCCCATGTATTTCGTCAAGCGCGGCGAGCAGTACATCGACGTATCGGGCTCCTCGTTCCGTGCCTTCTTCGACGGCCGCAACAACAATCTTCCGGGCGAGCGACCGACGCTGTCGGACTGGGCCAATCACCTCTCGACGATCTTCCCGGAAGTCCGGCTCAAGCGCTATCTCGAGATGCGCGGCTCCGACGGTGGTCCGTGGGGCCGGTTGCCGGCGCTGCCGGCGTTCTGGGTCGGGCTGCTCTACGACGATGTCTCGCTCGACGCCGCTTGGGAAATCGTGAAGCACTGGAGCGCGCCTGAACGTCAGGCCTTGCGCGACGACGTGCCGCGCTTCGGCTTCAAGTCGCGGATCAGGGATCGTTATCTCTTCGAGGTCGCCAAGGAGTGCCTGGTTCTCGCACATGCCGGCCTGCGCCGGCGTGGCCGGCTCGACCAGCTCGGCCGCGATGAGACGAGGCATTTGGAGCCGCTCGATCGCATCATCGAGTTCGGCCGGACGCCGGCTGAGGAGATGCTGGACAAGTTTAATGGTCCCTGGAAGGGCTCGGTGGAACCTGCCTACGCGGAATACGCTTTCTAGATTAGGCTAATAGCAGGCAATTGAGCCGTTCATCGCCCGTACAGGTTTGCGGCGATCAAATGATCGGCTGGAAAAACCTGTGCATCGTCAATAACTCGAAAGCTGTTCCGATGGGAAAGGGCCGCCTGCCTGGGGTCGTTATGGCCCGCGTCTTGGCTTGCGTCGCGCTGCTTTCGCTCCTGTTTGCGAGCGCGCCGGCGCCGGCGCAGACGGCGTTCGACCGCCCAGGCGGCGACTATTTCAACACGCCGGTCACTTCGGGCGACCCTGAGGATTGCGCGCTGCTGTGCGAGCGTGACCGCCGTTGCCGCTCCTGGAGTTTCAACTATCCCGACGTCGAAGGCGGCTCGGCGGTGTGCTGGCTCAAGAATACGGTGCCGACGCGGGTGCCGGGCAATTGCTGCATCTCCGGGGTGCGCGGCGCTGGCGTGATCGAGCCGCGCATCGAGGGTGTGGAAACGTCGATCGATCGCCCGGGCGGCGACCTGCGCAATTTCGAGCTCAAGGTCGGCGAGGGCGAGGAGACCTGCAAGGCCGCCTGCACCGCCGACAACAAATGCCGCGCCTTCACCTATGCCCGTCCCGGCTACACCGGGCGCGAGGCGCGCTGTTTCCTGAAGAAGGAAATCAAGCCGCCGCGGCGGAAGGCCGGGTTCACGTCCGGCGTTGTGAGATAAGCCTGTGTCCCGGACAAGACACATCGCTGGCGATGTGTCTTGTCCGGACACGAGAGGTTACGCGCCCGCCGCAATCACGGTAAGCTCCGGCCACAGCGCCTTCCATCGCGCGGATTTTGCCTCGTAATTGGCGGCGGAAAAACTCAGCGCCCGATTGGGCCGTACGATCAGCCTCGCGACGTCGTCGAACCCGTGCGGCGCATAGACATCGAAACCGTCGCCCGCGCGTCTCACTCCGATTTGCGTGTTCTGCGTCAGGAAGCGGTCGATGCCGTCGGTCGAGCATGTCAGCGGTGGATAGGGCAGACCGTGCTTGTCGGGGTACCACAGATGCACGCGCGCCTGGTTACGAACCTCGACCTTGGCGGCGAGATGCGCGAGCCGCGCATGCAGCGTGCGGATCACCGCATCCTCCGCCTCCCAGGAGGTATCGGAATCGAAATAGAACACGTCGTAATCGGCGATACCGTGATCGATCGGGCGGCTCGTGACCGCGTTCCACACCGATTGCACTAGGCAGCCTGCGACCAGCCACGCATCCGGCAGCGCGAGTCGGCCGAGTTCATCGACGATCGCGGCGTTGACATGGTTTTGCAGAGCGAGAGCGAGGAATTCTTCTTTGCTCATGGCAAACCGTAGGAATCGTAGGGTGGTCAAAGGCGCGCGCTCCTTCGCGCGTCGTGACCACCATCACTTACGATAGAAGCGGTGGGCACTTTGCCCACCCTACGATCTACACTCTACTCAATGCACAGCGGTGAAGAACCGTGCGAGCCTGAAGCCGGAGAGCCAGGTCCACACCGGCTGGCCGCGGATGCCGAGATCCCAGGAGCCGAGCACCGCGTCCGCGCGGCCGACCAGGTTGTCGATCGGCAACAGGCCGACGCCGCCGGAGCGCAAAGGTACGCGGCTGTCGGCGGAATTGTCACGGTTGTCGCCGAGCACGAACAGATGGCCTGCTGGCACCGTCACCTCAGGCGTGTTGTCGAGGGGGCCGTTGTCGCGCATCTTGAAGATCAGGTGCGACACGCCGTTCGGCAACGTCTCGACATAGCGGTAGGCTGGCTCGCTGCCGCCCTTGTCGTCCTCGGCAGCGCCAACGCCATCGGGCTTCAGCTCGGCGGGACGGTCGTTGATGAAGAGCTGCCCCTGCCGCATCTGGATGCGGTCGCCAGGCAAGCCGACGACGCGTTTGACCCAGGCCTGCGAGCGATCACCTGGCCAGCGGAACACGACGACGTCGCCGAGTTTCGGCGTCTCCGCGAACACGCGGCCAGTCTCCGGCAGGTTGATCTGAATCGGCAGCGACGAGGTGCCGTAGCCATAGGGAAATTTCGAGGCGAGCAGCGCATCGCCGATCAGCAGCGTCGGCTCCATCGAGCCCGACGGCACGTAGAACGGTTCGGCGAGCGCGCCCTTGGCAATGAACACGGCGGCGACGATGCCGGCGAGTTGCATCAGCTGTCCGCCCCAGCCACTGCTCTTCCGCTTGGTGGTGACAGTGACCTTTTCTTCAACGCTCATGCGCCCGTTCCACCCACCGTGATGCGTTCCATCAGAAGCGACGGCTGGCCGACCCCAACAGGCACGCCCTGGCCGTTCTTGCCGCAAGTACCGATGCCGGTGTCGAGCGCGAGGTCGTTGCCGATCATGCGGATGCGGTGCAGGTCGGTCGGCCCGTTGCCGATCAGCATGGCGCCCTTCAGGGGCGCCCCCAGCTTGCCGTTTTCGATCTTATAGGCCTCGGTGCACTGGAACACGTATTTGCCCGAGGTGATGTCGACCTGGCCACCGCCGAAATTCGCGGCGAACACGCCGTTCTTCACGGAGGCGAGGATCTCGGCGGGATCGCGGTCGCCCGCGAGCATGTAAGTGTTGGTCATGCGCGGCATCGGCACATGGGCGTAGCCCTGGCGGCGGCCGTTGCCGGTCGGCTTCATGTTCATCAGGCGCGCGTTCTGGCGGTCCTGCATGTAGCCGACCAGGATGCCGTCCTCGATCAGCACGGTGCGATTGGTCGGCGTGCCCTCGTCGTCAATGGAGAGCGAGCCGCGGCGCGAGGCGATGGTGCCGTCGTCGACCACGGTGACGCCCTTGGCCGCGACCTGCTGGCCCATCAGGCCGGCAAAGGCCGAGGTCTTCTTGCGGTTGAAGTCGCCCTCGAGGCCGTGGCCGACCGCTTCATGCAGCATCACGCCGGGCCAGCCGGCGCCCAGCACCACATCCATCTCGCCGGCGGGAGCCGGAATCGATTCCAGATTGACCAGCGCCTCGCGCAGCGCGCCCTCGGCGGCTTCGCGCCAGGACCTGCTCTCGATGAATTCGCCATAGCCGGCGCGGCCGCCATAGCCCTTGCTGCCGCTCTCCTGACGATCGCCCTGGCCGGCGACGACGGAGATGTTGACGCGCACGAGCGGGCGGACATCGCGATAGCTCTCGCCATCGGGGCGCAGGATCTCGACCACCTGCCAGGTCGCGCCCAGGCTGACGCTGACCTGCCGCACCCGCGGATCCTTGTCGCGCAAGTAGGCATCGATCTCGGCGAGCAGCTTGACCTTGGTCTCGAAGCCCGGAGCATCCAGCGGATTGTCGTCGCCATAGAGCCGCACATTGGTGTGCGGGGGCGGAGCCGCAAAACTGCCGGAATAGCCGCCGCGCACGGCCGCGACCGCATCCGCGGCGCGAATCAGCGCCGGCAGCGACACGTCGGAGGAATGCGCATAGCCGACCGCGTCGTCCTTGACGGCGCGCAGGCCAAAGCCTTGCGAGGTGTCATAGGTCGCCTGCTTCAGCCGCCCATTGTCGAACATCAGCGCTTCGGTCTGGCTGTATTCCAGGAACAATTCGCCGTCGTCGGCACCGGCCAGCCCGCGCGCAACCTCGTTGCGAACCTGGTCGCGGTCGAGATTGGCGCGGTCGAGCAGGGAGGTTGTGGCAGGGTTGGTCATGCGTCCGTCCATTATCGGGAGGTGTGGGGCAAGATAATGATTTCGGAACGGTTCCGCGAGGGCACGAAGCCTCACATTACGGAAACAATAGGATCGCCCTCGATCTCACACCCTACGGCAGCTTGTCGTATCCCTCACCCAGCCCATTCAGGCTGAGCGGGAAACCGATGCCCTCTTCCGGGGTCTCGAAGATGATGAAGGTGGCGGTCTTGGCGCCGCGGAGCTGACCCAGCAGCTTGTCGTCCATCACCACCTCCGCCACGCAGCCATTGGGCAGGCATCTGACAAAACCGGCGCGGCCGACGTCCTGGTTGTCGAGCTTGAGGCCGAGGCCGGAAGGCAAGAGCACGCCGAGCGGAGCGACCACCCGCATCAGGCGGCTCTTCTGGTCGGCGGTCTTGAGCACGATCACGGTCAGGCCGGCATTGGAGCGGTCTTCCGCCACCACGCTCTGGATCAGGGCGCATTGCTCGGTCTGGGCACCGGGCGGGGTGTCGCAGCGGATCTGCCAGTCGCCATGGACGGAGCGCACCGCGCCCTGCGCATGGGCCAGGCCAGGCAGCGCCAGGACGGCGAGCGCCACCAGCAGGGTGGCCAGCATCGTGGGCCCGCCAGCCTGCCTTGCCATGCTTCTCGAAAGCCCCATCGGGTCGGTCCCTCTGCTCGCCTGGTTCGCTCGCACCTGGCGGACTGATACGGGAATGACGGCGTCTTGAAGGCAATTCCCAAGCAAATATCGCGCCGCCGCGCGCCACCATCGCCCGCACGAATCAGGTTCCTGCGCGGCCGTCTGTCAGTGCCTACCGCGGGCAATCTCGCTGTCAAGCCGCACCATGCCGGGAAACGGTATTTTTGTCTGATGTTACTAGGAAATATCTTGCGGGTGATGCCTGGCAGCTGAGGCCCAAGACTGCATTGCGATAGATCAAGAATTATGGTTTGAGAGGCTTGATTTCGGCGTTCTAGCGATCTGGCCCCAATTCCTCTTAGAGGTATTCTTGCGCGGCGGTTTGTCAGACGGGCGGATGGAATAAGCGTTTCCTGGAAATAGGGAAATGCACGTGGGGTGATTTCGTAAGGGGAGCGCGAACGGCATGAGGATGTCGATGGGCCGGATGGGCCGGCAGTTGCTGGGATTGGCCGTGGCGGGTCTGACGCTGGCGACGGGCGGTGTGGCATTCGCCGAGCTCGGGCAACCGGCACCGTGGGAGTGGACGCTCCAGCAATCCGGCTCGCCGGTGATGGACAACATCGTTTGGTTCCACAACTTCCTGTTCGTGCTGATCACCCTGATCACGCTGTTCGTCCTGGCGCTGCTCGTGGTGGTGGTCGTCAAGTTCAACGCGAGGGCCAACCCGGTGCCGTCGCGGACCACCCACAACACGCTGATCGAGGTGGCCTGGACGCTCGTTCCGGTGCTGATCCTGGTCGGCATCTCGGTGCCGTCGTTCCGGCTGCTGTTCCTCGAGCTCGACGTGCCGAAGGCGGACCTGACGATCAAGGCGACCGGCAAGCAGTGGTACTGGTCGTATGCCTATCCTGATAACGGCAAGTTCGAGTTCGACTCGTTGATGGCCCAGGACAAGCAGCCCCGCTTGCTCGGCGTGGACAACGAGATGGTGGTGCCCGTCAACAAGGTGGTTCGGGTCCAGGTCACCGGCGCGGACGTCATCCACGCCTTCGCGCTGCCGGCTTTCGGCGTCAAGATCGACGCCATTCCAGGCCGGCTGAACGAGACCTGGTTCAAGGCGGCAAAGACCGGCACGTTCTACGGCCAGTGCTCGGAGCTGTGCGGCAAGGATCACGCCTTCATGCCGATCGCGATCCGCGTGGTCGACGACCAGGAGTTCGCCTCCTGGGTCGAGACGGCAAAGAAGAAATTCGCGAGCGGCGGCACCAGCACCTACGCCTCCGCGGCCGGCCCGACGCAGTAAGCGCCGGGCGGAAGCTCGAGGGACTGAAAGCGATATGAAGGGCGGGACCGCATACGGTCCGAATGGGACGCAAGGCAGGATTTGAATATGGCAACGAGCGCAGCGGCACATAGCGATCACGCGCATCATGACGAGCACGCCCATCCGACCGGATGGCGGCGCTACGTCTATTCGACCAACCACAAGGACATCGGCACGATGTACCTGATCTTCGCGGTCGTCGCCGGCGTCATCGGCGCCGCGATGTCGATCGCGATCCGGGCCGAGCTGATGTATCCGGGTGTGCAGATCTTCCACGAGACGCACACCTATAACGTCTTCGTGACCTCTCACGGCCTGATTATGATCTTCTTCATGGTCATGCCCGCGATGATCGGCGGGTTCGGCAATTGGTTCGTGCCGCTGATGATCGGCGCGCCCGACATGGCGTTCCCGCGCATGAACAACATCTCGTTCTGGCTGCTGCCGGCCTCCTTCGCGCTGCTGCTGATGTCGACCTTCGTCGAGGGCGAGCCGGGCGCCAACGGCGTCGGCGCCGGCTGGACCATGTATGCGCCGCTATCGAGCTCCGGTCACCCCGGCCCGGCCGTCGATTTCGCGATCCTGTCGCTGCATCTGGCGGGCGCCTCGTCGATTCTCGGCGCCATCAATTTCATCACCACGATCTTCAACATGCGCGCACCGGGCATGACCCTGCACAAGATGCCGCTGTTCGTGTGGTCGATCCTGGTGACGGTGTTCCTGCTGCTGTTGTCGCTGCCGGTGCTCGCCGGTGCGATCACCATGCTGCTCACCGACCGCAATTTCCATACGACGTTCTTCGCGCCCGAGGGCGGCGGCGATCCCGTGCTGTTCCAGCACCTGTTCTGGTTCTTCGGTCACCCCGAAGTGTACATCCTGATCCTGCCCGGCTTCGGTATGATCAGCCAGATCGTCTCGACCTTCTCGCGCAAGCCCGTGTTCGGCTATCTCGGCATGGCCTACGCCATGGTTGCGATCGGCGGCATCGGCTTCGTGGTGTGGGCGCACCACATGTACACGGTCGGCATGTCCTCGGCGACGCAGGCCTATTTCGTCGCCGCCACCATGGTCATTGCGGTTCCGACCGGCGTGAAGATCTTCTCCTGGATCGCCACGATGTGGGGCGGGTCGATCGAATTCCGCGCGCCGATGATCTGGGCGGTCGGCTTCATCTTCCTGTTCACGGTCGGTGGCGTCACCGGCGTCGTGCTGGCGAACGCGGGCGTCGACCGCGTGCTCCAGGAGACCTATTACGTCGTCGCGCACTTCCATTACGTGCTGTCGCTCGGCGCCGTGTTCGCGATCTTTGCGGGCTGGTACTACTGGTTCCCGAAAATGTCGGGTTACATGTACAATGAGTGGCTGGCCAAGCTGCACTTCTGGGTGACCTTCATCGGCGTCAACCTGGTGTTCTTCCCGCAGCACTTCCTCGGCCTGTCGGGGATGCCGCGCCGCTACGTCGACTATCCCGACGCGTTCGCGGGCTGGAACCTGATCTCGTCCCTCGGCTCCTACATCTCCGGATTCGGCGTGCTGATCTTCCTCTACTGCGTCCTCGACGCCTACATGAAGAAGGTGCCTGCCGGTAACAATCCCTGGGGTGCGGGCGCAACCACGCTGGAGTGGACGCTGCCCTCGCCGCCGCCGTTCCACCAGTTCGAAGTGCTGCCTCGGGTGCAGTAAGCCATCGCACGCGGCGCCCGTGACGGGCGCCGCGGCTCTATCAGGAAGCGAGCTGAATTAAGTGTCCGTCCTCGACCACAATGCCGTCGACATCAATCCTCGCATCTCCGAAGCGGAGGTCGGCGATTACATCGCGCTGCTCAAGCCGCGCGTGATGTCGCTGGTGATCTTCACCGCGCTGGTCGGGATGGCGATGGCACCCGGGCATTTCCACCCCGTGCTGGCGATCACCTCGCTCCTCTGCATCGCCGTTGGTGCGGGCGCCTCCGGCGCGCTCAACATGGCGCTCGAGGGCGACATCGACGCCAAGATGTCGCGTACGGCGAACCGGCCAATCCCGCGCGGCCGCGTCACCCGCCCCGAGGCGATGGCGTTCGGCATGACGCTCGCCTTCTTCTCGGTGATGACGCTCGGCATCCTCGTCAACTGGGTCGCGGGCGCGCTGCTCGCCTTCACCATCTTCTTCTACGTCGTGATCTACACGATGGTCCTGAAGCGTCGGACCGCGCAGAACATCGTGATCGGCGGCGCCGCCGGCGCGCTGCCGCCGGTGGTGGCCTGGGCCGCCGTGACGGGCACGGTCGACGTCGAGCCACTGCTGCTGTTTGCCATCATCTTCTTCTGGACGCCGCCGCACTTCTGGGCGCTGGCGTTGTTCCGCTCCGACGATTATGCGCGCGCCGGCATTCCGATGCTGCCCAACGTCGCCGGTCCCGATGCGACGCGGCTCCAGATCCTGCTCTACACGATCGTGCTGATCGCGGTCGCCGCCGCACCCTGGGCGCTCGGCTATTTCGACGCCGTCTACGGCATCGTCTCGCTGATCCTCGGCGCCGGCATGCTGGTGCTCGCCATCAATGTCTACATGCGTCGCGAGCGCAGCCAGTCGCTGCGTGCCACCCGCAAGCTGTTTGCATTCTCCATCCTTTATCTGTTTGCGCTGTTCGCCACCCTGCTGGCGCAGGTTGTATTCCGGGCGCTTGCTCCGATGGCATGGGGCGCATGAGGCAGGGATGGCCGACAAATCCGAGCCAGATGGAATCGTCCTCACCGAGGCGCAGAAGAAGAGCCGTCGTCAGCGCTCCATTGCCATTGCTTTGGCGCTCGGCGTGCTCGTGGTGCTGTTCTTCGCCGTCACCATGGTCAAGGGGCCGGCCGTTCTAGTGCGGCCGATGTAGGAAACATGGATCACGAGCCGACCATACCGCAGGATCAGAGCCGGACGGCGGGCAAGGGCCGCATCGGTGGTCTTGGCCGCGATGCGCTGGTCGCCTCGATCTGCGGCGGCGTGGTGGCGCTGATGGTGGGGGCATCCTACGCGGCGGTGCCGTTCTACAACTGGTTCTGCCGCGCCACCGGCTTCAACGGCACGACCCAAGTCGCGACCTCCGCGCCGGCCACCGGCCCGATCGCGCGAAAAATCTCGGTGCGGTTCGATTCCAACGTCGCGCCGGGCCTGCCCTGGAAGTTCGAGCCCGAGCAGAGCGAGATCGAGGTCAATATCGGTCAGGTGACGACGGTCTACTACACCGTGACGAACCAGGCCGCGCGCACCACCGCGGGCCAGGCCGCCTATAACGTCGCGCCGCTGACGGTCGGGTCATATTTCCAGAAGATCAACTGCTTCTGCTTCACCGAGCAGACCATGGCGCCCGGCGAGAAGCGGGAAATGCCGGTCGTGTTCTATGTCGATCCGTCGATCGCCGAGGATCGCGAGAACGATGGGCTGAACACGATCACGCTGTCCTACACGTTCTATTCGGTGAAGGATCCTGTGGTGAAGCCGCTGGCATCGGGTGATGACGACAAACGCAAGGGAAATCTCTGATCGCCGGGCGCACGCTCGGGGGATTGGACGCAAGGGGATAAGTGCCTGACAGGCACGGGATTGAGGAGAGAGACCGCAAAATGGCAACGGCGCACACCAAGCATCACGACTACCATCTGGTCGATCCCTCTCCCTGGCCGGCCGTCGGTTCGCTGTCGGCCTTCATTATGGCGGTTGGCGCGATCGCCTGGATGCACCACATGTTCTCGGCTGCGCCGATCGTGTTCGGTGTGGGCACCGTCGGCGTGCTCTACACCATGGCGAGCTGGTGGGGCGACGTGATCAAGGAAGCCCAGTACAAGGGCGACCACACCCGCGTCGTGCAGCTCCATCACCGCTACGGCATGATCCTGTTCATCGCCTCCGAGGTGATGTTCTTCGTGGCCTGGTTCTGGGCCTATTTCAACGCCGCGCTGTTCCCGGCTGACGCCGTCCATGCCACGCGTGATGCGGTGTTCGGCTGCGGCCTTGGCACCCAGGCCGGCGCCTGCTCCGTTCCCGGCACCTGGCCGCCGAAGGGCATCGAGACCTTCGATCCCTGGCATCTGCCGCTCCTGAACACGTTGATCCTGCTCACCTCCGGCACCACAGTGACCTGGGCGCACCATGCGCTGCTCGAGAACGACCGTCAGGGCCTGAAATACGGCCTGATCCTCACCGTCGTGCTGGGTGCGCTCTTCACCTGCGTGCAGGCCTATGAGTACAGCCACGCGGCATTCTCGTTCGGCGGCAACGTCTATGGCGCGACCTTCTTCATGGCGACCGGCTTCCATGGCTTCCACGTGCTGGTCGGCACCATCTTCCTGCTGGTCTGCCTGTTCCGCGCCTATGCCGGCCACTTCACGCCGACCCAGCATCTCGGCTTCGAGTTCGCCGCCTGGTACTGGCACTTCGTCGACGTGGTTTGGCTGTTCCTGTTCCTTTGCATCTATGTCTGGGGACACGGCGCCGAGACCATGGCTCACGGCGCGCACTGAGCTGCGAGGCAGATGATTCAGAAAGGGCGGCCGCAGGGCCGCCCTTTCGCTTTCCGGCCGCCTGAAGACTTGGCGGAAATTGTGATAGAGATTGCCATCATGGACGACACCGCCGGCCCATCCGAGTCCGAAACCACGGTCCTGCAAAGCGCGCTGCGCGGGCTCGCCTGCAAATGTCCGCGCTGCGGCGAGGGCAAGCTCTATGCGGGCTTCCTGACACTCGCGCCTCGCTGCGAGCGCTGCGGTCTCGACTATGCTTTCATCGATACCGGTGACGGTCCGGCGATCTTCATCATCATGCTGGCCGGCGCGATCGTGGTCGGCTGCGCGCTCGTCGTCGAGGTCAAGTATCAGCCGCCGTTCTGGCTGCACGCGGTGCTCTGGCTGCCGCTGATTCTCGCCACCACGCTTTTGCCGCTGCGCGCGATGAAGTCGCTGCTGATCGCGCTGCAATTCCACCACAAGGCGGCGCCGGGCCGACTCATCGACCGCGCGAAATGAACCGGACCGTGCGCAAGCCTCGCGTGGCCGGCTTTGGGCTGTTCACGCTGCTCCTGACGGCTGTGTTCGTCGCACTTGGCATCTGGCAATTGCAGCGCCGGACAGCCAAGCACGAGCTGATCGCTGCTCTCACTGAACGGCTTGCGGCCGCGCCGGTCGCGCTTCCGGCGCCCGCGCAATGGGCGGCGCTCAATCCCGCGCGCGATGAATTCCGCCGCGTCAGCTTCTCCGCAACCTACGTCCCGCTGCCCGATGCGATGGTTTATTCCTCCGGCTCGGCCGTGCGCAAGGACGCCTCCGGTCCCGGCACCTGGGCATTCCTGCCGGCGCGGCTTCCGAGCGGCGAGATGGTCGTGATCGATGCCGGTTTCGTCGAGAACACGATGCAGGATCGCGCCATCGAGGATCGCGCGGTGAAGAAGCTCGTCACGGGCGAGCCGGTCGTGCTCACCGGCTATCTCAGGTTCCCGGAAGCACCGGGCTGGCTGACACCTGCGGAGAACCGCGAGAAGCGGCTCTGGTTCGTGCGCGATCATCTGGCAATCGCGAGCGCGCTCGGCTGGGGGACGGTTGCGCCGTTCTATGTCGACCTCGAGCAGCCGGTGCCCGAGAACAGCGTTCCACGTCCCGGTCCGCTCGACGTGCATCTGAAAGACGATCACCTGCAATACGCGATCACCTGGTTCACGCTCGCAGGCGCCCTGCTGATCGCCTTCGCGGTGTGGGCGAGGGGGCGGCAAGACCGAACTCATCCGTAGATCAACCGAGGGAACCCGGTATCGTCCGGGCTTTACCGTTCAGCGCACATTCACGAGTGTGGTTCTAAGCCGCCACTAGTGTCCGCGGCAGGACAGGATTGCAGCGTGAGCGATTTCGACCAGATGGGAATTGTCATTGACTGGGTAGATGCCTGCCGCAAGGGCGACCTCGCGGCGCTGCTCGATCTATATGCGGACGACGCCGAGCTTGAATGCATCTGCAACGGAACGCAGCGCCATCGCGGCCGAAGCGAGCTCGAAAGCTATTGGAGACCGCGACTTGGCACCCTGTCGTTGGCGGGCTTCAGGCTGGAAGAGATCGATCCAGGGTCCGACGGCGTCGATCTCGAATATTCCATCGCTGGCGCGCTGCGTATTCACGCCTCGTTTCGCTTCAGCACGGAAGGCAAGATCCGCAGCACGCTGTGCGAGCCGGCGCGACAGAACGCGCATGTTGGCTGCGCGTGCTAGCTAGGGCATGATCCGGAAAAGTGTGTAGCGGTTTTCCGAAAAGATCATGCTCAGCTAAACCGGCGCCTCCCGGGTCGGCGCAGCCGGAAGACGGCATCGGACATAGGTTCGTTCATTCGCGCGCAGCAGTGACAGCGATCCGCTGAGCGCGCGAACGCGCTCATGCATGCCGGTCAGGCCCCGGCCGAAGACGTTGTCGGCGGGAAAGCCGCCGCCATCGTCGGAGATCTCGATGACGAGCGTCTCGCCGGTGATGGTCGTCTGCACATGGGCGTTGCTCGCTTTGGCATGGCGCAGCACGTTGGTCAGCGCCTCCTGGATCAACCGATAGACGGTCCGCGCCAGCGGCCCGTCTAATCCGTTGAGACGGGGGTCAATCGTGTCCGTCAAACCGATATGCGGTGCCTGCTTGCGAAAGTTTTGAAGCAGTGTCTGCACGCTGGTCGCGAGGCCCAGTTCCTCAACATAGAGCGGCCGTAGCCGGTCGAGAATACGGCGGTTGGCCTGCTGGAGCGCCTCGACCGATTGCAGCACCTCTTGCGCCGAATTGCCGAGATTTCCCACGGCAGGCGCGGCCTCGATCAGCGCGACCGCGCCGGCGCGGATGCCGAACAGAAGCGGGCCGAGTTCGTCGTGCAATTCGCGGGCGAGGTCGCGCCGCTCATCGTCCTGAAGCGACACCAGCCGATGCAACAGGTCGCGATTGTCCTGGCTCAATTGCGCCAACGTGCCCGCCAGCGCGTTCGCCACCTCGCAGCTCTGCCGGATCTCCGGCGGCCCTGCCACGGGGATCGGTTTTGTGTAGTCGCCGCGTCGCATCCGCGTGAGTCCTTCGCCGAGCTGTTGCAGGGGGCGTAGCGCCGACTCCGCCAGGACGTAGGCGATGGTGCCGGTAAGCGCCATTAGCCCGGCGATCAGGCCGGTGAGCGCGAGGAAGCCGATCCATTTCTCGAACAGCTCGGCGGATAGGTCGGGCACGAAGACGACATCGCCGACACGCTCGCCGTCGATTGTCACCGGGGATGCCGCGTCCATTTCGGGGATGGTGATCAGGTCGATGAACCATTGCGGCACGCTATGCGGCGTGCGCGGGTCGTCCTTCGGGGAGCGCGCGGGACCCGCTTCCACGGAACGGAATTGGATATCAGAGGAGGTGTCCAACGATTGGACAAACGCATCGAGCGTCCGTCGTGGATTGTCCGAAGCGCGCAGCGTGTTGTTGAGCGCGGTGGCGATGGCCCGGGTCGAACGCCGGCCTGGCTCATTCTCCTCAACGAGCTGGCCCCCTGCGAAGGTCTGAAGCAGCACGCCGCCGAGGATCAGTGCCGCGAGAAGGCTCGCGCCGAGCGGAAGAAACAGTTGCGTCCTGAACGAGAGTTGTTGCCACATTAGGTCAATTCTAACGTGTTTTGGCGGAATTCTCTCTTTCCATTTGTTCCCGCCGGTCTATGAGTCGAGAAAGCAAGTGAGCCTGCGATGCAAGATACCGCCAAGCCGGCAACCAAGGTCCTGATCGTCGACGACCACCCTGTGGTGCTGTCCGGTTGCCGCACCCTGTTCGCGTCCGACCAGTCGATCCGTATCGACGAGGCGAACGATGCGAAATCCGGGCACCGCGCCTATGTCAGCAAGCGGCCCGACGTTACCGTGATCGACATCAGCCTGCCTGATGTCTCCGGCTTCGAGCTGATGCGACGCATTCGGAAGGACGATCCGGACGCCAAGATCATCATGTTCAGCATGAACGATGATCCGGCCTTCGTGGTGCGGGCGGTCGAGCTTGGGGCCCAAGGCTATGTCTCCAAGGGTGACGATCCCAGGATCCTGCTGAAAGCGGTGCGCAAAGTGGTCGCGGGCGATAATTTCATCTCTCCGCAGCTTGCGGAAGCCGTGACGTTTTCCGGTGCCGCAATCAAGGCCAATCCAGCCTCGCAGATGACGCCGCGGGAGCTCGAGATTCTTCGTCTGCTCGGACGCGGCGACAAAATCGTCGAGGTCGCCGAGGCGCTCGGCATCTCCTACAAGACTGTCGCGAACACGACGTCCCTGCTCAAGCAGAAGTTAGGGGCCAAGAACCATTCCGACCTGATCCGGATCGCAGTGGAAATCGGGATGAATTGACCTCCCGCCAACGACCGAACCGGCTGCTCCAGGAGGCAGCGGTTCGGTCGACGGATCGGCGTCGCCATCGGCCGGGCAATGCATGGGCGATGGCCGGCACCGTCCGCCGACCCAATCGGCCGCCACGGCATTCGTTCCTCAGGCAGGCCATGGGTTAGGGAAAAGACGGCAATATCACGCAAGTCATTGCTCATATCCGCGAAAGAAGGCCTGGAGCACGCCGGGAAAAACTGGAACATCTTCCCCCGCCCGCCGTTTTGGCTCTTGACGATTTGACGACAGCTGACGAAAGCTTGGGTGAACAGTTTTAGCGGGTCGAACGACCCGACGAGGCAACCGGTCTGCACACAACGACAGACCTTCCAAGAGAAGGGCTGCGGCAATGCCGCAGCCCTTTTTCATTGGGCCACGGGGCGAGCGGAAGCGGTTTCCCGATGCCGCAAAACACTTTATGGTGGCTCAAAGCCTCTGGCTGTTAACAAGTAATTTCGTAAAATCAAAGGCTTAACGAGCGAGCTCAGACTCGGTTGGCCTTTGGAGGGCAGTTTGACTCGTTATATCTCGACCCGGGGCGAAGCCCCCGAACTCGGCTTCTGCGACGTGATGCTGACCGGGCTAGCCCGCGATGGCGGGCTGTACGTGCCGGCCGTTTGGCCGCAGCTTTCGGCGCAGACCATCGCCGGCTTCTTCGGCCGCGCCTATTGGGAGGTCGCGGTCGACGTGATTCGTCCCTTCGCCGGCGGCGAGATCACGGACGCCGAGCTTGGCCGCATGGCCAACGAGGCCTATGCCACCTTCCGCCATCCCGCGGTGGTGCCGCTGCGCCAGATGTCGCCGCATCAGTTCGTGCTCGAGCTGTTCCACGGCCCGACGCTCGCCTTCAAGGACGTGGCGATGCAGCTGATCTCGCGGCTGATGGACCATGTGCTCGCCAAGCGCGGCCAGCGCACCACCATCGTGGTCGCAACCTCCGGCGATACCGGCGGCGCCGCGGTCGAAGCCTTTGCGGGTCTGGAGAATGTTGACCTCATCGTGCTGTTTCCGCATGGCCGCATCTCCGAGGTGCAGCAGCGGATGATGACGACGACCGGTGCGGCCAATGTGCACGCGCTCGCCGTCGAAGGCACCTTCGACGACTGCCAGGCGCTCGTGAAGGGGATGTTCAACAACCATCGCTTTCGCGATGCGACGTCCCTGTCCGGCGTCAACTCGATCAACTGGGCGCGTATCGTCGCCCAGGTGGTCTACTATTTCACGTCGGCCGTTGCCGTCGGTGCACCGGCGCGCGCGGTGGATTTCGTCGTGCCGACCGGCAATTTCGGCGACATCTTTGCCGGCTACGTCGCCAAGCGCATGGGGCTGCCGGTGCGTACGCTGCACATCGCCGCCAACGTCAACGACATCCTGGCCCGCACGCTCAAGACCGGGATCTACGAGGTGCGCGAAGTGCACGCCACGGCGTCGCCGTCGATGGACATCCAGATCTCGTCGAATTTCGAGCGGCTGCTGTTCGAGGCTGGCCGGCGCGATGCGGCCGGCGTGCGCCGTCTGATGGATTCACTGAAGCAGTCCGGGCGTTTCGTGCTGCCCGATGCGACGCTGGCCGCGATCCGCGAGGCGTTCGACGCAGGCCGTGCCGACGAGACCGAAACCGCGGCCGCGATCCGCGCCGCTTGGCGCGAGGCGGGCGAGCTGGTCGATCCCCATACCGCGGTGGCGCTCGCGGTCGCCGACCGCGACACCACCGACACGACGGTCCCGAGCATCGTGCTCTCTACCGCCCATCCGGCCAAATTCCCCGACGCCGTCGAGGCGGCCTGCGGCCAGCGGCCGCAACTGCCCGCCTGGCTCGACGGATTGATGACCAAATCCGAACACATGAAGGTGATGAAGAACGATCAGGCCGAGGTCGAGCGGTTCGTGCTGTCGGTCAGCCGCGCCGCAAAGCAAGGAGTTGCCGGATGAGCGTCGAGATTTCCAAGCTTGCCTCCGGCCTGACCGTCGTCACCGACAAAATGCCCCATCTCGAGACTGCGGCGCTCGGCGTCTGGGCCGGCGTCGGCGGGCGCGACGAGAAGCCGAACGAGCACGGCATCTCGCATCTCCTGGAGCACATGGCGTTCAAGGGTACGACCAAGCGCTCCTCGCGCGAGATCGTCGAGGAGATCGAGGCGGTCGGCGGCGATCTCAATGCCGGCACCTCGACCGAGACCACGTCCTATTACGCGCGGGTGCTGAAGGCCGACGTGCCGCTCGCGCTCGACGTGCTCGCCGACATCCTCGCCAATCCTGCCTTCGAGCCGGACGAGCTGGAGCGCGAGAAGAACGTCATCGTGCAGGAGATCGGGGCTGCGCAGGACACACCCGACGACGTCGTGTTCGAGCATCTCAACGAGCTCTGCTATCCCGACCAGCCGATGGGCCGCTCGCTGCTCGGCACCGCCAAGACGCTGCGCGGCTTCAACCGCGACATGCTCCGCGGCTATCTGTCGACGCATTATCGCGGGCCCGACATGGTGGTGGCCGCCGCCGGCGCGGTCGATCACAAGCAGGTGGTCGCCGAGGTCGAGCAGCGCTTCGCGAGCTTTGAGGCGACGCCGGGACCGAAGCCGCAATCCGCCCAGTTCGGCAAGGGCGGCGCCAAGGTGGTCCACCGCGAACTCGAGCAGGCGCATCTGACGCTGGCGCTCGAAGGGGTGCCGCAGACCGACCTGTCGCTGTTCTCGCTCCAGGTCTTCACCAACATTCTCGGCGGCGGGATGTCGTCGCGGCTGTTCCAGGAGGTGCGCGAGAAGCGCGGCCTCTGCTACTCCATCTACAGCTTCCACGCGCCCTACACCGACACCGGCTTCTTCGGCCTCTACACCGGCACCGATCCCGCCGACGCGCCGGAGATGATGGAGGTCGTGGTCGATGTCATGAATGATTCGGTGGAGACCCTGACCGAGGCCGAGATCGCGCGTGCCAAGGCGCAGATGAAGGCGGGCCTGCTGATGGCATTGGAGAGCTGCTCCTCCCGCGCCGAACAGCTCGCCCGGCATGTGCTGGCTTATGGCCGGCCGCAGACGGTGCAGGAGCTGGTGGCCCGGATCGACGCCGTCAGCGTCGAATCGACCCGGGATGCCGCGCGTGCGCTGCTTTCGCGCAGCCGCCCTGCGGTTGTTGCATTGGGCAGTGGCAGGGGTCTGGACACGGCGGTATCTTTTGCGGAAGGATTGACGCGGGCGCGTGCCAAGGCGCGGCTGCATTAAGAGCCGCCGCGCAAGGGGCGCCCGCTCCGGGAAGCATCACCATGGCCCTGTTCCGCCTGCCATCCAGTGGACCCGCCGCCCTCGCGCCGCGCGGCAACGGGCTGTTGCTGCGCGCCCCGCAGATGTCGGACTTCCTGCAATGGGCTCACTTGCGCGAAAGCAGCCGCGATTATCTCACCCCCTGGGAGCCGATCTGGCCGTCGGACGATCTCACCCGGTCCGGCTTTCGCCGCCGCTTGCGCCGCTATTCCGAGGACATTGCCGCGGACCGTTCCTATCCCTTTCTGATCTTCCGCGAGCTCGACGGCGCCATGGTCGGCGGCATCACGCTGGCCAATGTCCGGCGCGGCATCGTGCAGGCCGGCACCATCGGGTATTGGGTTGGGCAGCCCTACGCCCATCGCGGCTACATGACCGCCGCGCTGCGGGTGCTGCTGCCGACGCTGTTCGGCGAGCTCAATCTGCACCGCGTCGAGGCCGCTTGCATCCCCACCAATGCACCATCGATCCGGGTGCTGGAGAAGTGCGGCTTCTCGCGCGAGGGGCTGGCGCGCCGCTATCTCTGCATCAACGGGATCTGGCAGGATCACCTGCTGTTCGGCCTGCTGCATGAGGATTTTCGCGGTTGAGCTGCCACCTCCTGCGGCCAAAGTCTTGATCGTCCCGCCTTGTTTGCTGCCGTAATCTGCCTGCCTTGGGTTCGCCGATTTTGGCGATATAACGGCGCGGGCCGGCCAGCGATCGGCGCTGTGCTGTCATGGAGTATGGGTGTTGATGGTGAAGGAGCTTCGGTCGTCGCGAAATGCGTTGCGGCGGAGGACGGTGGCAGCTTTGACGTTGTCGGTTGCGCTCGCGTCTGTCTCGCCGGTGGCGGCCCAGTCCTTGAGCGACCGCTTCAAGAGCCTGTTCGGCGGCAAGTCCGACGAACCGGCCCAGCCCAAGCCGGCGCCCGCGCCCGGCCAGCCGGCCGATGACGACGTTGATTGCCCGCAGGTCACGGTGCGCGCCGGCGCCTCGACTTACGCGGTCGGCGCGGGTGGCAAGCAGGCCGTCGGCAACGACATCCGCTTCCAAGCCACAATCACCAAGATGGCGCGCGAATGCGCCCGGAGCGGCGGTGATATCACCGCGCGGATCGGAATCCAGGGCCGTGTCATCGCCGGTCCCGCCGGCGCGCCTGCGACCGTCGAGGTCCCCTTGCGTGTTGCCGTGGTGCAGGGCGGCGTCGGCGAGAAGGTGATCGCCTCGAAGGCCTACCGGACCACGGTCGCGATGTCGGAGGGCGGCAGCGTGCCGTTCACGTTCGTGGCCGAAGATCTGGCCTATCCGATGCCCTCGGCCGCGGTCGCCGATACCTACATCTTCTATGTCGGCTTCGACCCGCAGGCGCTCGCGCCCGAGCCGAAGGGACGGAAGAAGAAGTAGGGTTCAAGCTCGGCTGTCACTACAATTACGGCTGTCATCACCGCGAAGGCGGGTGATCCAGTATTCCAGAGAGGTGAGTGATCTATCGAGAGGTCGCGGCGTACTGGATGCCCCGACTGCGCGGGGCATGACACTGGACTTGTAGCTATAGATCGGCCAACAAAAAGCCGGCGCTCATCGCGCCGGCTTTTGAGTGGTGAGGGCAGAGTTCTCAGTTCAGCTTCTGCCGGACTTCGTTGATGCCCCTGGCGAGCAGGTCGTCGGCGACCTGGCCCTTGACCGACTGCGACAGGATCGTGGAAGCGGCCTGAACGGCGGCTTCCGCGGCTGCGGCACGGACGTCGGCCAGCGCCTGGGCCTCGGCGAGCGCGATCTTGCTCTCGGCGGTCTTGGTTCTGCGGGCGACGAAGTCTTCCATCTTCGCCTTGGCGTCGGCTGCGATTCGCTCGGCTTCGGCTCTGGCATTGGCGATGATGTCGGCAGCCTCGCGCTCGGCCATGGCACGGCGCGCCTTGTAGTCGGCGAGCACCTTGGCCGCCTCCTGCTTGAGACGCGCCGCGTCATCGAGCTCGGCCTTGATGCGATCGGCGCGATGGTCAAGCGCGGCCATCGCCGTCTTGAAGATCCCGAGATAGCCGAACACGACCATCAGGATCACGAAGGCGACGGCGACCCAAAATTCAGGTTCGAAGAACATCTCAACTAACCCTTCAAGGACGCGTCGACCGCGGCATTGACCGACGCTGCGTCGGGAACGACGCCCGTGAGCTGCTGCACGATCTGGCCTGCCGCATCCGCCGCGATGCCGCGGACGTTGCTCATGGCGGCGGCGCGGGTCGAGGCGATGGTCTTCTCCGCCCCGGCCAGCTTGGCCGCCAATTGCTCTTCCAGCGCCTTGCGCTCGGCGTCCGCCTGCGCATTCGCCTTGTCGCGGGATTCGTTGCCGATCGCCTGCGCCCGCATGCGCGCCGAAGCGAGCTCGCTTTCATAGGCCTTCAGCGCTGCGTCGGACTGGTCCCTCAGCTTCTGCGCTTCGGCGAGGTCGCCCTCGATTTTGTTCTGCCGCGCCTCGATCACACCGCCGATGCGCGGCAGAGCGAGCTTGGACACGATCACGTAAAGCAGGACGAAGAAGATCGCGAGCGACACCAGCTGTGAAGCAAAGCTGCTGCTCTCGAACGGCGGAAAACCGCCACCATGGTGACCACCGTCAGCCTCGGTGTGAGCGCCCGCCGGACCTTTCGCGCCGCCATGACTCTCAGCCATGGAGTTCTCCTGTTGCTGTCACGCGCGCCGTCCCAGAGCCTGGAACGGCGCGAAAAAACGTCGTTCTCAGAGCGGAACGAACAGCAGCAGCAGCGCGATCAGCAGCGAGAAGATGCCGAGCGCTTCGGTCACGGCGAAGCCGAAGATCAGGTTGCCGAACTGGCCCTGAGCGGCCGACGGGTTGCGAACGGCTGCGGCGAGGTAGTTGCCGAAGATCACGCCCACGCCGACGCCCGCACCGCCCATGCCGATGCACGCGATGCCCGCGCCGATAAGTTTTGCTGCTGCCGGATCCATTTTAGTCTCCTTGGAAGAAAGATTGGGTTTTGGGTGGAAATTCCCCGGACAACTCAGTGTCCCGGATGAATGGCGTCGTTGAGGTAGATGCAGGTCAGGATCGCGAACACATAGGCCTGAAGGAATGCGACCAGGATCTCGAGCGAGGTCAGCGCGACCGTGAGCGCCAGCGGCAGCACGCCGCCGACCCAGCCGAGGGCGCCGAGCGAGAAGCCGAGCATGGCGACGAAGCCGGCGAACACCTTCAGCGCGATGTGGCCGGCCAACATGTTGGCGAAGAGACGGACGCTGTGGGAGACCGGCCGCAGGAAGAACGACAGGATCTCGATGAACATGACCAGCGGCAGAATGTAGATGGGGACGCCGTGGGGAACGAAAATCTTGAAGAATTTCAGGCCGTTCTTGTAGAGGCCGTAGATCAGGACGGTGAAGAACACCAAGAGCGCGAGCGCCGCGGTGACGATCAGGTGGCTCGACACCGTGAAGGTATAGGGGATGATGCCCACCAGATTCGAGACGCAGATGAACATGAACAGCGAGAAGATCAGCGGGAAGAACTTCATGCCTTCCGCGCCGGCCGTCGAACGGATGGTCGAGGCGACGAATTCGTAGGAGATTTCAGCGACGGACTGGAGGCGTCCGGGAACCAGCTGCGTGCCGCTGGCGAGCATCAGGATCGAGATGATCGCGACCGCCACCAGCATGTAAAGCGACGAATTGGTGAAGGCGATCGTATGATTGCCGATATGGCCCAGGGTGAAGAGAGGCTCGATGTTGAACTGGTGGATCGGGTCGATTTTCATCAGCGCGGCATCTCTTGGTCTGCCGGCAATGCCGGCGGGTCTCGGTCTGCCGGCCGGGCCGGCCCGTACCGGCAAAGCCGGCACGATCATTCCTCTGCTGGGCGGATCGCTTAAGAACCACCGCGCCTGTTTTGACCCGCGCCCGCCGTTCTCACCACATTCACCACGCCGGCGACGAAGCCCAGCAGCAGGAACACGATAAATCCGAAAGGCGACGTCGACAGCAAGCGGTCGAACCCCCAGCCAATCCCCGCTCCGACAACGACGCCGGCGATCAACTCCGAGGATAACCGGAAACCAAGCGCCATCGCCGAGGCTCTGGCCGCTCCGTCCTCACCGTCACCTGCGGGTTGCTCGGTCTTGCTCCGCCGGTCCCGAAGTTCGGACAAGCGTTGATCAAGATTTCCGAGCCGTTCGGAAAGCGCAGCTTCCTCGGACGATCTATCGCGATCTCCATTCCCGCCGTGCTCCGTGCCCTGTGTCATGCAACGAAGACCCGAATCGCCGCGGCTGAATGGAAATTACGCCCGCCACCCTCAAAAGCCGCGCGGACCATACTGATGGCCTATTATCAAGTCAAGCCAAGTCACGATTGCGTCGCTTTCCGTTATGTATCTGATTTCTTTGCTGATATTGGCGCGCACAGCAGTGCTGCACACAGCGTGACGCCGCACCGCAGCAGCTCTCCGCATGATCAACGAATGCAGCCGCCATTTCGCCGCGCCGCCGGGATCAAAGGGACGGTCGCGGTCGTTGATATCGGTGGTGCGTTTTGGGCGGCGGATTGCCTCGGCGGGGGTAGAATTGCGAAAGTGCCACCTGCACGTCGTGGCGGAGCGCAAGATGAGACCTGTGACGTCATCCACAACATCATGGTTTGCGGTAGCGACGTTCGCCGTGGTGATGGTCGTCAGCGGCGGCTTCGTCGCCGCGCAATCCGCTCCTGACAGCGAAAACGGCCGCTACAGCATGACGCCGATCCCGGAAGGCGTGTTGCGGCTCGACACCCGCACCGGCACCATGTCGACTTGCACCAAGAACGGCGCCGGCTGGGCCTGCTACGCCTTACCCGACGAACGGGCCGCGCTCGATACCGAAATCGGCCGGCTTCAGGCCGAAGTCGAGAAGCTGAAGGGCCAGCTCGCGGCTGGGCCGACGGTATCGGGCAAGATCGACGAGCCGCTGCCGAAATCCGATCCGCTCAAGAAGGCGGAGCCGAAGGCCGCCGAGGGCGAGCGCAAGATCGAGATCCCGCTGCCGAGTGACCAAGACGTCGACCGCGTGATGTCTTTCCTGGAAAGGGCCTGGCGCCGGCTGATCGACATGGCCAACCGCGTGCAGAAGGACGTGTCGGGGAAGATTTGATTCGGCCCCTTCGAGGTCGTCCTCGCGGAAGCCAGGCCCATGTACCGCAGCCTCTCTGTTTTTTCGACACGAGTTGCCACCTTTCGCCATCACGAGCATTCGGGGTAGTGGGTCCTGGCTTTCGCCAGGACGACGAGAGGCTCTTGATGACATCAGGTAAATCCGTAACGCGTTCGGCGCCATCATTCGTGCAAACCACCACGCTCGCATCGTCGCTGCTCACCGTGCAGACGCCCGGCCGCGGCTTCACCGATCTGACCAGCGAGGCAGCCAAGTTCATCGCCGAAGCGCACGCGCGCGAGGGCGCGCTGACATTGTTCATCCGCCACACCTCGGCCTCGCTGACGATTCAGGAGAACGCCGATCCGTCCGTCCTCGTCGATCTCACCACGGCGCTGTCCCGGCTTGCGCCGGAGAATGCCGGATGGACGCATGACACTGAGGGGCCGGACGACATGCCGGCGCACGTCAAGACGATGCTGACGGGGACCTCGCTTCAGGTGCCAATCCTGAAAGGCAAGCTCGCGCTCGGCACCTGGCAGGCGATCTACCTGATCGAACATCGCAGCCGGCCGCATCGGCGCGAGATCGTGCTGCAATTCGTCGGCAGCAATCAGTAGGGACAAAACAAAACCGGCCGCGGAGACCGCGGCCGGTTCGTGTTGTCGACTGTGCTTTCGATCAGGTCGCCTTGATGTCGACGTCCTTGGTCTCGGGCAGGAACAGGAAGCCGATCACCACGGTGATGGATGCGAAGATGACCGGATACCAGAGACCTGCATAGATATCGCCTGTCGAGGCCACGATGGCGAAGGCGGTCGCGGGCAGGAGGCCGCCGAACCAGCCGTTGCCGATGTGGTAGGGCAGCGACATCGAGGTGTAGCGGATGCGGGTCGGGAATAGTTCGACCAGCATGGCCGCGATCGGGCCGTACACCATGGTGACGAACACCACCAGAATGAACAGCAGCCCGACGACTGCCGCAACCTGCGGGCGGAAGATGTCGAACGGGTGCGCCATCTTCACGATACCCGCATCGCCCGCCTTCGGATAACCGGCGGCCTGCACGGCGGCGAGGACGGCCGGGTTGCTGTCCTTGGCGTTCGTGTACGGAACCTCCTTGCCGTTCACCATGACCTTCACGCCGGAGCCGGCCGGGCCTGGTGTGGTCGAGTACTTGACCGACGACTGCGACAGGAAGGCGCGTGCGGTGTCGCAAGGCGCGGTGAAGACGCGGGTGCCGACCGGGTTGAACAGGTCGCCGCAGCCTTTTGGATCTGCCACCACCTCGACCTTGGTCTGCTCGATGGCCTTTTCCAGCGCCGGATTGGCGTTGGTGGTGATCATCTTGAAGATGGGGAAGAAGGTCAGCGCCGCGATCAGGCAGCCACCGAGGATGATCGGCTTGCGGCCGATCTTGTCGGAGAGGATGCCGAACACGATGAAGAAGCCGGTGCCGAGCAGCAGCGACCAGGCGATCAGGAGGTTGGCGGTGTAGCCGTCGACCTTCAGGATCGATTGCAGGAAGAACAGCGCATAGAACTGGCCGGTGTACCAGACCACGCCCTGGCCCATCACGCCGCCGAGCAGGGCGAGCAGCACGAGCTTGCCGTTCTGCCAGTTCCCGAAGGCCTCCGTCAGCGGCGCCTTCGAGCTCTTCCCCTCGTCCTTCATCTTCTGGAAGATCGGCGATTCGTTGAGACGCAGCCGGATCCAGACCGAGATGCCAAGCAGCAGCACCGAGACCAGGAACGGGATGCGCCAGCCCCAGGCCGCGAAATCGGCTTCGCCGGTCGCGGTACGGGTGAACAGGATCACCAGCAGCGACAGGAACAGGCCAAGCGTCGCCGTGGTCTGGATGAAGGAGGTGTAGTAGCCGCGCTTGCCGTTCGGGGCGTGCTCCGCGACATAAGTCGCCGCACCGCCATACTCGCCGCCGAGCGCCAGACCCTGGGCGAGGCGCAGCGCGATCAGGATGATCGGAGCCGCGATGCCGATGGTCGCCGCGTTGGGCAGCAGGCCGACGATGAAGGTCGAAAGACCCATGATCAGGATGGTGACAAGGAAGGTGTATTTGCGGCCGACGATGTCGCCGATGCGGCCGAACACGATCGCGCCGAACGGGCGCACCAGGAAGCCGGCGGCGAAGGCCAGCAGCGCGAAGATGTCGCGGGTTGCGGGCGGATAGGCCGAGAAGAACTGGGCGCCGATGATGCTCGCCAGCGAACCGTAGAGGTAGAAGTCGTACCATTCGAAGACGGTACCGAGCGAGGAGGCGAGAATGACGAACCGTTCGTCCTTCGTCATACCTCCCGCGCCCGTCTGAGACACTGCCATTGTCGACATGTTGAGTCGCTCCCCGAAATGCGTTTCCTCGCGCCCCAGATGCCCGGACGGGCCGGATCAATCCAGGTCTTGCTTGCAAGGTAACATCGGCGTGAAACCCGCCCCAATACGACTTTCGGCTTTGCGCACTGACGCGCGCCTGACGCTCCGGTCTGGGGCGCCGGTGCGCAACCGTAAAGGCTGGGATTAACCCCTTTGCGACAAAGGGATAATGTGCACTTGCATGCCATGGCCGCTCGGGGAAGAATTGACCGCCGCCGCGTTGACACGCCTCCCGGCGCGAACGACAGCAAGAGAACGATGAACGCTCCCTCAACCCATCTCGTCATTGCCGATGATCATCCGCTGTTCCGCGACGCGCTGCGGCAGGCGGTGGCGGGCGTCCTGACCTCGGCCAGGATCGACGAGGCCGGATCGTTCGAGGATCTGACCAAGCTGCTGGAACAGGCCTCCGACGTGGATCTGGTCCTGCTCGACCTCTCGATGCCTGGGATCTCCGGCTTTTCCGGCCTCATCTATCTACGGGCGCAATATCCGGCGATACCGGTCGTGATCGTCTCGGCGTCCGACGACAGCGCCACGATTCGCCGCTCGCTCGATTTTGGCGCCTCCGGCTTCATCCCCAAGCGTTTCGGCGTCGAGACGCTGCGCGACGCCATCCTCAAGGTTATGGAGGGCGACGTCTGGGTTCCCGCGGACACCGATCTGTCGGCCGCCGCCGACCCCGACATGACGCGCCTGCGCGACCGTCTGGTGACGCTGACGCCGCAGCAGGTCCGGGTCCTGATGATGCTATCGGAGGGCCTCCTCAACAAGCAGATCGCCTATGAGCTCGGCGTCTCCGAGGCCACCATCAAGGCGCACGTCTCGGCCATCCTGCAAAAGCTCGGGGTCGAGAGCCGCACTCAAGCCGTCATTGCCGCCGCGAAGATCGCCGGTGGCCAGTGGAAGCAGGGCACGCCGACGGGGTGAAGCGTCCCGGGGTGCGCACAGTCCGACCTAGATCATCGCCAGCAGCCTGTTAGCGGCGGTGATATCCGTCGTCTCGGAGCCCGTGGCGAAGCCATCGAGCGCTGATTGAAGCAGGCGTTTCGCGTGCTCTCGCCGGCCCCGTTCCGCAAGGAGCTCGGCGAGATCGATTGCCGCTCGCAGCTCCCAGGCTTTTGCACCTCTGTGGCGGCTCAAATCCAGCGACTGCATGAAGTGGGCTTCTGCTTGCTCAGCGTTGGGCTCTGGCAGCGACAACAGGATTCTGCCCTTCATGCGCAGCAGCTCGGGCATGTAGAGGTGGTCGCCGCCTTGCTCGACGAGGCGGATCGCCTCGTCGACCAGGCGTGCACTCTGCTCGATCTGTCCGATTGCCAAGAAGCCCTGAACCATCGCGATGTTGAAGGTCGTAGTGAGCAGCTCGTAGCCGGCATCGTGGAGCTCGTGCAGACAAGCCCTGATCGTCTCGAGGCCGTCAGCGGCGTTTCCCCGCCGGATTGCCAGCTCGCCTTTGACGCCGCGGCCGACCGCGAGATACGGGCTCATCGAGCGCGATTCGGCGTGTGCGATGAAGCGGTCGATGTTCGCTTCCGCGTCGTTGAGGTCTCCGTTCCAGAGGTCGATCGAAACCGCCCAGATCAGCGCGATGCAGAGCGTGATCGGATGATCCATCTGCGCGGCTTCGGTGACCGTCTGTCGCGCCAGCTGCTGCGCCTGCGCGGGCCGGCCCTGCAACCAAAGCTCTCGTGCAAGCGAAATGCCGGCCCGGTTGCGATGATCGAAGCCGTAGACCGTGCTGATCCGTTCCGTGCCTGGCCCCAGCCAGGCAGCCTCCAGCATCGTCAGCGCATCGTGATGCTCGCCGGCCAGATGCAGCGAGACGCCCAGGAGCGAATGGGCAAGTGCGGTCGAAGCCGCATCGCCGAGCGCCTCGGCAACGGTGAGGCTCTGCTGGGCGTAACGGAGTGCGGCATCGAACTCTCCCATCCGCTCGTGGAAGATATGCATGCGGCCGAGCAGTTGGAGCTGGTTGATCTCGTCGCAACGGCCCTGGGCGATCGCAAGGCTCCGGCTCAAGGCGGCGCGCGCCGCTTCGCTGCCGCCCCGCGTGAACATCAAGGTGAGGCCGAGGGCAGCCTGGATGTGCATTTCCTCGGCGCTACCGCGCGAGGAAGGATCGATCGCAAGCAGCGCCCGCTCCGACCAGCGCCGGCATTCGATCAAGAGCGACATCGCGAGGAAGATCGGTGCCGCCGCAGCGGCGAGCGCCATGCCGATGCCGACATTGCCGTCCGTGCCGAAGCACCAATCCAGCGCGGCGCGCACGTTGTGAAGTGCGGAGAAGTGGATCGCCCGTTCGTCGGCGCTCGGCACGGTGGCCCAGGTCGAGCCCGCCTGCTCCAGCCATTGCCGGTAGTAGGTGGCGTGGCGTCCGGCGAGCCCCGCGTCGTTCGGCTCGATCTCGAGCAAATAGGCGCGCGTGGTGTCGAGCAGCCGGTAGCGCATCATGGCGCCGATCGGTCGGGGCGCCACCATGGACTTGGCGACGAGGCTGTCGATGGCGTCGAACAGGTGGGAGCGATCGACGCGTTTGTCCGGGACGACCTCGAGCGCGGCGTCGATGGTGAAGTGCCCGGCGAACACCGCAAGCCGGCGCAGCACCAGGCGCTCGGTGTGGGTCAGGAGCCCGTAGCTCCAGTCCAGGGTCGCCTGCAACGTCTTCTGCCGCGGCGGCGCGGTGCGCTGGCCCTGCCAGAGCAGATTGAGGCGTTCGTCGAGCAGCGTGGCCGTCTGCTCCAGGCCATAGGCCTCGACCCGGCCGGCGGCGAGTTCGATCGCCAGGGCCATGCCGTCGAGCTTGCGACAAATCCTTGCGATGATCGCGGCATTGGCATCGTCGAGCGCGATCTGCGCGCCGCTGGCCGTGGCACGTTCGAGGAAGAGTTGAAGTGCAGGATAGGTCCGCGCCGCAGCGACTGTTAGTCTCGAGCGGTCTGGCGGAACAGCGAGTGGCGCCAATCGATAGACTTGCTCGCCCTCGACGCGTAGGGCTTCGCGGCTCGTGGCCATGATATGGACATGCGGTGCGGCGTGGAAGATCTCCGCAGCCAGCGGGGCCACAGCAGCGATGACGTGCTCGCAATTGTCGAGGATCAGCAGCATCCTCTTGTCACGGAGATGCGCGAGCAGCGCGGGCAGAGGATCGTCGGTTTGCGCCGGCAAGCCCAGCATCAGCAGGATCGAGGTGATCACGAGATCGGGATCGCTGAGCGCGGCAAGATCGACGAAGTGTGCGGCATCGGCGAAGGTCTCGAGCAGGTCATGAGCGATTGCGACCGCCACGGCCGTCTTGCCGACGCCGCCGGGACCGGCGATCGTGACGAAGCGCGAGGCGATGAGCTTGTCCGAGACGGCGGCGATCGCATCGTCGCGTCCGACCATCCGTTGCAGCCGGTTCGGCAGCTTCACCGGCGACAGGCCGCCCCGCGGTGCCGCGCACCGCTCTGCCGGGATGGCCGCTCGCGAGATCGGCGCCACGAAGCAATAACCGCGGCCGGAGAGCGTGGTGATGTAGCGTGCGCCGTCGCTGCCGTCGCCGAGCGCCTTGCGAAGGGCTGCGATGTGAAAGCGCAAACTGGCTTCTTCCACAGTCAGGCCGGGCCACACCAGCGCCATCAGATCCCACTTGCTGACGACCTCGTTCGGCCGCGACATCAGCGCGATGAGCAGGTCGAAGGCTTTCGCGCCGAGCGGCAGCGGGATGCCGTCGCGCGTCATCAGCCTTTCATGCGGCGTCACGGTGAATGGCCCGAACGATAGGGTTTTTGCCACAGACCCGGCCGGTTCAGTCATGACGAATCCTGATGCTTTCCAATGGACCCGATAGCAGATGGCTGCGATCCAGCAAGCGCCTGCCTGCATCGGCATCAGACGGTGGATGCAGCCCTTGTGAGACGAGCGAGCTGAGACCTCACAACTTCTCACAACTCCAAACGGGTGTCCTGCGGCAGCCGCTGCTAGTCAGCTGCGCAACGGCAAGGAGACCTTGATGACGCAAGCGGCAAAACTGCTTTACACGGCCAAGACACACACCAGCGGCGGTCGACACGATGGCATGTCGCGCAGTTCCGACGGTCGGCTTGACGTCAAGCTGTCGCCGCCGGGTAGCGCAGGCATCGGCACCAATCCCGAGCAATTGTTCGCGGCCGGCTGGTCGGCCTGTTTCGAAGGCGCGATGGAGATCGCGGCGCGCAAGCGGAAAATCGATCTCCCCAGGAAATGCGCGATCGATGCGGAGATCGACCTCGTGCTCGACGAGGGCGCTTACTCGTTGAGGGCGCGCCTCAATATTCGTCTGCCGGGTCTCGATCGCGAGATCGCACGCGGCATCATCGATGAAGCGCATCAAACCTGCCCCTATTCCAACGCCGTCCGTGGCAACATAGACGTCACGGTCGCGCTGATCTGACGCATCATCACCCACCATCAGCAAGGTAGCCACCATGAAGCAGATCATCGACCAACATCGCCGCCAGTTTCTCGGCGTCGCCGCGGGAACCGTTGCCGCCGGTCTCTGCGTGATCGAACTCGCCCGCGCCGCGACGGAAGCGTCGCGATCCCAAGCATCGAACGCGTCCTTCGGTACGGTCAAGCAGACCGATGCCGGCGTTCTCAATGTCGGCTATGTGGAGGCGGGTCCCTCCAACGGGCCCGTGGCGATCCTGCTGCACGGCTGGCCCTACGACATTCACGCCTTCGTCGATGTCGCGCCGATCCTGGCAAAGGCCGGCTATCGTGTGATCATCCCTTACCTGCGCGGCTATGGCACGACGCATTTCCTCTCCAGCGAGACGCCGCGCAACGGCGAGCCGGCGGCAATGGCTGCCGACATCATTGCGCTGATGAACAAGCTCGATATTAAGACGGCCGTCGTCGCCGGCTTCGACTGGGGCGCGCGCACCGCGGACGTCATCGCCGCGCTGTGGCCGGACCGCTGCCGGGCATTGGTGTCGGTCAGCGGCTATCTGATCTCCAGCCAAGCCGCGGGCAACGCGCCGCTGCCGCCGCAGGCCGAACTGCAATGGTGGTACCAGTTCTATTTCGCGACCGAGCGCGGCCGCGCCGGATACGAGAAGTACACGCATGATTTTGCCAAGCTGATCTGGAAGCTCGCCTCGCCGCAATGGAAGTTCGACGACGCCACCTTCAATCGAAGCGCAGCAGCGCTCGACAACAAGGATCATGTCGCGATCACGATCCACAATTACCGCTGGCGGCTCGGGCTTGCCCAGGGCGAGACGAAATACGAGCATCTCGAAAGGAAGCTCGCGGCAGCTCCCGTCATCGACGTGCCAACGATCACGATGGAAGGCGACGCCAACGGCGCGCCGCATCCCGACCCGAGCGCCTATGCCAAGAAGTTCTCAGGCCAATATGAGTTTCGCCTGATCACCGGCGGCATCGGCCACAATTTGCCGCAGGAAGCACCGCAAGCCTTTGCCAAGGCCGTCATCGACGCCGACCGCGCCTGAACATTGTAAGCACCTCGGTCCAGCCAGGCTGGACCAAGGTTCGCCCCTCATTCCAGCTTGATGAAACGTCATGACAACAACCGAACCTGAAAAGAAGAAGTCTTCCTACCCCACGATGGTCGTTCTGGCGGTGGTCCTCCTCGTCGTGCTCCTGACCTGCGTGCCGTATCTCGTCACGGTCGCCTTCGCGGAAGGTCCGGCGGACCGCAGCGCGGCGGACGCCTCGCCGATCTTCGGGGTCACGGTTCGGCCGGGCTACAAGCAGTGGGAGCTGATCGCGCCGGCCGAAGAGGCGGCGCCGCTCGACGAGCTTCGCGCTGTCGTCGGCAACCAGATCGCGATTGACGCTTACCACACGGGAAAGCTTCCGTTCCCGGACGGCACCGTTCTGGTCAAGCGCGCCTGGAAGCGGAAACAGTCCCCTGAATTTGCGTCCGCGACGATTCCCGGCGCCGCAACTACGGTTCAGGTGATGGTCAAAGACTCCAAGAAATACGCCTCAACCGGCGGCTGGGGTTTTGGTCGCTTCGTCGACGGCAAGGCGGTCGATGAGGCCCAGCACCGCACCTGCTTCTCCTGCCACGAAGCCCGCGCCAAGAGCCGAGACTACGTCTTCACGCGGCTGGCACCCTGAATGTCCAAGATCTGGTTCATCAGCGGCGGCTCGCGCGGGCTCGGCCGCTCCATCGTGGAGGCGACGCTCGCGGCGGGAGATCGCGTCGTCGCTTCGGCCCGGGACCCAAAGCCGCTCGAACCGTTGCTTGAGCGCTTCGGCGAAAGGCTTCGGCTTGCAACCCTCGACGTGACCGCGGCAGCGCAAGCGGCGCTCGGCCTGGCCGTGGAAGCCTTCGGTGGCGTCGATGTTGTCGTGAACAACGCCGGTTACGGCGATCTCGGATCGGTCGAGGACACGAGCCTGGACTCGTTTCGTCAGCAGATCGAGGTCAACCTGATCGGCACCATCATCGTTACCAAGGCGGCGATCCCCGTTCTGCGCCGGCAAGGCCGCGGGCACATCGTGCAAGTCTCATCCGTTGGCGGGCGCATTGGTGCTCCGGCTCGCGCGGCCTATTTGGCCGCGAAATGGGGAATCGAGGGCTTTTCGGAGTCCTTCGCGAGAGATGGCGCTGATCGGTGTGCAGGTGACAATCGTCGAGCCCGGCGGCTTCCGGACCGGCTTTGCCCAGACCGCGCATGCGACCGGCGAGGGGCGAGCGGAGTACGACCTGGTTGTCGGCGCAGCCGTCAGGATGCAGCGCAATTACGATGGCCGCCAGCCCGGTGACCCGGCCAAGGCTGCAGCACTTGTGCTGAAGCTCGTCGACATGAAGCGTCCACCTCTGCGGATCGCCCTCGGAAGCGACGCGGTGAACGCGATCGCGGCGACGGACAGGCTTCGGCTCGAAGAGCTAGAGAAATGGCGCGCGCTCAGTGTGTCGACCGACTACTGACCGGCCCCGCATTCATTCCGCCGCGACCATCTGCTGCGTGCGCCACTGACCGAGCAGGGCGCGCAGCGAGGCCGGCTTGACCGGCTTGTTGAGCACCGCGACCTTTTCATCCCGCGCGGCGACCTGCACGGCGGGGCTGCGGTCGGCGGTGATCAGGATCGCGGGGATGCTGTCGCCGAAGCGGCGGCGGATGTCGCGGATGGCGGCGATGCCGTTACCGCGATCGAGATGATAGTCGACGAGCAGGCCGGTGACGCGCCGCCCGGCGGCTTCGATCGCCGCCATCGCGCCCTCGGGATCGGCGACCGCGATAACCTCGGCATCCCACGCTTTCAGCAGCGTGCGCATGCCGTCGAGGATCGCCGCATCGTTCTCGATGCAGACGATCAGTGCGCCCGAGATCGGCGTGCGTGCCAGCGGCGTCGCGCTGGTCACGGCCGCGGTGTGGGTGATCGCCTTCGCCGTCGGCACCGTCACGGAGAATACCGAGCCGCCGCTTGCATTACCGTCGATGGCGATGCTGTGCTTGAGCACGCGGGCCAGCCGCTCGACGATCGAGAGCCCCAGGCCGAGGCCGCGTGCGATTCGCGCCCCCTGCTCGAGGCGATGGAATTCTTTGAAGATCTCGCCGCGCTTGACCGGCGGGATGCCGACGCCGGTATCGTAGACGCAGATCTTGAGCGAGGCGCCGCGCCGACGACAGCCGACCAGCACGCGGCCTCGGGGGGTGTACTTGATCGCGTTGGAGATCAGATTCTGGAGCAGGCGCCGCAGCAGCAGCCGATCCGACTCGACAGGCAACGAGCAGGGCACGAAGGCAAGCTCCAGGCCCTTGGCGCGCGCGATCGGCGCGAACTCGATCTCCAGCGAGCGCATCAGATCGGCCATCTTGAAGCTCGTGATCGAAGTCGTCATTGCGCCGGCGTCGAGCCTGGAAATGTCGAGCAGCGCGCCGAGGATCTCCTCGATGGCCTGAAGCGACTCGTCGATGTTCTCGACCAGCCGGGTCTCCTCGCCATTGTGCTGGCGCTCGACAAGGCTGGTGACGTAGAGCCGCGCCGCGTTCAACGGCTGGAGAATATCGTGGCTGGCGGCGGCGAGGAAGCGCGTCTTGGAGATGCTGGCGTCCTCCGCCGTGCTCTTGGCCAGCGCCAGCTCCGAGTTCAGCCGCGTCAGCTCCTCGGTGCGGTCGCGGACGCGCTTTTCCAACGTCGCATTGGCGCGCTCCAGCGCTTCCGCCGCCTCGAAGGTGGGCGTGACGTCGGTGAAGGTGATGACGAAGCCGCCGCCCGGCATGCGGTTGGTGAGCACCTCGATCACCATGTGGCGTTCCGGCAGGCGTTCGAGATAGGGCTCGCTGTCGGTGGTGTAGGCGGCCAGCCGCCGCTCCAGCATGGCCTCGCGCTCGACCGGGTCGTCCGGATCGCTGATGCCGATGAACTCCAGGATTTCGCGAAGCGGCGTGCCGAACTGAATGAAATGCGGAGGAACGTTGAGGAGATCGCCGAACTGCCGGTTGGAGCAGATCAGTTGCAAATCGGCGTCGAAGACCGCGATACCCTGGCGTACATGGTTGAGCGCGGTCTGAAGGATCTCGCGGTTGAAGTGCAGCGCCGCATGGGAATCGTCGAGCAGTTTCAGCGCGGCCTTTGCCGAGACCGTCCGCTTGCGCAGCAGCAGCGACATCACGAGCCGCGAGGACGCGGCTCCGATCGACGAGGCGATCAGGTGCTCGGCATGCTGCAACAGCTCGAAATCGGCGGGCGCTCCGGGTTCGAGCCGGACATTGCGCCGCGCCGAGAAAGCCTCAAACGAATGGCGGGCGCGGTCGGGCCCGAGATATTGCGCGACCGTGGTCTGGATGTCCTGCACGGTGACGGTGGTGCGCCAGCGGCGGAAGCTTGGGGAGATCGGCGCGAGCGTGTTGGGGACAAACAGATCGGCCTGCACCAGCTCGATCGAAGATGGCCGGCGCGCCAGCGAGAGCAGCACATAGGTGAGAATATTGAGCGACAGCGACCAGATGACGCCATGCATCAGCGGCGGCAGGTCGGCGCCGAACAGCGCCTGTGGCCGCAGCGCCTCGATTCCGAACGGGCCGTGCTGGAGCAGCAGGATTCCCGTCGTCGAGGAATCCATGAAGCTCGGGACGAACAGCGTGTAGAGCCACACCACGAAGCCGACCAGCATCCCGCCGATCGCACCGCGCGCCGTCGCCCGCCGCCACAGCAGCCCGCCGAAGAAGCTTGGTGCAAGCTGGGCGATGGCGGCAAAGGACAACAGGCCGATCGCTGCGAGCTGGGTGTTGCCGAGCGCGCGATAGTAGAAATAGGCCATCACCATGATGGCGAAGATCGCAAGTCGCCGCGACCGCAGCAGGAAATCGCTGAAATCGGCGCCGCCGGTGCGGCCCTCCGGCCGTCGTTGCAGCACCAAGGGCACCACGAGGTCGTTCGAGACCATGATGGAGAGCGCGACGCATTCGACGATCACCATCGCGGTCGCGGCCGACAGGCCCCCGACGAAGACGACGACGCTGAGCAGATCCGCGCCGCCCTCCATCGGCAGGGCCAGCACGTACATGTCGGGGTCGGCGGTGCCGAACGGGAAGGTCACGAGGCCGGCAATCGCGATCGGGATCACGAACAGATTGATGGCGACGAGATAGAGCGGGAATAGCCAGCGCGCGCGGCCGACTTCGGCGTCGGACGAATTCTCGACGACGCTGACGTGGAACTGGCGCGGCAGCAGCATGATCGCGCACAGCGACAGCAGCGTCATAGTCAGGAAGTTGCCGATCGACGGCGAGTAGTTGATTGCGCGCACCGCCTCCGGCGTCTTCATGGCGCGCTCGATCAGTTCCTGCGGCGAGAACATCCAGAAGGTGACGAAGATGCCGGCGGCGAGGAAGGCGACCAGCTTGATGATGGATTCGGTCGCGACCGCCAGCATCAGGCCGTGCTGATGCTCGGTGGCGTCGGTCTGGCGGGTGCCGAACAGCACGGCGAAGGCCGCCATCGCCAGCGTCACCATCAGCGCCATGTCGCCGAGGATCGGGATGTGGGAGAAGGCCTGGTCCTCGCTCAGGATCGTGCCGAGCGATGAGGCGACCGCCTTGAGCTGCAGCGCGATGTAGGGCACCGAGCCGATGATGGCAATCAGCGCCACGGTGGCTGCCACCGCCTGGCTCTTGCCGTAGCGCGCGCCGATGAAGTCGGCGATCGAGGTGATGTTGTGGGCTTTGGCGAGCTGGATGACGCGCCGGAGCACGCCGGCGCCCAGTCCGATCATCAGGATCGGGCCGACATAGATCGCCAGGAAGTCGGTCGAGGTCCGGGTGGCGAAGCCGACCGAGCCGAAGAAGGTCCAGGAGGTGCAGTAGATCGCCATCGACAGCGGGTAGATCAGCCCGGAGGCGCGGCCGGGCCCGGTCGGCGAGCGACGGTCGCCGTGGCTCGCCACCAGGAACAGAAAGCCGATGTAGCCGAAGGCGGCGGCGATCACGCCCCAGTCGTGCAGCATGGCGAGCGCGCTTCTCCCTGGGCGCTGGCAGCGCCCGATCTCATTTTCTTAACAAATCTAGCGCGTTGCGCGGTCGCAAGCGACAGCGAAATGCCCGGCGGAGCCGGGAACTGGAGTTGTCGTTAAGCTGCTCGCTTGCGGCAGGGCGCCTATCCTCCCCTGGAGGGGGAGGGTCGATCGCGCGCAGCGCGAGCCGAGTGGGGTGATCTCTCGATACGGGCAGCGTTCGAGGTGGAGAGACTGTCACCCCACCCCGGCTCCATTTCGCTGCGCTCAATGTGAGCCGACGCTCCCCCTCCAGGGGAGGGTGGAAGCGAACCCTACTCCGCCGCCAGCGACTTCTGGCGCAGCGGCAGGCCCAGGCGGTCCCACACTTGCAGCAGGGCTTCGGCGAGCTGATCGATCAGACCGTCGTCGTGATAGGGCGAGGGCGTGATGCGCAGTCGTTCGGTGCCTTTGGCGACGGTCGGATAGTTGATCGGCTGGATGTAGATGCCGTGCTCCTCGAGCAGAAGGTCGGAGGCCTGCTTGCACTTCTCGGGATCGCCGACGAACAGCGGCACGATATGGGTGTCGCTCGACATCACCGGCAGGCCGGCGGCATTGAGGATCGCCTTGACGCGGGCGGCGCGGTCCTGGTGGCGCTCACGCTCCCAGTTCGAGGTCTTCAGGTGCTTGATCGCGGCGGTCGCGGCCGAGCAGATCGCCGGCGGTAGCGCGGTGGTGAAGATGAAGCCCGGCGCATAGGAGCGCACGGCGTCGATGATCTGACCGTTGGCGGCGATGTAGCCGCCAAGGCAGCCGAAAGCTTTCGCCAGCGTGCCTTCGAGGATGTCGATGCGATGCATGACCCCGTCACGCTCGGCAATGCCGCCGCCGCGCGGGCCGTACATGCCGACCGCGTGGACCTCGTCGACATAGGTCATCGCGCCATACTTTTCAGCGAGGTCGCAGATCTTGGCGAGCGGCGCGATGTCGCCATCCATCGAATAAAGGCTCTCGGAGGCGATCAGTTTCGGCCGGTTCGGGCCGGCCACTTTCAGCAGCTCTTCAAGATGGGCAAGATCGTTGTGGCGGAACACAACCCGCTCACAGCCGGACTGTCGGATGCCCTCAATCATCGAATTGTGGTTGAGCTCGTCCGACAGGATCAGGCAGTTCGGAATGAGTTTTGCGATGGTGGCGATGCCGGTCTGGTTCGAGACGTAACCCGAGGTGAACAGCAGTGCGGCTTCCTTGCCATGGAGATCGGCCAGCTCGGCCTCGAGCTGGACCAGCGGATGATGCGTGCCGGCGATGTTGCGGGTGCCGCCGGCCCCGGTGCCGACGCGGGTTGCGGTCTCGACCATGGCGCCGACCACCTTCGGGTGCTGACCCATGCCGAGATAATCGTTGGAGCACCAGATCACGACGTCGCGTTTGCCGTTCGGCGAATGCCAGACCGCGTGTGGGAACCGGCCGGCCGTGCGCTCCAGATCGGCGAACACGCGGTACCTCCGCTCGGTGTGAAGACGGTCGAGGGCGGAACTGAAGAACTCGTTGTAATCCATCGGCAAACCTGCAGCGGAACCCGGCCCAAGGCGGCCGTTCAATTTTTAGAGCTTTTCCAGCTCCGATGTCCATGCACCTGCTCACATTTGCGGCAAGGCGAGCGTGCCAATTGATAACGCCGGCCCGGCCACGATTGTTGATTTGGATCAAGTGCCTAGCGCGCACTTGCGGCCCGGACCGGAGTTGCCGGGAAGGTGGGGCTGCCGTGGACATTTTGTCCACGGCGCCCGCTCCGTCTATCATTGCGGAGCCGGCCGACGCCATCGCCTCAAGCGGCGCTTGAATTCCGGCCTCTGCCCGCAAGCGGGGAGAGGCGAAGGCAAACTCAGGTCGTCCTGAACTGCAACACGCCGTCCTGCGTCTCCGCCCTCAACCGGCCCTCGACGATCATATAGTTGACATGGGCAACCAGTTCGCCGGCGGCAAAGCCCATCTGATGCTCGTCCAACACATGCTTGTTGAATACGACGGGCACCAAGGCGCGCGAGGTCTGCGGCACCTCGCGGCAGGCTTCCGCGATCAGGCGGCAGCGCTCCTCGTGGTGGTCGGCGAGCTGCTTGATCCGGGTCGTCAAGCCGTAAAACGGCACGCCGTGGCCAGGCAGCACCAGCACGTCGTAGGGGAGCGTCGTGGTGAGGCTGGCGAGCGAGGCCAGATATTCGCCGAGCGAGTTCTGGTCGGGCTCGACCGCCCAGACGCTGACATTCGGCGAGATCTTGCTCAGCACCTGGTCGGCGGAGAGGAACAGCTTGTCGTCGGCGCAATACAGCATCACCTGGTCGAGCGCGTGCCCGCCGCCGGTGATCACCTTGAAGCGGCGTGAACCGATCACGACGTCGTCGCCATGGGAGATGCGGCGGTAAGACGGCGGCAGCACGGAGACGCGCTTGAGATAATCCTGACCGCGACCGAGCAGCTTTTCGGTGAGCGATTCGTCCATGCCATGGCGGCGGAAGAACAGCCGCTGCGCCTCGCGCCGCTCCTCGGTGCCGCGGTTCTGGTGATAGACCGATTGCAGATATTCGACCTGCGACATCACCAGCGGGCAGTTGAACCGTTCGACGATCCACCCGGCGAGACCGACATGATCGGGGTGCGAGTGGGTGACGATCAGCCGCGTGATGTTGACGCCTTTCAGCGGGCCCTTGAACAGCTTTGTCCAGGCCTCGATCGTCTCCTGGTTGCCGAAGCCGGCATCGATCATGGCATAGCCGTCGCCGTCGGCGAGCAGGTAGATGTTCACGTGATTGAGGCGGAACGGCAGTTTCAGCCGCGCCCACAGCACACCGGGCCGCACCTCAACCACCTCTTCGGGGCCGGGATGCTGTTCCCAAGGGTAGCGCAAGGCCTCGGCCGAGGACTGCGCGGTGTCGGTTTTCGAATTCATGCTACCGGCTTAAACCCGCGGCGCGCGGGGCGCCAGCCGAAAAGGATGGGAGTCGACCGTCGCATGGCCGTCATACCGGCAGCGGTTTTTCCGCGTCTCGGTTGAAGCCGGCAAAAAAACGCTGTCCTTCCGGGGCGCGCGCAAGCGCGAACCCGGAATCCGGAGATTGTGGTGCGAGATTCCGGGCCCGCCTCTTCGAGGCGTCCCGGAATGACGATCAGGCCGCGCGCATGTTGTTGAGGAACGCGTCGATCTCCCCGCGCAGCATGTCGGCCTCGCGGCGCAGTGCATCGGAGGCGTTCAGCACTTCGCCTGCCGCAGCGCCGGCCTCGGCAGACGCCGTGGAGACGCCGACGATGTTGCTGGAGACCTCGCTGGTGCCGCCGGCGGCGTGCTGGATGTTGCGGGCGATCTCGCGGGTAGCGGCGCCCTGTTGCTCGACCGCAGCCGCAATCGTCGTGGTGACGTCGTTGATCTCGCCGATGATCCGGCCGATGCCCTGGATGGCACCGACCGCCGAGGTCGTTATCTCCTGCATGCTGGCGATCTGGGTGCGGATTTCTTCCGTCGCCTTGGCGGTCTGGCTCGCAAGGCTCTTCACCTCGGACGCGACCACTGCGAAGCCGCGGCCAGCCTCGCCCGCGCGTGCCGCCTCGATGGTGGCGTTGAGGGCGAGCAGGTTGGTCTGCGAGGCGATGGTCTGGATCAGATCGACGACGACATTGATGCGGCTCGCGCTGTCGGCGAGGCTCTGCACCGTCGCGTCAGTGGCGCCGGCCTCGTCGACCGCCTTCTTGGCGATCTCCGCCGAGGTCACCACCTGACGGCTGATCTCGGCGATCGAGGACGACAGCTGCTCGGTGCCGGCCGAGACCGTCTGCACGTTGACGGAGGTTTCCTCCGCGGCGGAGGCGACCGCGTTCACCAGCGCGTTGGACTGGTCCGCGGTATTCGACATGCTCTGCGCCGTCGATTGCATCGAATTGGCTGATTGCGCGAGATTGTCGAGCGCGGAGCGGACAGTGCTTTCAAACTCGGCGATCTTCGCCTCCATCCGCGCGGCACGTTCGGCTTTCGCTGCACGATCCTTGTCCTGCTCGCTGGCCAGCGACCGGGCTTCGATCATGCTGTCGCGGAACACGTGAAGCGTATCGGTCATCGCGCCGATCTCGTCGTTGTGCTTCGCGCGTGCGATCTCGGTGTCGAGATCGCCGGCCGAGAGCAGCTGCATGGCGCGCTGGAGGCCGCTGATGCGGCGGAGGATGTTGCGGCCGACATAGAGCCAGACGAACAGCGCCGAGCCGACCAACATCATGGCGCCCAGCGCCAGCATCGCCGTCGTGGCGAGCGAAATCTCCTGCCGCGCCTGGAAGGTCGACGTGTTGGTCTCTTTCTGCACGGCGTCGACGAGCTGCTGCACGCTGATGCCGAGGCCGACATTGAGCTTGCGGGTCTCGTCCAGGATGGTCTGGCCGTAATCGACGGAGTCGAGCTCCTTCTCGCGCAAATTGAATACGCCGGACTTGCCGGTCCCGAGCGCGAGCAGCTTTTCTGCGGTCTCGCGCAGCATCTTGTTGCCCTGATTGTCCGGCAACAGATCGAGGTTGGACCGCAAGCGACCCTGTGCCGTCTTGAATTCCTTCTGGATGTCATCGAGCTTGTCGCTCGTGTTCGCCGAGAGCGCCGCGCTCATGTCGGCGGCTGCGAGATTGCCGCTGGCGACGACGTTGCCGAGCTGGCCGACGGTCTGCGCGGCGTCAGTGGCATCTGCAGCGGACAGGTCGGCAGAGCCGAGAATGGCGTTGACCCGGGTCTGCGCGTCCAGCATCGCCGGACTGGCCGCGCCGACGAACGCGCCCTGCGCGTTGCGTAGCGCGTCATATTGCTTGTCATGCAGGGCCGCGATGTCCAGCCGTTCGCGGGCAGCCTTGGCCAGGCTCTGGGCCGCCTCGTTGATGCTCTTCATCGTCTCGCCGAGACCGGAGACGACGGCCTTGTCGCCGCCGAGCTCGATGATCTAATTGAGCTTCTGCTGCGTCTGCTCCTGCAGTTCCTTCAGCTTCTTGGTGCGCTCGTTCAGGGCGTCCTCGGTTTGAGCCGCAAGCAGGGCAGGTCCCTGTGCCGCAAGGCTCGCGCTCAAGGCCGACAATTGCAGGCTCGCCGCAAGGCGCGGAATGTCCCGTCCGCTCAGTTCAGTCATGCGCCCGCCGAGTTTCTGCAGCGCCAGGCCGGCGCCGGCCGAAATCACGAGGCCCATGCCGGCGATCACTGCGAAGGCCGCGAACAGGCTGCCGCGCACGCCCCATTTCGGCAGTTTGAAACGCGGCTTGAATCGGCCGAGACTGAAACGGATCGCCATCGAAATTCCCCCGCGCCCTTGCTTCTGTTTTGTGGCCGGGAGTATCGGGCACGCCGGTTAAAAAATCGCAATCTGTGCAATCGGTTGCGCGCGTTCCGCAGGGCGAAAAAAGAAGGGCCGGCAACATCGCCGGCCCTTCGTGATGATAACGTTTTGCTAACGCTCAGTAGCGCGCGACGGCCGGGCTGGCCCAGTTGAAGCGGTAATTGAGGCCCGCCTTGAAGGTATGGTCGTCGGTGGTGAAGTTGCCGGTGCCGACCAGCGGGCCCGCGGTGAAGTGCGCATCGCCGAAGTTGTAGTACTGGTACTCGGCCTTGGCCGACCAGTTCGGTGCGAACATGTATTCGAGGCCGGCGCCGACGGTGTAGCCGTTGCGATGATCGCCATCGATGATGAAGCCGGATGGTACGCCGCCAACAGTCACTCTCTCGTTGTTGTCCGAATAGGCATAACCGCCCTTCACATAGAGGAGGCCCGGACCCCAGGTGTAGCCGACCCGGCCGGTGATCGAGCCGAGCCCGCGCTGGTCGTTGGTGTAGGCGATGCCGCCCGGGAACACCGCGCCGACGCTGCCGGAGAGCCAGGAATACTGGCCTTCGACGCCGACGACGAAGTTCGGGTTGAACTGCCAGTCCGCACCGACCTGCACACCGCCGAGGAAACGGCCGTTGCCATTGTTGCCGGTGGAGAGACCGTTGAAATTGTTGTCGCTGGAGAACGCACCGCCGACATGGCCGCCGATGTAAAAACCGGTCCAGTTGTAGATCGGTGCAGCATAGGCCGGCGCGGGTGCCTTGTAGTAGTTGCGGTTACCGAGATCGGCGCCGACGGCCGGCGCGGCCGCGCCCAGCACGAGCAGCGCAACGGTCGCAAACAGAATCTTCTTCATCGTCTTGAACTCCAACACGTAAGGTCCCCGGCAGGCGCGCTTTCGCGCCGTCGTTGGTTTTGCAGATAGCTCGCTTTTGACGAAAATGCTGTCACATGCATGGCACAGCGGGCCCCAACCTAACCTACTGGGCCGCAAATGATTTTCGTGCTTAATGGCGCCTTAAGAAATGCTGAAGGAAGGCTTAACTTCGCGCGTCGCCGGTAACTTGCGGGCGCCTCCTCTTAACCAAGACGTCGCCGCGCCTCGTCGCGCATCTGAGCACGAAAGGCCGCGCGCTTTGCCGGGCGGTCTTCCTCGCGCACGTCGTGACGATCGAAGATGTCGAACTTCTCCAGGATCGGATAGCGCTCGCTTGCCATCGCGAGCACGCGCAGCACCTTGGTCGCCGCTGGTGTCGGGCCGCTGACCTCCCAGCGCCTTATGGTCTCGGCGCCGCCTTTCTCCGGCAGCCCGCACAGCCTGGCCATGTCGGCCGCGGTGAGCTTGCGCTCAAGGGCGTCGGAGAGGTCGTTGCGGAGTTGCTTCAGTTCGGCGCCGGTCATGCTGCTTGCGTCCAGGAAAGTCACTGAAGCCAATGCACTAGCGCTGATTCGGGTTCATCCGAAGGCGGCGAGCGCAGCCCGGCACGTTCGCGCGCGCACGGAGTTATGAACGCAGACCTATGGAAATTTTCCGATGAATGAACACTTGGCATACCGGGCACGGGGCGAAAGGATCAGGCCATGACAACCATCAAACTCGCCATTGCCGCACTCGTCACTGCCGGGCTGCTTGCCGTGCCCTTTGCGGCTGAAGCGAAGAAAGCCCGATCGAGCCGACATTACAGCAACGGTGTGGTGGCGCCGACCTATGGCGGTGCCGGAACGCCGTCAGCGCAGCCGAGCGCGTCCTATGGGTCGTCCGGACAGACGGTCGGCACCGTCACGGCGCCGTCGGTCGGCTCGTACAATTGGCCCTCGGTCGGCGTGACCAACTCGGTCCCCACCTGGAGCAACACCACGAGATAGACCGATGCCGGTCAGCGGACGCCAATCGCGAGGCCGGAGAGCAGATACAGCGCGACCAGCAACGTTGCGACGGACAGCATCGTCGTGATCGAGACCGTGGCCGCAACCAGCTTCTCGTCAACCTTGTGCTCATGCGCGAGGACGTACACGGTTTTCGCCGTCGGCACGGCCGCGCAGACGACAGCGGCGACCGTGTAGAGAGGATCGAGTCCCAAGATCACGCAGAGCCCGTAGACGATCAGAGGCATGACCACCAGTTTCACCGCCGCGAGCGCAAACGATGCCTTCAGGTTGGATCGCAGGCCCTCAACGGACAAACCAAGTCCGATGGCAAACAGCGCGCAAGGCGTGAGCGCTGCAGCGATCATGTTCAGATAGGTCGCGACCAGCGCCGGAATCGGCAAGCCCGTGATCGCCCACACCAGCCCAATGAGCGTCGACAGCACCATCGGATTGAGCAGGATCTGCTTTGCCAGTCCCGTGGGATGGGCGGGCTCGTGCGGGTCGCGTCCTTTCAGGAGGATGACCGTGATCGGAAACATTACGGCGGCCACGAACACTGTCGCTACCGCGGCGGGCAGGACGGCGGGCTGGCCGTAGATCACGTGCAGGATCGGCAGCGCGACAAACCCGGTATTGGTCATTGCCGCCGCCATCCCATGAATGGTGCTGCTGGCGATATCGTGTTTGCCACCCGCGCGGACCGCCAGAAACACCATCCCGAAGCAGATCAGTGAACCGCCGCCGAATGCGAGCAGGAAGCGCCATTCCAGCAGGTTGCGGGCCGGCTCCCGCGCGATCGTGACGATCAGGAGCGCCGGCATCGCCACGTTGTAAGCAAAGTGCACCAGGGCATCGGCAAGCGAGCGGGAGAGAGAGCCGAACTCGCCTGCCAGCCAGCCGGTGACGATGATCGCGAACACGGGAAGAATGAGGCTGGCGACCTCCATCTGGCTTCCCCCTCATGGACAAAGGGGGGCGAGGTTAGCCCAGCGATGGGTTGTCGTCACGGTGTGGTTTAATGGAGCCGTCCCGGGTGATCATTCGCCAAGGACGAAAATCTTCCTCGTTAGATTCCCCTGCGATCCTGCTTCCCAATCACGCAACGCCATGCCGCCAGGCGCTCAGCCGGATGCTGGTTCATCCATTCCGCAAGCTGCGGGGCGCCCATCAGGCAGGACTGCACCGAGACCTGAGCAAAGTCCGAGCTGGTGACAATCTGCTCATGGCAATTGGTCGGAGAGGAGAGACTGCAAAGCACGGCAATGATCTTGATCACGAAAGGTTACCCCTATCGCCGCCGCTGATCGTGCGGCCCGTTGCTTTATCCTGCCCATTGCTGACCGGATCAGATGGCGGAAAGATGCTGTCGTAGATTGCGCGTGCCTCCTGAATGAGGCGCGCGCGCTCGCGCTCAGATCTTGAGACAAATCGAATAACTTCACCCATGTTGGCTCCGAATGTCAGTGGGGCAAGCAGGTCATGAGATGATAACAATCATCTAATCGTATCTATGGCGTCCCCTCGGCTTTTGAAACGACGTCCCCGTTCACGACGGAATAAAAAGCCCGTGACCGCGCGGGCGTCCCAACGTCCGGGTGTTCCTGCGCCAGGTACGGGCTGTTCACCGTTCTTATCGCGCTGCTGCAATTACCGCGCGAGCGAACGCCGATGACAGCTTACTCTTGCCGCACCGGCAAGGCAGTCTCTGCAAAGCAAATGCCGATCGACCAAAGATGTTTCGCCGGCATCACCCGCAAGTTTTTGGAACAATCTTGCAGCTCGGCGAACCCGTCACGACGATCGCTCATGCCGCCGGCGCGCGCGCCTTTCGCCCCGGTACCGCCGACAGCAGTTCACGCGTATAGGCGTGCTCGGGCGCGGCGAAGAGCTGCGCGGTCTGCTTGAGTTCGACGATGGCGCCGCGCTGCATCACCGCGATGCGGTCGCAGATTTGCGCCGCGACGCGCAGATCATGGGTGATGAACAGCATCGAAAGGCCGAGGCGCGCCTTGAGGTCTTCGAGCAGCTTCAACACCTGCGCCTGCACGGAGACGTCGAGGGCGGAGACGGCTTCATCTGCGACGATGATCTCGGGCTCGAGCGCGAGCGCGCGCGCAATGCCGATACGCTGGCGCTGGCCGCCGGAGAATTCGTGCGGATAGCGCTCGAGGGCGCCGGCGTCGAGGCCGACCATCCTGAGGAGATCGCGAGCGCGGTCGAGCGCGACCTTCGGATCGGTGCCGGCCGCGATCGGGCCGTCGGCGATGATGTGGCCAATCTTGCGCCGCGGATTGAGCGAGGCGAACGGATCCTGGAAGATCATCTGGATGCGATGCCGTTCGGCGCGCAGCGCCCTGCCCGAAAGAGAGGTGAGATCGGTGTCGCCGATCCGCACCGTGCCGCGGTCGGCTTCGATCAGCCGCATCACGAGCCGTGCCACCGACGACTTGCCGGAGCCGGATTCGCCGACGAGGCCGAGCGTCTCGCCCTTGAGGATGTTGAAATTGACCTCGCGCGCCGCCTCGACGCGGCGGTCCTCGCGAAACCAGCCGCCCGACGTGACGTAGGTCTTGTCCAGTCCGATCACCTCGACGGCCCGGGCCTGATCGTCGAGCAGTTTGCGCACCGGCGGGTCCATCGACGGCACGGCGGCGAGCAGTGCCTTGGTGTAGTCGTGCTGCGGATCGTGGAAAACCGTCGCAGCGGGACCTTCCTCGACCACCTTGCCGTGTCGGAGCACCACGACCTGGTCGGCGATGTCGGCGACCACGCCGAAATCGTGGGTGATGAACATCACCGCCATGTTGCGGTTGCGCTGGAGATTGCGGATCAGATCGAGAATTTGTGCCTGCGTGGTGACGTCGAGCGCAGTGGTCGGCTCGTCGGCGACCAGCACCGCGGGCTCAAGCGCGAGCGCCATGGCGATCATGGCGCGCTGGCGCTGGCCGCCGGAGAGCTGGTGCGGGTAGGCGCGCACGATCCGCTCGGGGTCGGGCAGGCCGACCTCGCGCGCCAACGCGAGTGCTCTTGCGCGCCGCTCCTTCGGCGTGAGCTGGCCATGGGCCTCGAACATCTCCGCCATCTGGTCGCCGATCCGCATCAACGGATTGAGCGCGGTCATCGGTTCCTGAAAGATCATCGCGAGCCTGCGGCCGCGCAGATCGCGCCAGCCGTCGTCGCCCAGCTTGAGCAGGTCGCGGCCTTCGAACTGGACCTCGCCGGAGGTGACCGACACGGTGTCCGGCAACAGGCCCATCAGCGCATGCGCGCACATCGACTTGCCGGACCCGGACTCGCCGACGACGCAGACGATCTTGCCGGGCTGCAAATCGAGCGAGACGCCGTCGACGGCGAACGGACGCTCGGCGCCCTTGGGCAGCGCGATCCTCAGGCTCTTGATGGAGATGGCGGGCGGTGCGGTCATCGTCAGCGCCCCTCCCGCGACAGTCGCGGATTGAGCGCGTCGTTTAGGCCTTCGCCGATCAAATTGAGGCCGAGCACCGAGATCAGGATGGCCACGCCGGGAAACACGGTGATCCACCAGGCCTGGCGGATCACGGTCCGGCCGGCGCCGACCATGTAGCCCCAGGAGATCAGATTGGGATCGCCGAGGCCAAGGAACGACAGCGAGGATTCCAAGAGGATTGCAGTCGCCACCATCAGCGAGGCCAGCACGATCACGGGCGACAGTGCGTTCGGCAGGATCTCGCGCAAAATGATCCAGGTGTTGCTCTGTCCCGTGACTACCGCGGCCTGGACATATTCGCGCGTGCGCAGCGACAGCACCTCGCCGCGCACGAGGCGGGCGACCGGCGGCCAGCTCACCACCGCTATCGAGGCCACGATGGAATAGATCGAGGGCTGCAGGATTGCGACCAGCACGATCGCGAGCGCGAAGCTTGGAATAGTCTGAAAGAATTCGGTGAAGCGCATCAAGGCATCGTCGACTTTGCCGCCGAAATAGCCGGCCATCGCGCCGATCGGCACGCCGACGATCAGGGCTACCAGCGTCGAGACAAGGCCAACGAGCAGCGAGACGCGTGCGCCGAAGATCATGCCGGCGAACACGTCGCGGCCGAGCGCGTCGGTGCCGAGCGGCACGGCCTGCAGCGTGAAGGGCGGCAGGAACGGCCGCTGCACCATGCGCCAGGGCGAGTTCGGGAACAGCATCGGCCCGAACACCGCGACCGAGATCGCAAGCAGCAGGATGACGAGCCCAATGACGCCGCTCGGGCTCTTCAACATCGATTTCCAAAATTGCTTCATGAGGCGAATTCGATGCGCGGGTCGACCAGGCGGTAGACCAGGTCGGTGATGAGGTTGAAGATCAGCACCATGGCGGAGCAGATCACGAAGACGCCGAGCAGTAGGTTGTAGTCGCGTTGGAGTAGCGCGTCGTACATCAGCCGACCGATGCCGGGCCAGGCGAACACGGTCTCGGTGATGACGGCGCCGCCGATCAGCGTGCCGGAATGCACGCCGGCGAGCGTCACTACCGGCAGCAGAGCGTTGCGCAGCACGTGGCGGCGCTGGATCACGGCGTCGGACAGGCCCTTGGCGCGCGCGGTCTTGATGAAGTCGAGCCGCTTCACCTCGAGCATCGAGGCGCGCGTCATGCGGGTGTAGGTCGCCATGAAGAACAGCCCGAGGGTCATCGCCGGCATGATCAGGTGCTTTGCGACGTCGATCGCGTGGGCAAGGCCGGTGAGATTGGCGCCGACTGTCTCGTAGCCGAAGCTCGGCAGCCAATCCATGGTGACCGAGAACAGCAGGATCCCCATCAGCGCCACCCAGAAGATCGGCATGGCGTAGAAAATCAGTGCAAAGACGGTAATGGCCGTGTCGAGGAAGGTTCCGGCAAAGCGCGCGGCGAAGGTGCCGAAGAGGATGCCGAGCACGAGCGAGATCGTGAAGGCGGTCAGTGTCAGCAGTAGCGTCGCCGGCAGCCGTTCGCCGATCAGCTTTGCGACCGGTGCCTGCTGGCGGAAGGAGAAGCCGAGGTCGAGAGTGACGACGCCCTTGACGTAGATGAAGAGCTGCTCGGGCATTGGCTTGTCGAGGCCGAACTTTTCCCGGAGCTGCTTCACGAAGATCGGGTCGCTGGCGCCGGCTTCGCCCGCCATCACCACCGCAGGGTCGCCGGGCGCAAGTCGGATCAGGAAGAAATTGAGAACGATGATCGCGAGCAGGACGATCACGCCCTTTAGGACACGCTGAGCGACGAAGGAGAGCATAATTAGATGGCGATCAGATCAGGTTGAACGCAGCGGCGATCGCCGTGCGCTCCCTCTCCCGCTTGCGGGAGAGGGCAGGGGAGAGGGTATTTCCGCAGAGATGACACCGGGTGGAGAAAGCCCTCTCCCGCCGCGCTCTGCAAGCGCGTCGACCTCCCCCGCAAGCGGGGGAGGTGAAACAAGCGTGCGGCCTGCACCATCACTTGTCGAGCCATGCGTCCTTGAAGCCGTCATTGACCCCGATTCCCGTGGTGATCAGGTTCTTGACCTTGCAGCGCATGATGGTCGGGAATTGCAGCTCGAGCATCCAGGCCACCGGCACGTCTTCGACCAGGATCTTCTGCGCCTTCTCATAGATCTCCTTGCGCTTGGAGTCCGGGGTCGCGACAGCACCGTCGGCGAACAGCTTGTCGATCTCCGGGTTGGAGTAGCCTTCGACGTTATTGAAAACCTGGCCCTTGGCGATGGCGCTGGAGACGTAATTGCGTCCTACCCCGAGTGCGGGATCGCCGTACTGATAGAGATAGGTGAAGGCGATGTCATAGTCCCACTCGCCGATCTTCTGGTTGCCGCCAGCAACGTCGGTGGCAATCGTCTCGATGTTGATACCGGCGTCCTGGAGGTTCTGCTTCACCGCTTCACCCCAGCGCTGCCAGGTTTCGCCATAGGCCAGCGGCAACAGGCGGATCTTCTCGCCCTTGTAGCCGGCTTCCTTCAGCAGCGCCTTGGCCTTGGCCGGATCGTACGGGTACTTTTTCACGTCGTCGGTGTAATATTTGATGGTCGAGGCGGACGGGCCGGTCGCGACCTTGCCGAGCCCGTTCCAGATGACATCCTTGGCGAAATCGCGGTCGATTGCATACATGACCGCCTGCCGCACCCGCTTGTCCGCGAGCGGACCCTGGCGGTTGTTGAGCCAGAGCCAGGCCAGCGGCGAGAAGAACTCCCAGCCGGCGCCGGTGACACAGGTGTCCTTCAGCTTGGACAGCCGCGGCACGTCGAAGTTCTCGACCGAGCCGCCGGGCAGCACGTCGACCTTGCCGGTCTCATACGCCACCGAGCGGGCCGCGGCGTCGGGAATGATCTGCCAGTAGATCTCGTCGAGATAAGGCTTGCCCTTCTCGTAATAGTTCGGGTTCTTGACCAGGCGGATGAACGAGCCCTTCTGCCACTCCTTGAACATGAAGGGGCCGGTGCCGATGGGCGCGTTGTTGTAGGGATTCGTCTTGAAATCGGTGCCTTCATACAGATGCTTCGGCACCATCGGCATCGAGCCAACCTCGAAGATGCCGAGGAACGGGCCGAACGGCTGCTTCAGCGTGAAGACCACCGTGTAGTCGTCGGGCGCCTCGACCTTGTCGACCTGGGCGAGGTTGTTGCGGGCGCGCGCGTGGGTCTGCCTCAGCATCTCGACCGAGAACAGCACGTCTGCGGCGGTGAAGGGCTTGCCGTCGTGCCAGGTCACGCCCTTCCTGAGCCTGAAGGCGTAGGTTTTCGCGTCCTCGCTTACGCTCCAGCTCTCGGCGAGCTCCGGCTGCGGCTCGAGCTTGGGGCTGTAGCGCAGCAGCCCCTCGAAGATGTTGCCCGACACCATCTGGGTCGGACCGTTCTGGACCATTGCAAGCATCAGGCCGGGCGGCTCGGGCTGGATTACGGCATTGATCACGCCCCCTGTTTTCGGCTCTTGCGCCAGCGCCGGGGCCGTGAGGCCGCAAGCCAGGAGGAGACCAAGCAACACTCGTTTCGGCATGTCGTATCTTTCTCAAGCGAGGTCAGCCGTTAACGCTTCGCAACGTCCTCGCGCGCAAAGCGACGGCCGGCCCATCCCAGTCCCCATCCGGTAGCGAGGCTCACATAGTCTCGCTCGGCGCCGCAAGATGAAAGTCGCGACAACGTTCGCACAAAAAATGCACAGCGCGTCCTGTTTTGATTTATCTGCCTCATATCGCTGTGTACCGGTCATGTCGGTCGTTGGCCGACATGACCGGTGCGGCTAGCGACACAGCGTCGTGGGCAGGCCCGTCATCGCAACCCCGCCCGCCGAAATCCTTCTAGATAGTGCTCGCGGTCGGCGTCATTGGCCCACGGCAGTTGCGTCGCGATCCAGTGGAGCGAGATGCCGGGCTGGGCGCGGCGGAGTTCGCCCAGCGCGATCTCTGCCAGCTTTGCGTCCCCGGTCATGCCGGCGGAGACCGCGAGCACGCGGTAGGCGCCGGTGAGGTCGCCGCGGTGGCGGATCGCCTCGCGCGCGAGCGCGATCGCCTCGTCATAGTGCCGCTCGGTAAAGCGCGCATAGCCGGCAATGCCGTGATAGATCGCCAGCGAGGGATCGCGCGGCGAGAGCCGGATTGCCGTCTGCGCCGCCTCGAACGATTCCTTCGAGCGTCCGGCATAAGACAGTGCCAGCGCGTAATAGCCCTGCGCCAGCGAGAAGTTCGGATTGAGCGCGAGCGCCTGCTCGAACTCGGACAGTGCGTCGGCCAGCCTGCGTGTCGAGAACAGGACGCTCCCCAGCGCGGCATGCGCCCAGGCGTCCTCATGGTCGCAGCGCACGGCAGCGAGCGCGGCGGCTTCCGCCACTGGCGCCACCGCAGCAAGCTTGGCCCAGCCGAGATGCACGCCGAACATATGATTTGCCGCCAACACCGACAGCGCCTGACCATAATTCGGATCAATTCCGATCGCGCGCTCCAGCAGCGTCCGAGCGGCCTCGTGATCCTGCCGCGTCACGCGCCAATAGTGTGACAGTGCCCGCATCAGCAGATCCCAGGCATCCAGGCTCGCAGGCGGCTTGCGGTGAGCGCGAAAATTTTCGGCCGCGTGGATCTGCGGCTCGACCGCCGCCACGATCGCGTTGGTGATCTCGTCCTGCACGGCAAAGACGTCGATCAGCTCGCGGTCGTAGCGCTCGGCCCAGAGATGGCTGCCTGATGTGGCATCGTTGAGCTGTGCGGTGATGCGCACCCGGTTGTCCGCCTTGCGCACGCTGCCCTCGACGATGTAGCGGACGCCGAGTTCCTCGGCGATCTGCCTGATGTGGACCGCGCGTCCCTTGTAGGTGAAGGACGAGTTGCGGGCGATCACCAGGAACCAGCGCTGTTTCGACAGCGCGGTGAGGATGTCCTCGCTGATGCCGTCGCCGAAATAGTCCTGCGCGGGATCGCCGCTCATGTTCTCGAAGGCGAGCACCGCGACTGCCGGGCGATCCGAGACGGTGTGCGGCCGGGCAGGAACGGATATAGCGGGCGCAGGCGAAGCCGCCACCTCTTCCTGAACCTCGCCGACGAAACGAAAGCCTTTGCGCGGAATGGTCTTGATCAGCCGCTGGGTGGCGCCGTCGTCGCCGATCGCCTTGCGCGCAGCGTTGATCCGGCTGTTCAGGGCGGAATCGGAGACGATGCGGTCGCTCCAGATCTGGCTGATCAGGTCATCCCTGCTGACCACACGCGCGCGTTGAGCAACCAGATAGAGCAACAGATCGAACACCTGCGGCTGCAACGGCACGGCGACACCGGCGCAGGTGAGTTCCCGCAGGTCGCCGTCGAGCACGTTGTCTTCAAAGCAAAATCGCACGTTTTGTGTCGTCTCAAGCAAAAATCAATGGCATCTCAGGCGAAAATCAATTGTCGGCGAAAGTCTCGGGCCCGTCCGAAGCGCATGGTGGGGCGACCACATAGTGCCGATGTTTTGGCACAACGGAGCTTTCCATGTCTCAGATTGATCAGGTTCATTCGATCAGCCCGGCTGTTGCGGGCTCACGCATGTTCAAGTTCGCCGCCTTTCTGTACGGAATTGCGGCATATCTCGTGTTTTTCGTCACCATTCTCTACGCCATCGGCTTCGTGATGGGGCTGGTCGTGCCGAAGACCATCGACACCGGAACCGCCACGCCCCCGCTTGAGGCGGTCATCATCAATCTCCTCCTGATGACCCTGTTCGCCATCCAGCACAGCGTGATGGCGCGTCAGAGCTTCAAGGCGTGGTGGACGCAGTTCGTCCCGAAGCCAGTCGAGCGTAGCACCTATGTGCTGCTGGCGAGCCTGTCGTTGCTGCTCCTGTTCTGGCAGTGGCGGCCGCTGCCTTCGGTCGTATGGGAGGTCCAGGATCCCGATTTTGCAGTGACGCTGGTCACGCTGTCCTTCGCAGGCTGGGTGCTGGTGTTCACCTCGACCTACATGATCAACCATTTCGAACTGTTCGGCCTGCATCAGGTGACCAACCATCTCGTCGGCAAGGAAGCGGCGCCTGCGCGGTTCAAGACGCCGCTGCTCTATAAGTTCGTTCGTCATCCGATCTATCTCGGCTTCATCATCGCGTTCTGGGCGGCGCCGGTCATGACCGCGGGCCATCTGCTGTTCGCCGCCGTGACCACGCTCTACATCTTCGTCGGCATCGCGCTGGAGGAGCGCGACCTCGTCGCTCTCTTCGGGGACGAGTACCGGCAGTACAAACAACGCGTGTCGATGCTTATTCCCTGGCGCAGATCGGTATAGTCTTCGCCTCGCGCCAGGCGTCCACCGAAAGGAGGACGCGTGGCTGGCCCGACCAGCAATATCGATCCCAATGGAGACGAGCAAAATGAAACATCTCGGAAACTGCTTCTGTGGCGCAGTCACGATCGAGGTCACGGGCGAGCCGGAGGCGATGGGCTATTGCCATTGCCGTTCTTGCAGGTCGTGGTCGGGCGGACCGGTGAATGCCTTCAGCCTGTGGAAGCCCGAGGCGGTGCGCATCACCGAAGGCGCCCAGAACGTCGAGACCTTCGCCAAGACGCCGCTCAGCCAACGCAAATATTGCAAGAAGTGCGGCGGTCATCTCATGACCAACCACCCGCCGCTCGGCCTGGTGGACGTCTTCACCGCCACCATCCCCACGCTCGCATTTTCGCCAGGCGTCCACGTCAATTATGCCGAGACGGTGCTGCCGATGCGCGATGGCCTGCCCAAGCTGAAGGACTTTCCTGCCGAGTTCGGCGGCAGCGGCGAGATGATGCAGGAGTAGGACTTTTCTGACCCTCCCCTGGAGGCCCCCAGGGCAGGGTAAGCTGTGGCGAGCTACCTCATCCCTGCGCGCCGCAATCCTTCCAGGTAATGCGCGCGATCCTCGTCGCGTAGCATCGGCAGCTCGCGCGTGATCCAGGCAAGCGAAATGCCGGGCTGGGCGCGGCGCAGGCCGTGCAGGGCGGACGCGGCAAGGGCCGCGTTTCCCGACATACCGGCCGCGGCTGTCAGCACACGATGCGCGCCGACGAAATCGCTGCGTTGCCGCAGCGATTCGCGCGCCATCTGCACGGCTCCTTCGTAGTCGCGGCCGATGAACCGGGCGTAGGCCGCAACTCCACCATAGATCCCGGCGAGCGGATCGCGCGGGCTCAGCCGCAACGCACGGCGCGCGGCGGCGTCGCCGTCCTGCCATCGTCCCGCGTAGCACAGCGTCACACCGTAGAAGGCGTACGCCATCGCGAAATTCGGATTGAGCTTGAGAGCCAGATCGAACTCCGCCAATGCGTCCTCGAAGCGGCGGCGGAACAGATAAGTATAGGCGAGGCCGTGATGCGCCCAGGCATCGTCGCGATCGGCTTCCACCGCCGCCAGCGCCGCGCGTTCGGCGACCGGCACGGTTGCAGCCATTTCCGCCCAGCCCATATGCGCACCGAAGATGCGGCTGGTCGCGAGCAGGCCCAGCGCCTTGCCATAGGCGGGATCGATCGCGATTGCCTTTTCCAGCAGCTCCTGCGCAGCGGCATTGTCCTCGCGCGTGATGCGCCAGTAACGCGACAATGCGCGCATCACCAGATCCCAGGCATCCAGGCTGCCCGGCGGCTTCTGCTGGGCGCGAAAGCTCTCGGCGGCGTAGAGCTGCGGTTCGATCGCCGCGACGATCGCCTCGGTGATCTCGTCCTGCACGGCGAAGACGTCGGCGAGCTCGCGGTCGTAGCGCTCGGCCCACAGATGGCTGCCGGTCGAGGCATCGTTGAGCTGCGCCGAGATACGCAGGCGCTCGCCGCTACGCCGCACGCTGCCTTCGATCACGTACCGCACGCCGAGCTCGCGTGCGACCTCGTGGACGTGCACAGCGCGCCCCTTGTAGACAAAGGACGAGTTGCGCGCGACGACGAAGAACCAGCGCAGCTTCGACAGGGCGGTGATGATATCCTCGCTGATGCCGTCGGAGAAATAGTCCTGCTCGCGGTCGCCGCTCATGTTGGTGAAGGGCAGCACGGCGATTGCGGGCCGGTCGGGTAGCGCGAGCGTGGTCTGCGCCAACGGCGCCGCGGGGCCGGGTTCCTGAACGGCCGCGCCGCGCTTTGCCTCGACGTCGCCAACGAAGCGAAAGCCCTTGCGCGCGATGGTGCGGATCAGCGCCTGGTTCGCGCCATTGTCACCGATCGCCTTGCGTGCCGCGTTGATCCGGCTGGTCAGCGTCGATTCGGAGACGCTGCGGCCGTGCCAGATCTTGTCGATCAGCTCACCCTTGCTGACCACCCGGTCGCGGTTCTCCATGAGATGCACGACTAGGTCAAAAACCTGAGGTTCCACGGCAACGGGAACCTGCTCGCGGCTCAGCTCGCGCCGGTCGGTATCGAGAAGATGGTCCCGGAACAGAAATTGCACGTCGAAAACTCAGTCCTCACAACGACATCAGGCAATACAAAAATTAAAATTGATTTCGACTTGAAACCTGTAAGTCCGACGAAGGGACTGTCAGGTTCACCACGATCGCGTGATGCCAACTATGCTGTTTTCGGATGGGAACACGACCTCGACAGAATGTGGAGGCTTGGCGCGGATTGCCGCTGGCTTAATCCGCAAGCGTAGCGACGTCGGCAGTGTCGGACATCTCCCCAGCGTCGTCTGGCGAATGCCCGGCGAATGCCCACGGGCATCCGCCAGGACGACATCGGTCGTATGGCAGGCATTGTCGAATAGCATGGCCCGCGTAAGCTGCCTTCACACAGAACACTCCAACCACGAAGAAATGCCCATGCCCGCTTTTCCCACTGGGACCACCGTGCTCGACTCCATGCTGTTCCGGGACGCCTTCGGCACGCCCGAGATGCGGGAGGTGTTCTCCGATATCGCGCTGGTGGCGCGCTATGCCGAGGTCGAGGTCGCGTTGGCGAAGGCAGAGGCCAGATGCGGCGTGATACCGCAGGACGCCGCCGATCAGATCGCGGCCCGGACCAATGTTGCCGCGCTCGATTTCGATCTGTTGCGGCAGGAGACCGACATCGTCGGCTATCCGATCCTGCCGTTGGTGCATCAGATGGTGAAGCAGTGCGGCGAGTCTGGCCGCTACGTGCATTGGGGCGCGACCACGCAGGACATCATGGACACCGCGGTGGTCCTGCAACTGCGTGCCGCGCTCGAAATCGTCGAAAGGGACATTGCCGAACTGCGCCGCATTCTTGCAGACCTGTCCAAGCGATATCGCGATACGCCGATGGCGGGCCGCACCCATCTGCAGCAGGCGCTGCCAGTGACGTTTGGCTACAAGACCGCGATCTGGCTCGCGATGTTCGACCGTCATGCCGGGCGTCTGACGCAGTTGAGGCCGCGCGTCCTGGTCGGCCAGTTTGCCGGCGCTGCCGGCACGCTGGCTTCGCTCGGCGACAAGGGATTCGAGGTGCAGGAGGCGCTTTGCGCCGAGCTGAAGCTCGGCGTTCCCGCCTCGACCTGGCACGTCGCGCGCGACGGCTTTGCCGAGGCCGTGAACTTCCTGGCGCTCGTCACCGGCTCGCTCGGCAAGATAGCGCTCGACATCATGATCATGGCTTCGACCGAGTTTGCCGAGCTCTACGAACCCTTCGTCAAGGGGCGCGGCGCCTCCTCCACCATGCCGCAGAAGCGCAACCCGATCTCCTCCGAACTGATGCTTGCGGCGTCCAAGGCGGTGCGCCAGCATGCAGGCCTGATGCTGGATGCGATGGTGCAGGATTTCGAGCGCGCCACCGGCCCCTGGCACGCCGAATGGATGGCAATCCCAGAAAGCTTCGTGCTGACCGCCGGCGCGCTGCACCAGGCGAAGTTTGCGCTCGCAGGCCTCATCGTGGACGAGGCGAAGATGAATGACAATCTCGCCATCAGCCGCGGCCTGATCGTGGCCGAAGCGGTCATGATGGGGCTCGCGCCGCAAATCGGGCGGCAGGAGGCGCATGACATGGTCTATGACGCCTGCCGGCTCGCCAATGAGAAAAGTCTCTCGCTGGCGGATGCGCTTTCATCCGACTCCCGCGTCTTGAACTGCATCGACCGTGCCACAATCGAGGCACTCACCTCGCCAAGAAATTACCTCGGCCTTGCGCCCGCCATGGTTGACCGGGTGCTGAAATCGGCAACGCGTTGAAAACCAATATGCGTGAAACTGCGTATCTCTCCCTGCCGCAAGGTGCTCGCGCACTTGCGCCTCGCGATCCTGGGCTTAGATTGAACGAGAGACTTTCGGCAGAGGGCCCCGTATGACTGATCACCGCAATTCCGCTACTCCCATCAATCCCGCGAAACTCGACCGGCTGGCCGAGGTGGCGGTGAAGGTGGGGCTGGGTTTGCGGCCGGGGCAGGATCTTCTTCTGACGGCGCCTGCGGTCGCACTGCCGCTGGTGCGGCGGATCGCCGTGCACGCCTACAAGGCCGGCGCCGGCATCGTAACGCCGATCCTGTCGGATGAGGAGATGACGCTGGCGCGCTACCGCCACGGCCACGACGATAGTTTCGATCGTGCTGCCGGCTGGCTGTATGAGGGCATGGCCAAGGCATTCTCGGACAACACCGCACGGCTCGCCATCGTCGGCGACAATCCGATGCTGCTGTCGGGCGAGGATCCCTCCAAGGTGGCGCGCGCCAGCAAGGCCAATTCCATGGCCTATCAACCGGCGCTGGAAAAAATCGTCAATTTCGATACCAACTGGAACATCATCGCTTATCCGAGCCCTTCCTGGGCCAGGCAGGTGTTTCCTGACGACCCTGAGGACGCCGCAATCGGCAAGCTCGCGGATGCAATCTTTGCGGCGTCCCGCGTCGACCGTGAGGACGCGATTAGCAATTGGGCGAGCCACAATGCGGTCCTGCGCGAGCGCACCAACTGGCTCAATGGCCAGCGTTTCCGCGCGCTGCAATATTCGGGGCCGGGCACCGACCTCACCATCGGACTTGCCGATGGCCATGAATGGGAAGGCGGCGCCTCGCTCTCCAAGAACGGCATCAGCTGCAACGCCAACATTCCGACCGAAGAGGTCTTCACCACGCCGCATTGCCGCCGCGTCTACGGCCACGTCGTGAGCTCGAAGCCGCTGTCTTACCAGGGCACCCTGATCGATAACATCTCGGTGCGCTTCGAGGACGGCAAGATCGTCGACGCAAAGGCCTCGCGCGGCGCGGAGGTGCTGAACAAGGTGCTCGACACCGACGAGGGCGCGCGCCGCCTCGGCGAGGTGGCGCTGGTGCCGCATTCCTCGCCGATCTCGCAGAGCGGACTGTTGTTCTACAACACGCTGTTCGACGAGAACGCGGCGTCCCACATCGCGCTCGGCCAGTGCTACTCGAAATGCTTCGTCAACGGCGCGCAGCTCACGCCGCAGCAGATCGCCGCGCAGGGCGGCAACCAGAGCCTGATCCATATCGACTGGATGATCGGCTCGGCCGAGACCGACATCGACGGCATTCTCGCCGACGGCAGCAAGGTGCCGGTGTTCCGCAAGGGCGAGTGGGCGAAGTAACCTGCTCACCTCTCCTGTAGGAGAGGTGAGCACCGCGATTGGCTGTCAGAACCTCGAGCGCGAGGAGCATCGATGACTCCCTCGCGCATTTTGTCGCACCCCCCGGCAAAGATGGGTTCACATAGTCCAATTGGCAGGAAATCACTGCGTTAACGCGCTTCGCGGCTTCAACTACGGCCGATTGTCGAGGCCTGCGTAAGGAAGAATTAAAAGCCGATCACTAGCGTCGCGAGGATCATTGAAACAGTCCGGGCTCCGACCCGGTCAAACTTATTTCATTCCCCGAGGAAACAGATGTCGCGCGCAATGATTGAGATCGGCAGTTGCAATGTGGATCTGGAGCTGCGGCCGATCGAGCCGTCCTGGATCATCGAGGGTAACCCGGTGTCGCGCTCGCGCGTCCTGTCCACCAGTGCCGACGGCACGGCCCAAACCATCATCTGGGCCTGCACCGAAGGGCGCTTCAACTGGTACTACGATATCGACGAGACGATCATGATCATGGAAGGATCGATCGTGCTCGAAAGCGACGGCATGCCGCCGAAGCGCTACGGCCCCGGCGACGTCATTTTCTTCCGCGACGGCGCGCATGCCAAATGGCATGTCGAAGGGCACGTCAAGAAGATCGCCTTCTGCCGCAAGACCAATCCCGTGATGATCGGCTTTCTGATCCGTGTGGTCAACAAGCTCAAGAAGATGTTCACCTCCAGCGGCGAGCGCCGTCCGGCCTCCTTGATGGGTGCCGGCTAGAGCCCGAACAATAACGTTTCAAGGACGCTTCCCAGCGGCCACGACGGAAGAGGGGCCGGGATCAACATCCCGGCCCCTCTTCTCGTCACGACGGCAGTTCGAGCTGATAGAAATCGATGGCGGTCTGCGAGAACAGCGCCGTCTTTTCGGCCTCGCTCAGGGCCGCCGCGATGCGCTTGAAGGCGTTGAAGATCACCTGATAGCTGCACTGGCCCTTGTCCGGCGGGAAATTGCTCTCGAACATCGCGCGCCTTGGGCCAAATGCCTCGATGCAGGTCTCGACATAAGGCCGCCAGGCTGCGGCAAGCTCCTCGGATGACGGCGGCTTCTCGCGCCGATGGAAGTCATAGCCGAGCAGGCACATCGCGAGCCCGCCGAGCTTAACCACCACGTTCTCGCATTTCGCGATCTCGCGGATCGAGGCGCGCCACTGCGAAAACACCTCCTCGCGCCGTCCCGCAAAGCGGCCGACGCCGGCGGGGCCGCCGCAATGGTCGAGCACGATCCGGGTGTCGGGGAAGGCGCGCGCAAGCTCGGTCAGTTCGCCGATCTGCGGATGAAACAGCCAGGCATCGAAGCTGAGGTTCAGCGGCGCGAGGCAGGCAAATCCCTTGCGGAAGGTCGGATCCTGCAAAAGGCCCTTCGGCCGGTTCGCATACATGCCGGCGACCACGGGGTCTTCGTCCCAGGCCGAGGAATGCCTGATGCCGCGGAAGCGGCCGTGGCCCGCCGCGATCTCCGCTTCCAGCACCGGCTTGGCCGCGTCGCCCAGCAGCAGATTGGCGTGGCTGACGATGCCCGCACAGATCGCCGCCTTGCCGTAACCACCGCTCGCGCTCATCGCCGCGACGCCGTTGGCGAACTCGACCTCGCCGACGGGCCGGAACGCCTCTGGCCCATGCGCACGATACATCGAGCGGCAATCGACATAGACGGTTGCGACGATGTTGTGGCCAGAGGCGATGTCGGCCGCCATCTCCTCGATCAGATAGCGGTGCCCGCGATTCCAGAGATGGTGGTGAGGATCGACGATCGGCCGGGGCGCATCGATGATCTCCTCCTGGTGCTGCGCAAGCCAGTCCTCGCGCGGCTCGACAAGCAGTCCGCTCGTATTGGCAGGCAATCCACTTGCGGTCATCGGCGTTCGCTCCCTCTGTGTTTGTGCTGGGAGCCTAGCACCTCATCTCGTCACGCGGCAGCGCGCGTCATGCAACCGCACCCGTCATCGCTAGCACAGCGGCACAGTCGTCAGCCCTCGCGCCGCTTTGCTTTCACATCGACCATCAGCCGCCAGTCCGCTACGGCGGTCGGCCTGACCTCCCCGAGCCAGTGAAAGGAATTGTCGGTAATCTCCGTAAAGCTCCAGCGCGTCAGCTCGCCGGCTTCGGTCGTGCCTTCCTGTACGATGGCGTCGCCGCGCGGACGGCCGATCTGCTGGCGGAACACGCTGCGGCCTGGATCGAACCAGGAAATCCGCCACGCGGCAATGGTTGGGTCATAGATACGCAGCGTCGTGCCGTACCAATTGCCGGCGATCGGAAAGGCCGGGCTGCCGGCGGGACGAGGAATCATCCAGACGTCCTGCACGGCGCGCCCCTCCAGTACCCAGCCGAAATGGATTTCGCCTGACGCTGTGTGTTTGGTTCCATCGAGCCCGTGGGCGGTGATTTCGGCGTCCCAGTCGCCGACAAAACGACCGTAAAGCTGCAGCGCCTCCGCGTGCTCTGGGTTCGGTCCGTCCGCATGCAACAATCTCGCAAAATCTGTCATGTCGATCTCCTCTTGCGAGGAGATCAGCATGAACGTGCCTTAGCGACTTGGAGAAAATTGCCGTCCGCGGTCGTCAGGTCTTGCGTGGCGACAGATGCCTCATGCCGCGATCGGTCGCATCGTTCGTTCGCCGGCTCGCTGAACGTTCCGCCAGCCAGATGACGATGATGGAGACAATGACGAGGACCGCGCCAAGCAGCATCAGACGTGAAAACGGCTCGCCCAGAATGACGGTACCGAGCAGCACTGCGATCACCGGGTTGACGAAAGTGTAGGTCGATACCAACGAGGTCGAGACGTTCTCCAGTAGCCAATTGTAGGCGACGAATCCGATCACGCTGCCTGAGATGATCAGCCAAAGCGCCGCGGCAAGCGAAGTCGGCGAGACGTCGCTCGGCCTGAAGCTTGGGATCTCGCCCGTCAGCCAACTGATTGCGAACAACACGGCACCGCCGATCGTAAGCTGCATGCCCGACAGCAGGACGGCGGACGCCTGGTGCGACATGCTCCGGGACAGGACGGTCCCGACCGACCATGACAAGGCCGCAGCCAGGAGAAGGACGACGGGAAGAATGCTGATGCCCGCCTGCTCGACGTTCTGCCACGCCACGAGACCAACGCCGAAGAAGCCGGGCACGAGCGCAAGCAGGGCGAGGGGTTTTGGTCGCTGATCGCCGGGGAACAAGACATCGATCAGCAAGATCCAGAACGGGATGGTAGCAAGAACGATCGCTGCCGCGCCCGAAGGAATCGATTGCTGGGCATAAGCGAGCACGCCGTGGCAGCCGACGAAGAAGAGCAGTCCGCAAAGGCTCGCCCGCGCCCACGCCTGCGAGGATACGTTTGCGACCTGCCCACCGCTCATCGCCAATAGCGCAATGCCGCCGCAGAACGAGCGGAGCGCCATCAGCAAAAATGGCGGGATCGATTCTAGGCCCAATGTGATGGCAAAGTAGGTGGAACCCCACAGCAAATATATCGCGGCGAATGAGCCGAGGATAGAAAATCGTCTGCTCATGATTGCTCCGACCAAGGATGATCTTGAAGCAAACCAAGTCAGAGGACGTTCATGTGTTCCGGCTTCGCGCGTCAGACCCCGTCGAGGATGATCACGGTCGGCTTCGACGGCAGAGCATCCCGCGAGATCCGGAACGACCGCTCGATGCGCTGGTCGATCTCGAACTGCTGGCCGATCCGGCGCATGAAAGTGTCGAGCGGGGTGGCGAAGCGGTGCATCGGCAGCACCACCGAGGCGCGCAGCCGTTTCGTGATCTCGGAGATGCCGTCCAGCGACATGGTATAGGTGCCGTCGATCGGCACCATCACGATGTCGAGCCGCCCGATCTGGGCGAAATGGCTGTCGTCGAGCTTGTGATGAAGATGACCCAGATGACCGATGCAGAGGCCGGCGACCTCGAAGATGAAGATCGAGTTGCCGTCGCGGATCATGTCGGCGCCAGTATCGTCGCCGAAATAACGGCGGATGTCGGTGGTGACGTTGCGGATGAAGGTATCGCCGATGCGCTCCGATACGATCGCCGGCTGGCCGTCCACGCCCCAGCCGTGCAGCACATGGGGAATGCGCTTGTCCGGGAATAGGGTGTAGTGCGTGCTGTGCGCACGGTTCATGGTGACCACATCGGGCAGCGGTCCCACCTGATAGGCGCCGCTATAGTCGGTGGCGATGCGCAGGCCCCCGGGCGTATCGATGAAATAGGTGGAGTGGCCGGCATAGGTGATCTCGACCTCGGCTGAGCCGGCGGCCTGCCGGAACGCGACCGGCAGCGCGCGCGGCGTCGCGTTGGCCATCGCCAGGCATTCGCTGCGTTGAGGTGGCTGTTGGGCGAGGGCAGGTGCGAGGGATACGCCGAACAGCGCCAAAGCCGCCGAAACCAGTCGCCACATGCATCCGTCTCCGATGACTTCACGAGAAAGTCTAGCGTGCAATGCGGCGCGTGGCCAATGGGCTGCGATCAACAGCGCGTCAGTGTCGCACCTTTCGCTAGCGTGGCTTATTCACGCCGCGGGCTGAACTTCCAGGTGATGGCAATGAGGCTAGCCGTGATCAGGCCGCTGATAAGGCCGGCGATGGGGAGAGCGAGCAGCAGCGCCGCAGTCGCGGCCCAACCGATCGAGGAGAAGGCTTCGGCAAAAGTCGCAAGCCGCGAGGAGGTCTGGCGGCGGCGGAATTGGCTGCGCCGGGCCTGCACCCGGAACCAGAGCTGGATCGCGGTGGCGGAGGCCGCACTGATAATGATTGCGCCGGCGCTAATTGCCGCCTGGATTGGCGAGGCGAAGGCCAGCGCCGCCACCAGAGGGCAGAAGATCACGGCGGTCGCGATCAGCACCACCTCGATCTTGGCACGGATGACGCTGGATGGCGTCAGCGGCGCGGTCGCGACCAGGTCGGGCGCGTCCTCGCCCGAGATGGTCAGCCAGGCAAGCCCGCCGGCAAGCTGTCCGGCCGCCATCACGATGACAGGCGTGATCAGCGTCAGCGCTGCCGAGCTGTCGGCAAAATTTCGCCAGAGCAGCAGCGCCGGCGGCACCAGATAGAGCAACTGCATCAGGGTCTGCGAGATCAGCCAGGGATCGCGCCAGAGCAGCGAAAATTCCTTGCGCCGCAGCGCCTGCTGCCGCGATCCGCCGCGGAATGGGCGCTCCTTCGCGCGCACGCGGCCGGATGCGCCATACGCCGCCGCATCGATGGCGGTATCGGCAAAGCGGCCCGAAAAGATCGCCATGACGCTTCCGAGCAGCACGAGCCCGAGCGCGAGAAGCAGCAACAGCGCCTCGCAGTCGCCCATGGTCGCCCGCGCCGGCCACCACCAGATGCTGTCGACATCAGGCGCGTAGGCGGCGAGGCTACCCGAGGTCAGGATGGTGAAGCGCGACAGCGTGCCGTAGGACATGATCGCGGCGACCTGAAGCGCGATCACGAAGCCAGCGCCGATGACCGCGGCGAGGATCTGGGCGATCAAGCGCGTCCGCGCCGGCCCGATCAGCCGAAACAGGAGAATGGTGACGGCAATCGCGATCGCCGCCGCCGACAGGCCCATCGCGACCACGACGCCCAACGCGCTGAGCCATCGCGCACCGCCGCCGATCACCAGCACGTCGATGAAGGGCGTCGAGAACAGCAGCGCCATCACCGTGACGGTCAGCGCGATCGCGGCAATGCGGACCGAGAACAGGTTGGCCAGCCTCGCCGGCGAGGACATGATGAGGTCGAGATCGGCACGGGCGTAAAACACCCGTGTCACCGATTCGATCGCCTGCGACAGCATCAAGCTCCAGGCCAGAAAGATCGTCGCCGAGATCACGATCAGCGAGGCCTTATCGAGCGGCAGTTGCAGATCGGCGAAGCGGCCGATCACCGCCCAGGCCGGCACGTGCAGGAGTGCTGCGAAGAACAACAGGCCGATGACGGCGGCGCGCGCTCGCTTGCGCTGGCCGCCGGTCATCATGGCAAACCATTCGCGCCAGGCGAGCCGGAGCTCGTGACGAGCGAACCAGGAGAACGCGGTCGCCGAGCTCATGCGGCGTCCGGAAACGTCACCAGCGCGATGAAAAGGTCTTCCAGGCTGGTATTGTCATGGCCGTTCTGCCGGCGCAGTTCGTCAAGCGTGCCTTCGGCGACCAGATGGCCCGATGCGATCACGCCGATGCGGTCGGCCATGCGCTCGGCGACCTCGAGAATATGCGTGGTCATGATGACGGTGCAGCCGGCGCGGACGCGCTCGCTGAGGAGGCCCTTCACATGGCGGGCGGAAACGGCATCGAGCCCCGTCAGCGGCTCGTCGAGGATGATGAGGCGGGGATCGTGCACCAGCGCGCCGGCCAGCGCCACCTTCTGGCGCATGCCTTTGGAAAAGCCTTCGCAGCGTTCGTGCCGATGCGACTCGAGGCCCAGCGAGCCGAGAAGCTCCTGCGCAACCGGTTCCGAGCTGGACGGCGCGATACCCCAGAGACCGGCGACGAACTCGAGATATTCAAGCGGCGTCAGCTTGTCGTAGATCATCGGCTCGTCGGACACCCATGCCATCATCTGCTTGGCGGCGACCGGATTTTGGAGCGCATCGATGCCGAAGATCGAGACGCGTCCGGCATCGGGCCGCAGCAGGCCTGCGACCATGCGCAGGGTGGTGGTTTTGCCGGCGCCGTTAGGGCCGACCAGGGCATAGAATTCGCCGGCATGAATGGTGAGATCGAGGCCATCGACCGCCAAACGGTCAAAACGCTTCGTTAACCCCAGGACTTCCAGCGCCGAGCTGTCCGGCTTCATGACGGCCACACCATCCGGTTTTGCATCGTCCGCGACCATGACTTTAAGATGTTTCGGCACCGTGAATCTACGGCCGACAAATTCCGTTATCCTAAAGGCAAGTGTCCGTTTGTTGACAGCGCTTGGCGGTTCAGGCTGAATTGGCCTCGGACAAATGGCGCTGACGCAGCGAAACGACTGCGTAGCGACTGGACACAAGATGCAACAAGGCGGTCAGGAAGAACCGTTGGTTGCGTCGGGAGGATGCGCGGCGATGCTGGATTTCGTTCAGCAGCTGGTCAGCGGTGTTGCGCTCGGCTGCGTCTACGGCCTGATCGCGCTCGGCTTCGTGCTCGTCTACAAGGCCACCGAGGTCGTCAATTTCGCCCAGGGCGATCTGATGATGCTCGGCGGCTTCTTCGCCTTCACCTTCATCGGCATGATGGGTCTGAACTACTGGATCGGCTTTGCCGGTGCCGTGGCCGCCATGGCGCTGTTCGGCATGCTGGCGGAGCGCGTGGTGGTGCGGCCGATCCTCGGCTATCCACAATTCTCCATCATCATGGCGACGATCGGCCTCGGCTATTTCCTGCGCTCGATCGCCGGCATGATCTGGGGCACCGACGATTTGAAAATCGAGACCCCCTTCAGCCAGGGGGTGCTGCGCATGGGCTCTCTGGTCCTTGCCTACGACAAGCTCTCGGTGATCGCAGCAACAATGATCCTGTGCGCGCTGCTGTGGCTGTTCTTCAACAAGACCACGCTTGGCACTGCGATGCGCGCCAGTTCCGAGAACATGCTGGCGGCCTATTACATGGGTATTCCGGTCAAGCGCGTGGTGTCGATCGTCTGGGCCATTAGCGCGGCGGTCGCCACCTGCGCCGGCGTGCTGCTGGCGCCGATCACCTTCATCCATTCCAATGTCGGCCTCGTGCTCGGCCTGAAGGCCTTTCCGGCCGCCGTGCTCGGCGGCTTCGGCTCGATCCCGGGCGCGGTCGTCGGCGGCGTGCTGATCGGCGTGATCGAGAGCATGGCCGGCTTTTATTTGGCCGAAGGTTGGAAGGACGTCGCACCCTACATCGTGCTGCTCGCCGTGCTGCTCTTGAAACCTGAAGGCCTGTTCGGCCTCCACGTCCGCAAGAAGGTCTGAACGCCATGCGCTTCCTGTTCAAGACCGATTATGAGGACGACATCAAGCTGTTTCCGCATTCGGGCTACGTCGCCACCTATGGCGTCCTGCTCGCACTGCTGCTGATCGCGCCCTATCTGCTCTCCAGCTACCTGATGAGCCAGCTCGTCTTCGTCTGCATCTATGCGACCGTCGGCGTGGCGCTGCTGATCCTGACCGGGTTTACCGGCCAGGCTTCGCTCGGGCACGCAGCGTTCCTCGCGATCGGGGCCTATACAGCGGCGTATTTGCAGAAATACAACGTGCCGTTCCCGGTCTACTTCCTCGCTGCCGGAGTTTTGACCGGGATCATCGGCGCGATGGTCGGCTTTCCCGCCCTGCGCCTGACAGGCATCTATCTCGTCATCGCCACCATCTCCTTTGCCTTGATCGTCGAGGAGATCCTGGCGCGCTGGGAGAGCGTCACCAACGGCAATGAAGGCATGCGGGTCAAGACGCTATCGCTGCTCGGCGTCACGGTCCCGCGCGACAGCCCGACCTTCTATTACCTCTGCCTTGCCGTGCTGGTGCTGACCATCGTCGGCACGCTCAATCTGCTGCGCTCGCCGACGGGCCGCGCCTTTGTTGCGATCCGCGACTCCGAGACCGCGGCGCGCAGCATGGGCGTCAATGTTGCGCTCTACAAGGTGAAGTCCTTTGCGATCTCGGCGGCGATCACCGGTTTTGCCGGGGTGCTGTTCGCGCACAAGCTCTCGTTCATCTCGCCGGAGATGTTCACGCTGCAGCTCTCGATCGAGTTCATCATCGTGATCCTGATCGGCGGCGCCTTCAGCCTGCACGGCGCGGTTCTGGGCGCGATCTTTATCGTGATGATCGATCCGTTCCTGACTTACCTCAAGGACGACATGCCCGGCATTATCGCCGGCATCGCCGCGACATTTGGTGCGAGCTCGGCGACTGCGGGCAACATTCAGTCCAAGGTCGCAGCCTTCGCCTCGCTCAACGGCCTGAAAGGCGCGATCTACGGCGTCATCATCGTGCTGTTCGTGCTGTTCGAGCCGCTCGGCCTCTACGGCCGCTGGCTCAAGATCAAGCTCTTCTTCCAACTGTTCCCGCTCTACAAGCGCGCCACCTTCAAGCGGCAGAAGATCTACGTGAAATCGGAGCGCAACCGATGAGCTATTTCCGCGCCGAGAACCTGTCGCTGCACTTCGGCGGTCTCAAGGCCGTCGATACGGTCTCGTTCGCGATCGAGAAGGGCGAGATCCTCTCGATCATCGGTCCCAACGGCGCCGGCAAGAGTTCGATCTTCAACCTGATCTCGCGCATCTACCGGCCGACGTCGGGCCGCATCTTCTTCGAGGACCAGGACATCACCGAACAGCCGCCCTACGACATCGCCAAGCTCGGTATTGCCCGCACCTTCCAGAACATCGAGCTGTTCGAGAACGCGACCGTGCTCTCCAATCTGCTGGTTGGACGCCACCGCCATTCCACCACCCAACTCTGGCAGGAGCTGCTGTTCCTGCCGAGCGTACGGGCCAACGAGAAGGTGCACCGCCGCCGGGTCGAGCAGGTGATCGAATTCCTCGATCTCGAACCCTATCGCGACAAGCTGATCTCGGGCCTTCCCTATGGCGTGCGCAAGGTGATCGAGCTGGCGCGCGCGCTGTGCTCGGAGCCGAAGCTGATCCTGCTGGATGAGCCGTCCTCCGGCCTCAATGTCGAGGAGACCGACGACATGTCGTTCTGGATCCGCGACATGAAAAACGAACTCGGCGTCACCGTGCTTATGGTCGAGCACGACATGTCGCTGGTGAACCGCGTTTCCGACCGCGTCATTGCTCTCAACTATGGCCGGGTGCTGGCGATGGGCTCTCCGGCCGAGGTGCAGCAGCACCCCGATGTCGTCGCCGCGTATCTGGGAGCCTGAGTCGATGGATGCGACCGCGACACCCGAGACCATCTTGAAACTCTCGAACATCGAGAGCTATTACGGGCCGATCATGGCGATCCGCGGCATCTCGCTGGAGGTACCGCGCGGCCGCATCGTCACGCTGCTCGGCGCCAATGGCGCCGGCAAGACCACAGTGCTCAAGACCATCTCCGGCATCCTCGATCCGCAGAAGGGCGCGATCGAGTTCATGGGCAAGCCGATCCAGCGCATGGAAGCCGACAGGATCGTGCGGCTCGGCCTCAGTCACGTGCCGGAGGGGCGCGAAGTCTTCCCGTTCCTCTCGGTGCGCGAGAACCTGATGATGGGCGCCTATCCGCGCCGGGACCGTGACGGCGTCGCGGAAGATCTGGAGCGCGTCTACGGCTATTTCCCGCGCCTGAAGGAGCGCATCAACCAGCCGGCCGGTCAGCTCTCCGGCGGCGAGCAGCAGATGTTGGCGATCGGCCGCGCCCTGATGAACCGGCCGACGCTGCTCCTGCTCGACGAACCCTCGCTCGGTCTGTCGCCGCTGATGGTGAAGGAGATCTTCACCATCATCCGCCGCGTCAACGAGGAGCAGCGCATGTCGATCCTGCTGGTCGAGCAGAACGCCAAGGTGGCGCTGGAGACCGCGCATTACGGCTATGTCCTGGAGATCGGCCGGATCGTGATGAACGACACCTGCGACCGCTTGATGCATTCCCAGGACATCCAGGAATTTTACCTTGGCGCCAAGGAAGTGGGCGCTAGAGGCGAACGGCGCTGGAAAAAGAAGAAAACGTGGCGTTAGATGGACGAGCCCCTCCGCAAGACATAGACCGCCGGCAAGGCAGGCGACGGAGGGGATCGCGACAAGGAGGAGAGGTGCATGGCCCGACCGGCGGTGCTGACGGTCGCTGATACGATCGCGAAGAGCTTCCTGTGCGCCGTCGAGACGCGGGGCGACAGGCCGGCGATCCGCGAGAAGAAGTTCGGCATCTGGCAGCCGACGAGCTGGCGCCAATGGCTGGATATCTCAAAAGAGGTCGCCTATGCGCTTCGCGCGATCGGCTTCATGCCCGGCGACGTCGCCTCCATCATCGCCAATGCCGTGCCCGAATGGGTCCATGCCGACATGGGCATCCTGTGCGCCGGGGGCGTCTCCTCCGGCATCTATCCCACCGACGCATCGTCCCAGGTCGAATATCTCGTCAACGACTCCAGAACAAAGGTGATCTTCGTCGAGGACGAGGAGCAACTCGACAAGGTCCTCGCCTGCCGGGCGCGCTGTCCTACCTTGCAGAAGATCATCGTGTTCGACATGGAGGGCCTCGGCGGTTTCTCCGACGACATGGTGATGTCGCTCGACGAGTTCCGCGCGCTCGGCCGCAACCACATGGTCGGCCGCGAGGCGCTGTGGCAGGAGATGATCGACAGCCGCGGCGCCGGCGATCTCGCGATCCTCGTCTACACGTCGGGCACGACAGGTCCGCCGAAAGGCGCGATGCATGCCAACCGCAGCGTGACGCATCAGATGCGGCACGCCAGCGACTTCATTCCCGCGCAAGAGGACGAGGACCGGCTGATCTTTCTGCCGCTCTGTCACGTTGCCGAGCGCGTCGGCGGCTATTACATCTCGGTCGCGCTCGGCTCGGTGATGAACTTTGCCGAGAGCCCGGAGACCGTGCCCGATAATTTGCGCGAGGTGCAGCCGACCGTTTTCCTCGCAGTGCCACGGATCTGGGAAAAATTCTATTCCGCGATCACCATCGCGCTGAAGGATGCGACGCCGCTCCAGCAATGGGTCTATCGCCGCGCCATCGGCATCGGCTACCGCATGGTCGATTGCCGGCTCGAGGGCAGGAGGCCGCCGCTGATGCTGCGCCTCGCCAACCGTCTCGCCTATCGCGTCGCTTTCCGCAACATTCGCCGCATGATTGGGCTCGACCGCTGCCGCATCGCCTTCACCGGCGCCGCGCCGATCGCCCCCGAACTGATCCGCTGGTATCTCGCGCTCGGCATCGACATGCACGAAGTCTATGGCCAGACCGAGAATTGCGGGGTTGCCACCATGATGCCGGCGGAGCGGATCAAGCTCGGCTCGGTCGGCACGGCCGTCCCCTGGGGTGAGGTCGTGCTGTCGCCCGACGGCGAGATCCTGATCAAAGGCGACTTCCTGTTCATGGGCTACCTGAACCAGCCGGAGAAGACCGCCGAAACCATCGATTCCCGCGGCTGGCTGCACACCGGCGACGTCGGCACCATCGACAATGAAGGCTTCGTCCGCATCACCGACCGGATGAAGGACATCATCATCACCTCGGGCGGCAAGAACATCACGCCGTCCGAGATCGAGAACCAGCTCAAATTCTCGCCCTACATCTCGGACGCCGTGGTGATCGGCGACAAGCGGCCCTATCTCACCTGCCTCGTCATGATCGACCAGGAGAATGTCGAGAAATTCGCGCAGGACCACGACATCCCGTTCACCAATTATGCCAGCCTGTGCCGGGCGACGGAGATTCAGGACCTGATCTGGCGCGAGATCGAACAGGTCAATGGCAATTTTGCCCGCGTCGAGACCATCAAGAAGTTCTACCTGATCGAGCGCCAGCTCACTCCGGAAGACGAGGAACTGACGCCGACCATGAAGCTGAAGCGCGGCTTCGTGAACAAGCGCTACGCTGCCGAGATCGAGGCGATGTATCGCCAGCGTGCGGTGGCGTGACTCACATGCCCCCGGAAGAGTGGGAGTCGGTTTCCCGACGGGGCATGTGCAGAAAAGAAAAGCGAGCCCATTCAAGCAAGCGGAGGAGCGATGGCCCTCGCCCTTCGTCCAACACGGGCCTTTAGGAGAGGAGACGTCAATGTCGAAATCGTTCAGCGCGTTCGGCCTTGCTGTGAGTGCCGTGGTGCTCACCTGTCTGCCGGCCGCGGCGCAAACCAAGGTCACCAACGAAGGCATCTCGGCATCCGAGATCGTTATCGGCACTCACCAGGACCTGTCGGGACCGATCAAGGGTTGGGGCGTCCCGGTTGCAAACGGCATGAAGATGGCGACCGAGGAGATCAATGCGTCCGGCGGGATCAACGGCCGCAAGATTCGACTGGTCATCGAGGACAGCGGCTATGATCCGAAAAAGGCCGTGCTGGCGTCGCAAAAACTGATCGAGCGCGACAAGATCTTCGCGATGGTGGGACCTATGGGATCACCGACGGTCCTCGCCGCGCAGGACATCCTCTTCGACGCCGGCGTACTGCAGCTCTTCCCGCTGACGGCGGCCGAGTTCACCTTCAAGTTCGATCCGGCCAAGCCGCAGGAGCGACTGAAGTTCAACAACCTGTTGCCTTACGTCGAGAGCACGCGGGCCGCGCTGAAATACATGATGGAGTGGAAGGGCTTCAAGAAGCCCTGCATCATGCATCAGGATGACGAGTACGGTAAGAACGTGCTCGACGGCTTCAACCAGCAGCTCACCGCGATGAAGGCTCAGCCGGCTTCGATCACGAGCTACAAGCGCGGCGCCTCCGACTTCAGCGCGCAGATCGCCAAGATGAAGTCCGACGGCTGCGACCTCGTCGTGCTCGGCACCGTGCTCCGCGAGACCATAGGAGCGATGACCGAAGCCAAGAAACTCCGCTGGGACGTCACCTTCCTCGGTGCCACGCCGACCAACGTGATGGAGGTGCCGATGCTCGGCAAGGAAGCCGTCGAAGGTCTCTACGCCGCCAGCGGCTTCGAGATTCCCTACGAGGACACCGCCAAGGGCAAGGTCAAGGACTGGCTGGTGAACTACAAGAAGATGTTTGGCACCGACGCCAACACGCAGGCGATCATCGGCTACAACGCGGTGATGACGTTTGCGTTCTACGCGGAGAAAGCGGGCAAGGATCTCACAGGTCAGAAGATGCTGGACGCGCTCGAGTCGGGCGAGAAATTCCTCGACATCTTCAACTCGCCCCCGACCAAGTTCTCCAAGACCGATCACCTCGCCAACACGATCACCCAGGTACAGCAGGTCAAGGGCGGCCGTTGGGTGCTGGTGAAGGACAATCTGATGTTTTGATGCGCTCGCTCTTGCCGCGCGAACGGTGCACCCTCTCCCCTCGTCGGAGAGGGTCGCTTCGCGAATGCGAAGCCGGGTGAGGGGTTCTATTCTCACGAACAGTCTTGCGAGCGCAGACAGACCCGGCGCTTCGCGCCACCTTCTGCCGCAGGAGAGAAGGAAGAAAGCGCGACCGGCTACGATCCCCCACCCGCCGTCCCCGAATTCACCGGGGCCAGTTCGTCCTCCCGGCAACGCCAGCCGTCGGGCAGCGCCTTGCGCCGGCCCGTTGTCTTCATGCGCGCTACAAAGTGGATCACCGCGGCTCGGTGGCTGCGATCGAGAACCGCGCGGGTTCGTCGACATATTTCATCACGGCCGACTGGTAGAGCACGAACAGCGGCTGGTAGCTCCGCGCAGCGTCGTCCTCGACCATCGCCATGCGGCGGTTGTCGAGCATCAGCCAGTGGCCGTCGAGCCGCGCGGCGGCCACGGCATGCGCCTCGCCGGCGCGGGTGTCGCGCACCACGACGATGCGGAGGTCTTCAGCGGCAATGCCGGCGAGCCGCAGTGCGGCGAGCTTGGCAATAGCGTAGTCTTCGCAATCGCCGGCGCCGCGCTGGAAGGTCGCAAGCGGCGAGCTCCAGACGTCATTGGTGCCGTCATTGACGGCCCGGATGGCGAAGTTGACGGCGCGGTTGGCCTCGCCCAGCCGCGCACGGCCGTCGCGATCACGAGCCTGGTCGACGATGGCGAGCAGCTTCAGGGCCGCAGGCGATGCGCAATTGTCCCGATCGCCATCGCACAGCGCGAGCTGCACCATGTCGTCGTCGAGCTTGTCCTTCAGCGCGAGCCATTTCCGTTGCAGGCCGCCCGACGAGATGGCGAAGGCGAACACGCCGAAGGGCTCGGCGGATTTGCGCACAAGGACGCCGGCGCCGGGCGACAGCAGCGTGCCGGCGCGAAGCTCGGCGGCCGATCCGAGCAGGACCAATCCGCACATAACAAGGATTGCGCGCCAAGCGCGCCAGCGACCAGCGGTCTCCATCTGACATCCCCTTCCGGGCTTCGCGAGATCCCTCTCGATCTCGACGTGCCGGCTTTGTTGCTTTCGGGCAGATAGTGCGAGATGGGCCGTTTTGTTCTGCTTAACGCGCCCGGCAGGGGTCACAAAACCGGGGAACAGGCTGAAACGCGCCTGCTCATATTGCGTAAAATTTTACGCAGGCAAGGGGGACGCCACCCACGCGAGAATGGAACTAATTGCAGGTGCTGATCGTGCGCTCGTAATTTCACGCCCTATGCCTAACGACCCGCTATTTCACGCGTTCTGTTAACTGGATCACAGATTTGGTTCCATGTTTGCCCCAGTGTGCTGCCGGGTATTGGAATAGAAGATGACACAAGTATTCGTTGCCTACTCTATACTTTAGAATACGTGAGGATCGACGAAATTAGCTCCAACATGGGAAAATTATACTTCCAAATGTTTGCGGTATTGCCGCGCATCCTCCAGGAGACTTGGTTCAACGGGGGCCTGTGCGGCTCGGTGACGCCGAATCACACAAGCAATAGATGGTTTCGCTAAGGACTTGGTAATGCTATGCAAGCTTAGGCAGTCGATACTTACTTAGATTTTAACCCTTTTTACGGTGCCCGGTTGAATTACGCTGGCAAATTTGACGCCACGATCTCTTTGGACGGCCCGGGTTCCCGTTTACCCGCCGATGTCCATGTCGATTTCTCTGCCAAGCCCTTTGTCGCAAAGGCACATGGCAATGTGCCCGATGGCGCGTTCGTTGTTCCTGACCCTAGCCTGATCTTCAACGGCGAGTTCAAGCGCGCAGGTCTCGACCTCGTGCTGTCCCATGAGGGTCGCGAGTTCGTCGTTCACGATTATTTCAGGGGCGACAAGCGGGCAGCGATCGCCTCGCCGGACGGCGCCCATCTCACCGGCGACATCGTCAATACCCTCACGGGCCATGTACAATATGCGCAGGCTGCGCCCGGCACCGCAGCGGCCCAGGTCATCGGTCACGTCACAAAACTCTCCGGCAGCGCGTCCGCGATCCGTAACGGCGTGTCGGTCATCCTGAACAATGGCGACAATGTCGAGAAGGGCGACGTGGTCTCGACCGGCGCCGATTCGACACTCGGCATCACCTTCATCGACGGCACCGTGTTCGGCCTGTCCTCCAATGCGCGGATGGTGCTGAACGAGATGGTCTACGACCCCAACGGGTCGAGCAATTCCTCGCTGCTGAGCCTGGTCGCGGGCACCATCACCTTCGTCGCCGGCGAGACCGCTAAGCACGGTGACATGAAGGTCGACACGCCGGTCGCCACCATGGGCATCCGCGGCACTGCGGTGCTGACCCAGATCAACTTCGTCGTCCCTGCCGGTGGCGGCGATCCGCAGCCGCAGGCGAGCTTCCAGGTGCTGGTCGAGCCGAACGGCACCACGGGCTCGTACATTCTGTTCGACAAGATCACGCTGCTGCCGATCGCGACGGTCAACCAGGCCGGCCAGATGATCCAGATCAGCGGCGGCAACATCTCGATCACCAATGCGCTGATGTCGCCGGACGTGCAGAAGCTGATCACGGACGTGTTCACGCTGAAGTTCACCGATAACAACAGCAACACTAAGCTGACCACGAACTTCACCGACACGATCACGCAGACCAGCGACGGGATCTTGATCAAGACCCCGGCCGGCTACATCGTGACCGCGGTCTTCACGAACTTCAATCCGCAGGGACAGGAAGCCCCTAGCAACTCTACGCCCACGGCCACCCGTGTTCCCGGCCAGCCGCTGGTGCAAAGCCTCGATTCCAGCGGCAATGTGAAGACCGCGTTCGCGCTCACCGAGCGCGCGGACGCCACGGGCGACACAACGCATGCCGACACTGTCTCAGGCCGGATCACCTTCGTCGACCAAAACCTTGGCGACCGGCCGTCGGTGTCGGTGAGCCTCGCCGAGGCGCCGAACTACGTCTACAAGAACGCCGGCCAGCAGGACGTCACCGGCTCGCTCACCGCGCTCCAGAAGCAGGACATCGCGGCGACGCAGATCCAGATCAGTGTCGTCGCCGATGGCGGCAACACCAACAACGGCTCGGCGGTCTGGACCTACACGATCCCCGACAACGTCTTCGACTTCCTCGCGGCCGGTGAAACGCTGACGCTGACCTACATGGTTCGCGTCGATACCAATTTCGCAGTGAGCCCGGAGTCCAAGTTCATCCCGATCACCATCACGATCACGGGAACGAACGACAAGCCCACCGTGGCGACATCGGGTGGCACCGTCATCGAGAAGGTCGGGACCGGCAACCAGGCTCTGGACACCATCACGGGCACGGTCAGCTTCACCGACGTCGATCTGACGGACCGGCCGATCGTGAGCGCGGCGCTCTCGTCGACCCAGCCGTTCAAATATCTCGATGCCGAAGGCAACGATATCAGCGCGACGCTGACGGCGGAGCAGCGCGCCGCGATCGCCGCCGTCGAGGTGCCGCTGACCGTGGTGCAGGGCGCGGGAAACAGTAACAACGGTTCGGCCACCTGGACCTACAGCGCTCCCGACCATCTCTTCGATTTCCTCGCCGAAGGCGAAAAGCTGATCCTCAACTACGTGGTGCAGGTCGATGACGGGCACGGCGGTGTGGTCAGCACGCCGATCACCGTGTCCATCAACGGTGCGGACGTCAATGTCGAGGGCACAAACGACCTGCCGACGATCGTCGAAGACTCCACGATCCCAACCGGCGCGGTGATCGAGGACACGGCGGGGACGCTCGCGGCGAGCGGCACGATTACCTTCAACGACCCCGATCTCACGGACACGCACACCGCGAGTTTCGCGCTGAAGTCGACGACGTCGAGCTCGCATTTACCCGGCTTCAGCGACGGCACCTCGCATATCGGCACTTTCGCGCTTGCGGCGGTGAGCGAAAGTCCCGGCGTCAGCACGCGAGGGTCCGTGGGCTGGACCTTTACGCTCCACGATAACGATCCGGTGCTCCAGTCGCTGGCCGAAGGCCAGACCATCAAGCAGGTCTACACCGTTACGGTCGACGATCATCACGGCGGGACGGTCACCCAGGACGTCACGGTGACCATTACCGGGACCAACGATGCGCCGACCGTTACGAGCGATGCCGACGCGGCAAGGGGGAGCGTCACCGAGGATGCCAGCACGACGCTGTCAACCTGCGGCACGCTGGCGATCAAAGATCTCGATCTGATCGACACTCACACCGCGACGGCGGTGTTCAGGTCGTCGACGTCGAGCGCGCAATTGCCAGGCTTCGACGACAACACGCCTCTCGGGACCTTCACGATCGATCCGTCGGTGGCCGAATCCAGCAGCGACACCGATAACGGTGCCACGCTGGGCTGGCATTTCGTGCTCAACGACAACGACCCGGTGCTCCAGTCGCTGGCCAAAGGGCAGACCATCACTCAAGTCTATACCGTCACTTTCACCGACGATCACGGTGCACAGGTTTCTCAGGACGTTACGGTCACCATCACCGGCACCAATGACGCGCCGACGATGACCAGCAGTGCCGCGGACGCCGCCGGAGCTGTGACCGAGGATACTTGCGCGACGCTGTCGATCGACGGCACGCTCGCGATCCAGGATCTCGACCTGATCGACGTTCACACCGCGCAGACCGTGTTGAAGTCGTCAACGTCGAGCGTTCATCTGCCGGGCTTCGACGACGGTACGCCACTCGGGACCTTCACGATCGATTCCGCGCTCGCGGAGTTCAACACCGACACCGATAATGGCGCGACGCTGGGCTGGCACTTCAGCCTCGACAACAACGATGCGGTGCTCCAGTCGCTGGCGCAGGGCCAGACCATCACCCAGGTCTACACCGTCACCTTCACCGACGATCACGGCGCGCAAGTCTCGCAGGACGTGACCGTCACGATCAACGGCGGCAATGACGCACCGACAATCACCAGCGATGCCGCCGCGGCAACGGGCGCGGTCACCGAGGATGAGGGCTCGTCGCTGTCGGCATGCGGCACGCTGGCAATCCAGGACGTCGACCTGATCGACACCCATACGGCACAGTGGTCGTTCAAATCGTCGTCCGTCAGCTCGGCTCTGGCGGGCTTCGGGACCGGTTCGCATATCGGCACTTTCTCGATCGATTCGTCGGTGGCTGAATCCGGTAGCGACGCCAGCAACGCTGCGACGCTGGGCTGGCACTTCACCTTGGACAACAGCGATCCCGTGCTGCAGTCGCTGGCGGAGGGACAGACCGTCACCCAGGTCTACACCGTCACGTTCGACGATCATCACGGCGGCACCGTCAGCCAGGACGTCACCGTCACGATTACCGGCACCAACGATGCGCCGGCCGTTTCCTATGTGACGTCGGACTACATGAATTTCGACGGCGAGACGATCGCGGTTGGCGACGTGCCGACGGTCGCCACTGATGACGTCACGCTGGACGGTTGGGTGAATTGGAGCGGGGCCGCCGATCCCGGCGACGGCCAGATCCTGTTCTACAACGGTAACACCTCGACCACCGGTTTCGGTCTCCTCGGTACGGTCAACGCCGATGGTACCCTGGAGCTGCAGATTCTCGCAGGCGGCGTCGATATCGAAGATACCGGCGTGGCGCTCACGGCGTCGCAGTGGCACAACATCGCGCTGACCCGCGACAACGGCACCTTCACGCTCTATCTGGACGGAAAGCTCGAATATTCGCAGTCATGGGCGTTCAATCCGATCGACGGCAGCCCGTCGAATCCGTCGGCGTCCTACATGATGATCGGTGCGGCTAGTCATGAATGGGGGCCCGGCTATAAGGGGGAGGGCTTCACCGGCTCGATCGCCGATGTCAGCGTCTGGACCACCGCGCTCACGCAGACGCAGATCCAGTCGATCGATTTCACCGGCCTCACCGGCAACGAGGCGAATCTTGCCGCGTATTATCAGCTCGGCGACGGCAACGGGACCACGGCCGCCAATACGGTCAACTCCGCCCACAGCCTCGCGATCGAGGGTACTGCGGACTGGGCCAGCGGGACCTCCGGGCCGGGCGGCGCCGTTGCCGGTCTGATGGAAACCAATGCCGGCCAGCTCTCGCATGGCGTGCTGACGGTCTCCGAGGTCGACGCGAGCGACCACGTCACGGTGTCGGTCAGCCAGGTGCAGGTCTCTCTCGATGGCGTGCCGCAAACCGGCTGCGTCGGCGGGCTGTCGCATGCAGATCTTTTGAACTATCTCACCGTGCCGTCCGGCGACATCCTCGATGGCACGGCCACCTATGCCCAGTTCTCCTGGTGTTTTAATTCGGGCAGCCAGGCCTTCAACTTTCTCGCCGCCGGCCAGACGCTGTCGCTGCAATACACGATCGTTCCGTCGGATGCCGAGGGCGCTGGCACAGGCGCAATCGTCACTGTCAACATTGCCGGCAGCAACGATGCGCCGACGCTGTCCGATCTTCACATCGGCCCGCTCACGGACACCGCCGAGGACGACACCTTCTCCAACCTCACCGGGCAACTGGCCGGCACCGACTCCGATAGCGGCGAGACGGCGACGCTGACCTTTGCCGTCCTGAACGCGGATCACCATGCCACGACGACGGTTGCGGGACTGTACGGTTCGCTCACGGTCAACCCGGACGGCAGCTACAGCTACGTTCCCAATGCAGGGGCCATCAACGCGCTGTCGGACGGGTCCTATGCGGATATTTTCATGGTCCAGACCACGGACGCGCATGGTGCCACCGGCACGGCAACGCTCACGGTAGACGTGACCGGCGCCGACGACGCCAGCGGCCCGGTCATCGACACCACGAGCTTCTACGTTTGGCACGACGACGAGAGCAACACCGACTTCATCACCGGTCTCTCGTTCATCGACACCGATGCCGACGCTGCGACGGATGAGTTCCAGATCACGACCGTAACTGCACATGATCCGGACAGCAGTGTCGCCCCGGGGGCGGCGTGCGGCTCTCTCGATGACATCAACTTGGCCCTCGCGGATGGGGTCATTGATGATCCGGGCCAAACGCCGCCGGACAACGATCAGATCACGCTGACGCTGAAGGACAAAACCACCGGCCTGTTCGATACCGTCCAGTTCATCTTCAACGAGGCGGGGGATACCAGCCAGGGCATCACCCTGGAGGGCACCGGCGGCAAGGACGTCATCTTCGCGACCGACACCGGCGACACGCTGATCGGAGGGGCCGGCAAGGATCAGTTCGTGTTCTCGCCGGGTTCGATTGGTTATGGCCCCGAAAACTCCAATACGGATTTCACGCACACCATCATCGATTTCACGAGCGGGCTGGACAAGATCGACCTGCGGCAGTTCTCGGACGTCAACTCCGTCGGCAATCTCACTATCGTCCAGCAGCAGGGCTCCGGCGACTCGCTGGTCAACTGGCATCAGCAGTTCACGCAGCCTGAGGGCGCGCCGGTCACGGAGAACGAGTCGCTGCTGCTGAAGAACGTGATCGCGGCAAATCTCAAGGCCGGCGATTTCATCTTCCACATGACCTGATCGCCGCCCGGGAGCTCCCGCCAGCCGGCTCGCGGCCTGGCCGCGTCAAAAAATCCATGATCCTCGGCCGCCAGGGCATAGTAAATCGCGCGCGGACGCTTCATGATCAGTGCGCACGGCAGGAGGCGGGACAGGAAGCCCGACCGGCATGAAACGTCTAAAAATCCTGCGGCGGTGGTTTGCGCGCAAGTTCGGCTTTGCGCGGCTGATGTGCCTCGCGCTGCTGGTCCTGTTTGCCGGCGCTCGTCTCTGGGATCCGCCGCCGATTGAGGAATTGCGGCTGCGCACGTTCGATATGTTCCAGCTGATCGATCCGCGCCACAAGACGGCGCGGCCTGTTACCATCGTCGACATCGACGACAAGAGCCTCGCCAAGCTCGGGCAATGGCCGTGGCCGCGCACGCGAATTGCCGATTTGATCCAGAACCTCACCAGTAATGGCGCGGTGGCGATCGGCTTCGACGTGGTGTTCTCGGAGGCCGATCGGCTCAATCCGGATCTGGTCGCGAACCAGATGCGCTATCTCGACGACGCCACCCGTGCCAAGCTTCGCGAGCTGCCGACCAACGACCAGATCCTCGCTGAGGCGATCAAGGGCTCCCGCGTCGTGCTGGGCGAGACCGGGCAGCCGGCGATCTCCTCCGAACTCGACAAGTCCCTGCCCTTCACCGGCGTCGCCACGGTCGGCGAAGAGGGCGCCGAGCGCTTCCTGTTCGAATTCCCCGGCCTCTTGCGCAACGTGCCGGCCATCGAAAAGATCGCCGCCGGCCGCGGCCTGTTCACGATCAAGACCGAGCGAGACGGCCTGATCCGCCGCGTGCCGATGGTGATGCGCGCCCAGGGCAACATCATGCCTTCGCTCAGCCTTGAGATTCTGCGCGTCGCCACGGGCACGCCGACGCTGCTGATCCGGACCGACAAGACCGGCATCAGGGCCGTGCGCCTCAAGGGCCTCGAGATCCCGACCGACAAGAACGGTCAGCTCTGGGTACATTATGCGCGGCAGGATCCCTCGATCTACGTCTCGGCGGCCGACGTGCTCGACAACACCGCGCCGCCCGCCAAGCTCGCCGGCAAGCTGGTGCTGGTCGGCACTTCCGCGGTCGGGCTCAACGACATCAAGACCACGCCGGTGTCCTCGACCATGCCGGGGGTCGAGATCCATGCCCAGGTGCTCGAGAGCGTGCTGAGCGGCGCCGTGGTCTCCCAGCCGAACTATGCGCTCGGGGTTGAGCTGATAGCGGCGCTAATCATCGGCCTCCTGGTCATCATCTTCGCGCCGAATCTCGGACCGGTGCGCCTGGTGCTCGTGGGCGCGACCTTCGCCGCCATTCTGGTCGGCGTGTCCTGGTTCTTCTACGCGAAGTACCGCTACCTCATCGATTTTACCTATCCCCTGCTGTCGACCACGGCGATCTATCTGACGCTGATTTTTGCCAGTTTCGTGCGCGAGCAGCGGCAGCGCGTGCAGATCCGCGGACAATTCGCGCAATACATGTCGCCGGTTCTGGTCGAGCAACTCGTACAGTCGCCGGAGAAGCTCGTGCTCGGCGGCGAGGAGCGCGAGATGACGATCATGTTCTCCGACGTGCGCGGCTTCACCACCATCTCGGAGAGCTACAAGCACGACCCGCAGGGGCTGATCGCGCTGATGAACCGTTTTCTGACGCCGCTGACCGACGTCATCATCGAGCGCAAGGGCTACATCGACAAATACATGGGCGACGCCATCATGGCGTTCTGGAACGCGCCGCTCGACGATGCCGAGCACGAGGTCAACGCCTGCGAGGCCGCGATCCAGATGCTGGAGCAGATCGACGCGGTCAACAAGGAGCGCGAGCAGGAAGCCGCCGACGGCGGCCACGTCTACATTCCGCTCAATGTCGGAATCGGCCTCAACACCGGCATCGGCGTGGTCGGCAACATGGGCTCCGATCTGAAGAAGAACTACTCCGTGCTCGGCGACAGCGTGAACCTCGCCTCGCGCCTTGAGGGGCAGACCAAGGCATACGGCTTCCCGATCATCGTCGGCTCAAGGACGGCGCTCGCGGCCAAGGACAAGTTCGCGATCCTCGAGCTCGACTTCATCATGGTCAAGGGCAAGACCGAGCCGGAGGTGATCTATGCCATCGCCGGCCGTGAGGACGTGATGCATTCGGGCGCTTTCCAGCGCCTGCGCAACATCACCATCGAAATGCTCGGCTGCTATCGCAATCGCGACTGGCAGGGCGCACTGGACGCGATCGAGCGCGGGCGCAAGAGCGAAGACGCCGACACGCTGGAGAAGCTGTTCAGGCTCTATGAAGCGCGGATCAGGGATTTCCAGCTCACGCCGCCACCGGAAGGGTGGACCGGGGCTTATGCGCTGCTGACGAAGTAGTAGCTCGCGTCACCGCTCCCGTAGGGTGGGCAAGGGCGCGAAGCGCCGTGCCCAGCACCTCTCCTTGGGTCCGCTTGAAGAGGTGGGCACGCTCGCTTTGTCCACCCTACGACAGCGGGGCTTGTCGCGCCTCACTCCACCCCGATCGTCGTCAAATCCTGGAACCAGTGCTGCGCCTGCACGAACTGCTTGATCTTCGGCGAGAGCGCGTGCGGATTGGTGTCGTGGACCACCCAGACCAGCGTGGCATCGTTCACGATCAGCGCATGCGCCTGCGCCAGCAGAGCGTCCTGTTTGGCGGAATCGAACGTCTGCTTGGCCTTGTCGATCAGTGCATCGACCTCAGGGTTCTTGTAGCCACCCCAGTTGACGCCGACCGGCGCGATCTGCCCGGAATGGAAGAAGCGGACGATGGCGTAGAGCGGGTCGGAGGTGACATAGGCGATGTTGTTGGCGGTGATGCCGGCGTTCATCTCGTCGGCCGCGCCTTTGCGCCAGTGTGTATATAACGTCTCGAGCTCGACCACCTTGAAGTCGATCTCGATGCCGATCTCCTTGAAGCTCTGCTGCAGGAATTCATTCATCGGCAGCGACAGCATCTGGCCGGTGCCGCCCTGCGCAATGATGAAGGTGGTCTTCAGTGGCTTCGCCTTGGAGTAGCCGGCCTCTTCGACCAGCTTCTTGGCCGCGGCGAGATCATATCTCAGCTCGAAGCTCGGCTTGCCGAACCACGGGCTGGAGGGATCAACCTGACCCTTGGCAGGTTTTGCCAAGCCGTTCATCAGGGCGACCACCCCCTCGCGATCGATCGCGAGGTTCAGTGCTTTGCGCAGGCGGATGTCGGTCCAGGGCGAGCCCGGCAGCACGCTCAGATGATAGTTCCAGACATGCGGCGTGACGTTGTCGACGAGCTTCATGCCGGCCGCTTTCAGCTGCGGCACGGCGTCTGGCGCCGGCGTCTCGATCAAATCTACTTGGCCGGCAAGCAGAGCGTTGGTGCGCGTCAGCGCCTCCGGCATCGGCACCAGCACGATCTTATCGGCCTTCGGAATGCGCTTCTTGTTCCAATAGTCCGAGTTCTTGGTGAGCTCGGCGAGCTCGCGCGGCACCAGTTTTGTCAATTTGAACGGACCGGTCCCGGAGGGTTGGCTTGCGAACCTGTCCCAGTCCTTTCCGAGCTTTTCGTATTGCGCCGGGCTCGATACCAGGAACCACAGCATCTGGTAGGGAAAGAAGGAGTCGATCGTCTTGGTGGTGATCTCCACCGCGAAGTCGTCGATTTTGGCGTAGCTCGCGACCGAGGGAAGGCGGGTCTTCACCTGCGCGCTCTGCCGCTTGTCGAATTGCGGCGCCTTGTCGTTGAGCACTTTGTCCAGATTCCAGATTACTGCATCGGCATTGAACTCGCTGCCGTCGTGAAACGTCACGCCTTTGCGCAAAGTAAAGCGCCATTTGGTCTTGTCGGTATCATCGACCTTCCATTCGGTGGCGAGCCCCGGCACCAGCCTGCCGGGGCGGTCGGCGACGTCCATCTCCCAGGCCACCAAGGGATCGTAGATCGTGTAGGCGGTGAACTGATAAGCACCGGCGCCGCGATCGGGCTGACCCGTCGTCAGCGGAATGTCCGCCATCGAGATGCCATAGCGCACCACCGTTTCGGCGCGCGCCGCCATCGCGGACAACGCTAGCGCAAGCACGGCGAGACAGGTCGACAATCGAATACGCATTGGCCCAAAGCTCCCAGGAGACGTCGGGGCCGAACTTGCAATCTTGATGCCAGAATAGGCAATGCCACGCGTTCACCCTCGCGCGACCCACAAGGACTTGTCGTCGCAGTGACAAATGGCAGAATAAGTTTCTCTCTGGCATAGCCATTGCATACGATTGCATCAAAAATAGTCATCCAAGCCGGAAAAGGATTGAGGCGATGCTTATCAAGAAGACCACACGCGCGGCATTGATCGCGGTGCTCGCTCTAACGACCGCCGCCGCATGGCCGCGCATGGCCAGTGCCGAAACCGTGCTGCGCATTGGCATGACCGCCGCCGATATTCCGCGCACCCTGGGCCAGCCTGACCAGGGTTTTGAAGGCAATCGCTTCACCGGCCTTACCATGTATGACGGGCTCACCGGCTGGGACCTGTCCTCGGCCGACAAGGCGAGCGTGGTAATCCCCGGCCTTGCCATCGAGTGGAAAGTCGACGATGCCGACAAGACCAAGTGGGTGTTCAAGCTGCGCCCCGGCGTCACCTTCCATGACGGCTCGCCGTTCAATGCGGACGCCGTGGTGTGGAACGTCGAGAAGGTCTTGAAGCAGGACGCGCCGCAATTCGACGCCAGCCAGGTCGGCGTTACGGCTTCGCGCATGCCGACGCTGGCGTCGGCGAAGAAGATCGACGACATGACGGTCGAACTCACCACCAAGGAACCCGACAGCTTCCTGCCGATCAACCTCACCAACCTGTTCATGGCGAGTCCGACGAAGTGGCAGGCCTTCTACGACAAGGCGGAAGGCCCTGACGCCAAGGCGAAGTCGCAAGCCGCCTGGACGGCGTTTGCCAGGGACGCCTCGGGCACCGGCCCGTGGAAGATGGCGAGCTTCACGCCGCGCGAGCGGCTCGAGCTGGTCAAGAACGCGAACTATTGGGACAAGGCGCGCGTGCCGAAGATCGACAAGATGGTGCTGTTGCCGATGCCCGAAGCCAATGCGCGCACCGCCGCGCTGCTCTCCGGCCAGGTCGATTGGGTCGAGGCTCCGGCGCCGGATGCGCTGCCCGAGCTCAAGCAGCGCGGCTTCAAGCTCTACGCCAACGAGCAGCCGCATGTCTGGCCCTGGCAGTTCTCGCGCGTCGAGGGCTCGCCCTGGAACGACATCCGCGTGCGCAAGGCCGCGAACCTCTGCGTCGATCGCGAGGGCCTCAGGGACGGCTTGCTTGCCGGCCTGATGGTGCCGGCGACTGGCACCTTCGAGCCCGGCCATCCCTGGCGCGGCAAACCGAGCTTCGAGATCAAGTATGACAAGGCGGCTGCGCAAAAGCTGATGCAGGAGGCCGGCTTCGGCCCGAACAAGAAGCTGACGGTGAAGACCCAGACATCAGCCTCCGGCTCGGGCCAGATGCAGCCGCTGCCGATGAACGAATATCTCCAGCAGGCGCTGGCCGAATGCTATTTCGACGTGCAGCTCGACGTCATCGAATGGAACACGCTGTTCACCAACTGGCGCCGCGGCGCCAAGGACGCTAGCGCCAACGGCGCGAACGCGACCAACGTCACCTATGCGGCGATGGACCCGTTCTTCGCGCTGGTGCGCTTCCTGCAATCGGGCATGGCGCCGCCGGTGTCGAACAATTGGGGCTTCATCAACAACCCCAAATTCGACGAGCTGGTGAAGAAGGCACGCCAGACCTTCGATCCTGCCGCGCGCGACGCCGCGCTCGCCGAGCTGCACGCAGCCTCCGTCGACGACGCCGCCTTCCTCTACGTCGCCCACGACGTCGGCCCGCGCGCCATGAGCCCGAAGGTGACAGGCGTCGTGCAGCCGAAGAGCTGGTTCATCGACTTCTCGCCGGTGTCGATCGCGCAGTAGTGCTCGCGACTTGCTCGGTGCACCCTCTCCCCTTCTGGGGAGAGGGTGTCTCGCCGCGCAGCGGCGAGACGGGTGAGGGGTTCTCTCCGCGGGAGCCTCTCTTGCATTCGGAATGATTGTACTCGCGGATAAAACCCCTCATCCGGCGCGCTGCGCGCGCCACCTTCTCCCGCAAGGGAAGAAGAAAGAAAGAACTCAACGTGCTCGCCTACATCGCCAGACGCATCGTCTATGTCGTCCCGATCGTCATCAGCGTGGCGCTGGTGTGCTTTCTGCTCGTGCACATCACGCCTGGCGATCCCCTGGTCGCCGTGCTGCCAGCCGATGCCTCGCAGGAGCTCGCAGCGCAGCTGCGCGCCGCCTATGGCTTCGACCGACCGTTACCGGTGCAGTTCGGGCTTTGGCTGCTGCGTGCGCTCCACGGCGATCTCGGCAATTCCATCGCCACCGGGCGTCCCGTGCTGGCCGAGGTCATGCGCGCGGTCGGCAACACCGTCACGCTAGCGATTGCCGCGGCCATCATCGGCTTCACCATGGGCATCCTGCTCGGCTTGATCGCCGGCTATTTTCGCGAGAGCTGGATCGACAAAGTCGCGACCTCCTTTGCGATCGCCGGTGTCTCGGTGCCGCATTACTGGCTCGGCATGCTGCTCGTCATCATCTTCTCGGTGCAGTTGAATTGGCTGCCCGCGATCGGCGCCGGGCCCAACGGCTCCAACTCGTGGGCCTGGGATTGGGCGCACCTGAAATATCTCGTGCTGCCTGCGATCACGACCTCGGTGATCCCGATGGGCATCGTCACCCGCACCGTGCGTGCGCTCACCGGCGACATTCTCAGCCAGGATTTTGTCGAAGCATTGCGCGCCAAAGGTCTGCGTGAAACCGGCGTATTCCGCCACGTCATCAAGAATGCAGCGCCGACCGCGCTCGCGGTGATGGGGCTTCAGCTCGGCTACATGCTGGGCGGCTCGATCCTGATCGAGACCGTGTTCTCCTGGCCGGGCTCCGGTTTCCTGCTCAACTCCGCGATCTTCCAGCGCGATCTGCCGCTGCTGCAAGGTACGATCCTGATCCTGGCGCTGTTTTTCGTGTTCCTCAATCTGCTGGTCGACATCGCGCAAGCCGCGATCGACCCACGCATCAAGCGGGGCTAGCGGGATGAGCGAGCTTCCGTTGTCCGCCACCAGTGACGCCGCACTTCAGGCCGCACCCGTGACCAAGGCGCGCGGCTATTGGGCGACTGTCGGACGCCGCATCATGCGCGACAAGGTCAGCATGGCCTGCGCGCTGGTGCTGCTGCTGATCTTCCTGTCGGCGATCCTCGCGCCATGGCTGGGTCTCGCAGATCCCTACAAGGGCTCGATGATCCGCCGCCTCCGCCACATCGGAACGACAGGCTATCCGCTCGGCACCGACGAGCTCGGGCGCGACATGCTGGCGCGGTTGATTTATGGCGGGCGGCTGTCGTTGGTCATCGGCATTTTGCCCGTGATCCTCGCCTTCTGCATCGGCACCTCGCTCGGCCTCGTCGCCGGCTATGTCGGCGGCAGGCTCAACACCGCGATCATGCGCACGGTCGACGTGTTCTATGCCTTCCCCTCCGTGCTGCTCGCCATCGCCATCTCCGGCGCGCTGGGGGCGGGCATCCTCAATTCCATCGTGTCGTTGACCGTCGTGTTCGTGCCGCAGATCACCCGCGTCGCCGAAAGCGTCACCACCGGCGTGCGCAACATGGATTTCGTCGAGGCCGCACGCGCGTCCGGCGCCGGCGCCTTCACCATCATGCGCGTGCACATCCTTGGCAATGTGCTCGGCGCGATCTTCGTCTATGCCACCAGCCTGATCTCGGTCTCGATGATCTTGGCGGCAGGTCTGTCCTTCCTCGGCCTCGGCACCAAGCCGCCGGAGCCGGAATGGGGCCTGATGTTGAACACCTTGCGCACGGCGATCTACGTCAATCCCTGGGTCGCAGCGCTCCCGGGCGCGATGATCTTCGCGGTCTCGATTTGCTTCAATCTGCTCTCGGACGGCCTGCGCAGCGCCATGGACATCAGGAACTAACGATGATGAGAGAGACGCAGACTTTCGCGGCGTTGATGGTGCCACACCTCTCCCGTAGGGAGAGACATAGGCCGCCTTCTGGGGCCGTTCTTAAGAACCCCGAAGCGAAGGTTCAGCTATGTTGTATCGTCAGACACAATCCGGGTGAGGGGCTCCGCTCTATCGAGTTTGCCGCGCCCCCTCACCTACGCCTTCGGCGCGACCTCTCCCCGATGGCGAGAGGTGGGAGCGTGCGGCAATGACGACGGATCAGCCAATCGAAATGCTTGAACCGGTCGAGGACCGCGGCGGCGTCGCGCAGCCGCTGCTTCAGGTCAATGGCCTGACAAAACACTTCCCCGTGCGCGGCGGCCTGTTCGCCACCAAGCGCACCGTGCGTGCCGTCGACAACGTCTCCTTCGCCGTCGCTAAGGGCGAGACCGTCGGCATCGTCGGGGAGTCCGGCTGCGGCAAATCGACCACCGCGCGCCTCTTGATGCATCTGATGCCGCGCGACACCGGCGACATCATCTATGATGGCATGATCGTCGGTCAGTCGCTGAGCTTGCGCGAGCTTCGCCGCGGCATGCAGATGGTTTTCCAGGATTCCTACGCCTCACTTAATCCGCGGCTGACGATCGAGGAATCCATTGCCTTCGGCCCCAAGGTCCACGGCATGGCCGATAACGCAGCGCGCACGCTGGCGCGCGAGTTGCTCGGTAAGGTTGGCCTGCGCCCCGAAAACTTCGCCAGCCGTTATCCGCACGAAATCTCCGGCGGCCAACGCCAGCGCGTCAACATCGCGCGCGCCCTGGCGCTGTCGCCGCGACTGGTGATCCTGGACGAAGCCGTCTCCGCGCTCGACAAGTCCGTCGAGGCGCAGGTGCTCAATCTGCTGGCCGATCTCAAGCGCGAGTTCGGCCTGACCTATCTGTTCATCAGCCACGACCTCAATGTCGTTCGCTACATCAGCGACCGTGTGCTGGTGATGTATCTCGGGGAAGTCGTCGAGCTCGGCCCGGTCGACCAGGTCTGGGACCAGCCGGCGCATCCCTATACGCGCGCGCTGCTGGCGGCGATGCCGTCTTCCGACCCTGATAGCCGCACCGAGACGCCGCCAATCACGGGCGATCCGCCCAATCCGATCGACCCGCCCTCGGGCTGCCGCTTCCACACCCGATGTCCGTTTGCGGAGCCGCTCTGCGCAAATGCGACGCCAAAGCTCACTGCGCTCGATAATATGGGCCACGAGGCTGCGTGCTACATGGCGATCCCAGATTCAGGCCATAGCAGCGCGCCGAGGGAGAAGACCGCATGACGAGACCGACACCGAAAGAGATCAAGCCGATCGCACGGATCGCCGGCGTTCCCGTGGATGACGAGATCGCAACCCGCATCTCCAACTCCATCGGGCCTGCCTTCGAGGGCTTTGCGGCCATTGCCGGCACACTGCCGTTCGATCTCGAGCCCGCCGGGCATGTGCTCGCGCAGACGCAGAAGGTGTCGAAATGAGCACCGATCCTGCCTTGATGACGCTCACCGAGGTCGCGCGTGCGATCGCGATGAAGCAGGTCTCCTCGCATGAGGTCACACGCGCGTTGCTGCAACGCATCGCGCAGTGGCAGCCGCATCTCAATGCCTTCATGTCCATCGAGGCGGAAGCCGCGCTGAAGGCGGCCGAGGCCGCCGACGCCGAGCTCGCCAAGAATAACGTTCGTGGTCCGCTGCACGGCGTGCCGCTCGCGCACAAGGACATGTATTACGACGCCGGCAAGGTTTCGACCTGCGGCTCGCTGATCCGCCGCGACTTCGTTCCGACCGTGACCTCCACCGCCTTGCAGCGGCTGAAGGATGCGGGCCAGGTCCGGCTGGGCACGCTGCACCTCGCCGAATTCGCCTACGGCCCGACCGGGCACAACGCCCATTACGGCCCGGTGCGCAATCCCTGGAACGTGGCCCACATCACCGGCGGGTCCTCATCCGGTTCCGGTTCGGCGGTTGCTGCGCGTTTGACTTATGCGGCGCTCGGCTCGGACACCGGCGGCTCGATCCGCATGCCCGCGCATTTCTGCGGCGTCACAGGCCTCAAGACCACCGTCGGGCGCGTCAGCCGTGCCGGTGCGATGCCGCTGTCGCAATCGCTCGACACGGTCGGTCCGCTCGCCCGCACCGCCGAGGATTGCGCGCTGCTGCTGGCCCTGCTCGCCGGTGCGGACCCCTTGGATTCGACCTGTAGCCACGAGCCGTTGTCGGATTACGTGGCTGCGACCAAGGGCTCTCTGAAGGGTCTGAAATTAGGGGTACCCGCGTCCTTCTATGTCGACGATCTCGACAGCGAGGTCGCGCGCGTGCTGGACGAGACTATTGCCGTGCTCAAACGCGAGGGCGCCGACATCGTCACGGTCGAGCTGCCGGACCAGCGGCAACTGTCCTCGGCGAGCCAGCTCGTGCTTGCGGCCGAAGCCGCCGCGTTCCACAAGCGCTGGATGATCGAGCGTCCGCAAGATTACGGCGCGCAGGTCCTGATGCGGCTTCAGAACGGGCTCGCGGTTCCCGCCATCACTTATCTCGAGGCGATGCGCTGGCGCGGCCCAGCACTTGCTGCCCACAACGCGGCCACCGCGGCCGTCGACGCGGTGATCGCGCCGGCATCCCCTGTGCCGGCGCCGACAATCGAGGAGAGCGACGTCGGCGGCGGCCCGAACGCGCCGGCGCTGTTGCAGCGGCTGACGTTGTTCACCCGCCCGGTGAACTTCCTCGGCCTGCCGTCGCTCACGGTGCCGTCCGGCTTCAGCAAAAGCGGCCTGCCGATCGGCATGCAGCTGATCGGCCGCTCGTTCGATGAGGCCACCTTGCTCACCATCGGCGCCGCGTTCCAGCGCGTCACCGACTATCACGATCGATTGCCGAAACTTCCGTCATGACAAAACTCGTCGAGATCTCACGCCTCAACATCCGCTTCACCGGGGAGCGCACGGTCTATGCCGTGAACGATCTCAGCCTCTCGCTCGGAAACAGTGAGGTGCTGGGCCTGCTCGGCGAATCCGGCTCGGGCAAGAGCGTGACATTGCGTGCGCTGATGCGGCTGTTGCCGAAGAAGCGCACGCAGATTGCGGGCACGGTCAACGTGATGGGCCGCGACGTGCTCGCCATGAACGACGAAGAGCTTTCGTCCTTCCGCGGCCAGACCGTCTCGATGATCTTCCAGGAGCCCGCGCTCGCGCTCGATCCGGTCTACACCATTGGCGCGCAGATCGCCGAAAGCGTCGTGCGCCATGAAGGCAAGAGCTTTGCGGAAGGGCGGGCGCGAGCGCTCGAAATGCTCGAGGTCGTGCGCATCCCCTCGGCCAAGCGGCGGCTGGATGCCTATCCGCATGAGATGTCCGGCGGCATGCGCCAGCGCGCGATGATCGCGCTGGCGCTCGCCTGCCGGCCGAAGATTCTGCTCGCGGACGAGCCGACCACTGCGCTCGATGCCACCGTGCAGATCCAGATACTCTTGCTGCTGCGCGAGCTGCAGCGCGAGTTCGGCATGTCCGTCATCTTCGTCACCCACGACATCGGCGTGGCCATCGAGATCTGCGATCGCGTCGCGGTGATGTATGCCGGCCAGATCGTGGAGCAGGGGAGCCTGCGTGACATCGTCCGCTCGCCGGTGCATCCCTACGCCAAGGGCCTGCTCGCCTCCACCATCCACGGCGCCAAGCGCGGGCAGCGGCTCGAAACCATCCCCGGCACGCCGCCGTCGCTGGCGGAAAAACCCCACAATTGCTCCTTCGCCTCGCGCTGCAAGCTAGCCGAGCCGCGCTGCCTGGAGCAGTTGCCTGCGAATGTGGAGGTCGCGCCGGGCCGGGCGGCCAGATGCGTGCTGGCGGAGCCGGTGGTCGCGTCGTAGGCGGTAGCATTCATCTCGCAGCGTCTACCGTCGGGCGCGGCGAACACCCATTCAGACGCCATTCATCCGGCTTCGGTTCCATAGGCCATTCACGGAGAGGGACGTAACCGATGCACATTTCCAACGAAGGGCTGCTCGTCATCCTGTTCGTCGGCCTGGTTGCTGGCTGGCTTGCCGGCAAGGTGGTGCGCGGGACCGGATTCGGCATTATCGGCGACATCGTGGTCGGCATCGCCGGCGCCCTGATCGCAAGCTTCCTGTTTCCAAAGCTCGGTATTCGTCTCGGCACCGGGCTCGTGTCCGAGATCGTCTATTCCGCCATCGGCGCGGTCATTCTGCTTCTCGTGGTGCGACTGGTGCGCGGCGGGGGCCGGTTTTAGCCCGGCGTTCGCCGATTGGAACTTTCAGCCTTTTCCGGGAAGAGCCTGAAAGCCTGCAAGAAAAAGCCGCAAGCCTGTGAAATTCCGGACTTGCGCGGAAGGCTGCCAGGGGTAGATGTGGCTCATCGGGCCCGGATTAGGTCGACTGCGTTGGACGCGCGGAAAACGCGTTGTTAATCCGGGTCAAGTACCCTCAATTCGCCTTTGAAATCAGGGGGCTTTGCCCCTCACCCGAAAGAGATCAGACTGATGGCAGCCATCCCTGGCGTCCGCCGTTCAGAGCTCGGTGACGCCTTGCGAGCTTGTCGCTCGGCGTTCGTCGGCGTCGGCTTGATGAGCTGCATGATCAACCTGCTCTATCTGACCGGATCGATCTTCATGCTGGAGGTCTACGACCGGGTGCTGCCGAGCCGCAGCATTCCGACCCTGGTCGGCCTCATCATCCTCGCCAGCTTCCTCTACATGGCGCAGGGCGTGCTCGACATGATCCGCAACCGGATCTTGGGGCGGATCGGAACCGCGCTGGACGAGGCCCTCAACAAGCGCGTGTTCGACACCATCGTGCGCCTGCCGCTCATCGTCGGCAGCCGCAACGAGGGCCTGCAGCCGCTGCGCGACCTCGATAACGTCCGCTCCTTCCTCGGCGGCATGGGGCCAAGCGCATTTTTCGACCTGCCCTGGCTGCCGCTCTATCTCGCCATCTGCTTCGCCTTCCACGTCCTGATCGGCGTCACCGCGCTTGCCGGTGCCATCATCTTGGTGGGACTGACGCTCGTCACCGAGTTCATGTCCCGCCAGCCGGCGCGCGAAGCGATGGGGCTTGCCGCCCAGCGCAACGATCTCGCCCAGGCCAGCCGCCGCAATGCCGAAGTCATGGTGTCGATGGGCATGGCCGGCCGGATGAACCAGCGCTGGAGCGAGGCCAACGAAAAATATCTCGCCGGCAATCAGCGGGCGAGCGACGTCGCCGGCGGCCTCGGCGCGGTCGCAAAGGTGCTGCGCATGATGCTGCAATCGGCCGTGCTCGCGGTCGGCGCCTATCTCGTGATCCATCAGGAGGCGACGGCCGGCATCATCATCGCCGGCTCGATCCTCTCCGCCCGCGCGCTGGCGCCGGTCGATCTTGCGATTGCGCACTGGAAATCCTTCGTCGCGGCCCGCCAGAGCTGGCAGCGTCTCACGCGGCTCCTCGAACAGATGCCGGCGCAGGCGATGCCGACCCAATTGCAGGCGCCCACCAGCCGGCTCTCGGTCGAAGGCGTCGCCATGGTGGCTCCCGGCGACCAGCGCCTCATCGTGCAGGACGTCACCTTCGCGCTCGCCGCCGGCAACGGCCTCGGCGTGATCGGGCCAAGCGGCTCCGGCAAGTCGTCGCTGATCCGCGCGCTGGTCGGCGTCTGGCAGCCGGTGCGCGGCAAGGTGCGTCTCGACGGCGCCGCGCTCGACCAATGGTCCTCCGACACGCTCGGTCGCCACATCGGCTATTTGCCGCAGGACGTCGAATTGTTCGGCGGCACCATCGCGCAGAACATCAGCCGGTTCGATCCCGAGGCCACCTCCGACGCGATCATCGCCGCGGCCAAGGAGGCCGGCGTGCACGAGATGATCATCAAGATGCGCGAGGGCTACAACACGCAGGTCGGCGAGCAGGGCGCCGCGCTGTCCGCAGGTCAGGCGCAGCGTGTGGCGCTGGCGCGCGCGCTCTACAGCAATCCGTTCCTGGTCGTGCTCGACGAGCCCAACTCAAACTTGGACACCGAAGGCGACGAGGCGCTGACCCGCGCCATCCGCTCGGCGCGCGAGCGCGGCGCCATTGTCGTCGTGGTGGCGCACCGCCCGATCGGCGTCGAGGCGGTCGACCAGATCCTGGTGCTGCGCGACGGCCGCATGCAGGCCTTCGGCCCGAAGGAGCAGGTCCTGGCCCAGGTGCTGCAGCCGCGCGTATCGCCGCCGGCGCCGATCAAGATCGTCAGCGAAGGTGGAGTGCCAAAGTCATGAGCACGTTGGCGATCGGCGGCACGAAGCCTGCCGCGAAAAAGACCGTGCGCGATTCGATCAAGTTCCACCTGATGCTCGGCCTCGCCATCGTGATGGTCCTCGTCGTCGGCCTCGGCGGTTGGGCTTCAACAGTGCTGATCTCGGGCGCGCTGATCGCGCCAGGGCAGATCGTAGTCGAGTCCAATGTCAAAAAGGTGCAGCATCCGACCGGTGGCGTGGTCGGCGAGGTGCGCGCCCGCGATGGCGACGTGGTCAAGGCCGGCGATATCGTGGTGCGGCTCGACGACACCGTCACCAAGGCCAACCTCGCCATCGTCACCAAAAATCTCGATGCGGCGCAAGCGCGCGCGGCGCGACTGCAGGCCGAGCAGCGCGGTCTCGACAAGATCGAATTCCCGCAAGCCCTCCTCGAGCGCGCCAACGATCCCGACGTCAGGGTGCTGCTCTCCGCCGAAACCAAGCTGTTCGACGTCCGTGTCAACGGCCGCACCGGGCAGAAGGCCCAGCTGCGCGAACGCATCACGCAGCTCAACGAGGAAATTTCCGGCCTCAGTGCGCAGGAGAAGGCCAAGGACCAGGAGATCGCGCTGGTGCAGAACGAACTCACCGGCGTGCGCGAGCTCTATGACAAGCGCCTGGTGCAGATCTCGCGCCTGACCCAGCTCGAACGCGACTCGGCGCGCCTCAACGGCGAGCGCGCGCAGTACATCGCTTCGCGCGCCCAGGCCAAGGGCAAGATCACGGAGACCGAGCTCCAGATCATCCAGATCGACAAGGACGTGGTCAGCGAGGTCTCCAAGGACCTGCGCGAGACCAACGACAAGATCGGCGAGCTGATCGAGCGCAAGGTCGCCGCCGAAGACCAGCTCCGCCGCATCGACATCCGCGCGCCGCAGGACGGCATGGTGCTGCAATCGACGGTGCACACCGTCGGCGGCGTCGTCACCGCCGGCGATGCCCTGATGCTGATCGTGCCGCAAGCCGACGACCTCCAGGTCGAGGCCAAGGTCAACCCGGTCGACATCGACAAGCTCCAGATCGGCCAGAAGACGCTGTTGCGCCTGTCCGCCTTCAACCAGCGCACCACGCCTGAGCTCAATGGCGTCGTTAGCCGCGTATCACCCGACGTCACCAGCGACCAGCGCACCGGCCAGAGCTATTACACCATCCGCGTCTCGATGCCGGCGCAAGAGATCGCCCGTCTCGGCGACGTCAAGATGATCCCGGGCATGCCCGTGGAAGCCTTCGTCCAGACCGGCGACCGCACCATGCTGTCATATCTGATGAAGCCGCTGCACGACCAGCTGATGCGGGCGTTCCGGGAGAAGTGACGCCCGAAAGCGCGTCATCTCCACGACTTGGCTGTCACTTTGTTATACTGCGATTGCAAACAGCAACCCAGCGGTCGACCATGCAATCTCCACCCCCCATCGCCACCGAATCCTTCTCTGACGCTGACCTTGCCGTCGCCCGTCTCGAAGAGATCTACGAGCGCAACACGAAATTCCTGCGCGACCGGTTCGAGGCCTATGTTGGCGGCGAAGCGGTCACGACGCGGGTCCGGGCCTATTATCCCTTCGTCCGCGTCACCACCGCGACGCATGCGCGGCTGGATTCGCGCCTGTCCTACGGTTTCGTCGCCGGCCCCGGCGTGCACGAGACCAGCGTGACGCGGCCGGATCTGTTCCGTGCCTATCTCACCGAGCAGATCGGACTGCTGGTCCAGAACCACGGTGTTCCCGTCGAGATCGGGGAATCCGCCGAGCCGATCCCGATCCACTTCGCCTATCGCCGCGACATCAACATCGAAGCCGCCATCACCACCGGCGAGAACTCGGCCATCACGCGATCGCTGCGCGATGCGTTCGACGTGCCTGATCTTGCCACGATGGACGATTCGATCGCCGACGGTACCTTCGAGCTCCAGCCCGGCGCGCCCGAGCCGCTATCCCTGTTCCGCGCTGCGCGCGTCGATTACTCGCTGCGACGGCTCTATCACTACACCGGCACGGATCCCGAATACTTCCAGAACTTCGTCATCTTCACCAATTACCAATTCTATGTCGATGCCTTCGCGCAGCTCTGCCAGCAGCGGCTTCAGTCCGGCGAGGCCGGCCTCGAAGCCTTTGTCGCGCCGGGCAACGTCATCACGCGCAATGCTGGCTCGATCAGCGGCACGCCGCCATTGCGCGTGCCGCAGATGCCGGCCTTCCATCTGGTCGCGCCCGGCTATCGCGGCATCAGCCTGATCAATATCGGCACGGGACCATCCAATGCGCGCAATGTCACCGATCATGTCGCCGTGTTGCGCCCGCATGCCTGGCTAATGCTCGGCCATTGCGCAGGCCTGCGCAACACGCAGCGGCTTGGCGACTACGTGCTCGCGCATGGTTATGTGCGCGAGGATCATGTGCTCGATCGTGAGCTACCGCTGTGGGTGCCGATCCCGGCGCTGGCCGAGATGCAGGTTGCGCTCGAGGAGGCGGTCGAGGACGTCACCGGGCTGGAAGGCTTCGAGCTCAAGCGGCTGATGCGCACCGGCACCGTCGCGAGCGTCGACAACCGCAACTGGGAGATTTCCGGGCCGGCGGTGATCCGCCGCCTGTCGCAATCACGTGCGGTCGCGCTCGACATGGAATCGGCCGCGATCGCCGCCAACGGCTACCGCTTCCGCGTCCCCTACGGCACACTGCTCTGCGTCTCCGACAAGCCGCTGCACGGCGAGATCAAGCTAGCGGGCATGGCCAGCGAGTTCTATCGCCGTCGCGTCGGCCAGCATCTCGAGATCGGCCTGAAGGCCCTGGAGCGGCTCAAGCAGCAGGAATCGGAGCGGCTGCATTCGCGAAAGCTGAGGAGTTTCGCCGAGGTCGCGTTTCAGTAGCGCGTCCCTCCCGCTTGCCGGCAGGATCTGGCAGCAAGACTGTCGCACGCCCGACGCTGGCGTCTCAGTGAGAGCGCAATCATCCCGGAATATCGCCGCCATGACAGGGTTATCACGTCATCCGGGGCCGCAGAAGCAGGAGACAGGAATGATCACAGCGATGATCAGAATCGTCGTGCTGGGAACGGTCGCAGCGGCGCTGTTCGCTTCGCCGGTATTGGCCGCGGGCGGCGGAGGAGGCGGTGGAGGTGGTGGCATCAGCTCCATGGACCCCTATGCGGGCGCCTATTCGGATCAGAAAGCGCAGCCCACCTACCCGAAACGCTCCAAGCCAAGGGCAACCCAGAAAGGCAAGAAGCCGAACAACCAGTCCAGCATCGGGGATCCCGCATTCGCGGCCAGCTACCGCGCGGCCTATGACACGATCTACGAGCGCAACGATTATGCGGTCGCGATCGAGCAATTGAAGGCGCTCGGCCACGACGATCATCCGACCGTCGCCAATCTCATCGGTTACTCATATCGCAAGCTCGGCGACTACAAGCAGTCGCAGATTTGGTACGAGCGCGCGCTGAAGGCCGATCCGAATCACGTGCTGACCTGGCAGTATTTTGGGCTTTGGCAGCTCGAGCAGGGCAACCGCGAGCAGGCAATGTTTCACCTGGACCGCATCGCTGCGATCTGCGGGCGTGATTGCGAGGAGTACAAGTCCCTGGCGACTGCGCTGGAGAAACCCACAGGCGCGGCCCTCGTTTACTGAGAACGCAGGCGGGTCAGGCCCGCCGCTGTACGAAGCGCAGTCCGCTCGGCGTAATCCACTATCGCGACAATAGGTGGGTTACGCCTTGGGCTAACCCACCCCTAGACATGGTGACAAGCAAAGAAATTTTCAGCATTGTCCGGCGCGGGGGTTCGACCGGGACGACTTGATGCCACTCATGCGCGACAAGATCATTGGCCATGATCTCGAACGGCTGGCCTTTCGCTTCACCATGCTGAACGATGGCGATGTGGTGCAGTGCCAGATCAGCGACGCCGCGATGGACGAGCTCGCGGGCATGCAGGGCACCGAAAGCAGCGCGCGCCAGGCGCAATTCCTGTCGCTGCGCGAGACCATCGAGCGGATCGCGTCAGACCTCTACGACGAAGCGCCACGGGTGAAGGGGCACGTGGTGCGGATCTTCACGCGGCATTTGGCGAGGTGAGATCCATTGAACCACGAGCGCTAGCCCCTCGCCGTCGTTTTTCGAGGCTCTGTTTGCGATGGCAGGGCGATCGCAACACTCCTCCCCTGCGGCCATCCTTCGAGACGCCCGCCTTCGGCGGGCCCTCAGGATGAGGGCGGAGTGTGCGGCAAAAGTTTCAACGAGCGCCAACGTGGCCTCATCCTGAGAGCCTGACCGAAAAAGGGTGAGCGGTTTTGGCCGGCTTGTGATTCCTTCGGATTTGCAAAGATTCGAGGGAGGACACCATGCCGTGGACCAAAACCG
>NZ_JADPKE010000028.1:0-618 GCF_023073795.1 Bradyrhizobium sp. 159 | reverse complement strand
GAGCGCTCGCTGGAGCGGTTTGATCTCTATCCGAGCCGGCTCCTCGGTGACAGCGGCTATGGCTCGGCCGAGATGCTCGCCTGGCTGGTCTATGAGCACGGGATCGAGCCGCACGTTACAGTGTTCGACAAATCGGCCCGCACAGACGGGATCTTCTCGCGCGACGACTTCACCTATGACCATGCTGGGGACATCTATCGGTGCCCTGGTGGCAAAACTCTTACCACGACCGGAACGTTGGTGAATGATGGTGCCACCATGCTTTACCTCGCCAGCAAGCGCGATTGTGATCGATGCGCATTGAAGCCCCGATGCTGCCCCAAGCAGGCTTCACGGAGGGTGCCCCGCTCGATCTACGAGGGCGCCCGCGACATGGCGCGCCAGATCGCGAGATCGTGGGAGGGAGGCACCTCGCGCCGGCTCCGCAAGAAAATCGAGATGTTGTTCGCGCACCTCAAGCGCATTCTCAAGCTCGACCGTTTGCGTTTACGAGGTCCAAACGGCGCGCGCGACGAGTTCATCCTCGCAGCCACCGCCCAAAACCTTCGAAAGATGGCCAAGCTGATCCCGATGCCCACCCCGACGCTCGCATAGGGTCAGTAAGAGCAGTTCCGGCCA
>NZ_JADPKE010000086.1:0-115373 GCF_023073795.1 Bradyrhizobium sp. 159 | reverse complement strand
CGCCTCGGCTGACGGCGGCGAGGCGCATTCCGCCGAAGCGGTACGTCACCACATCAAGCAGCTGATCGATTCGGAAGCGCCCACGGCAATCCTGTCGGATGACACCATCGTGGAACGCTTGCGCGCTTCGGGCATTGATATTGCCCGCCGCACGGTCGCGAAGTACCGCGAAGCCATGCGCATTCCCTCTTCGGTGCAACGCCGCCGCGACAAGCAGAGCGCTCTTGGTAACGTCCTCGCCACCGCAATGTCCGATCGCCCCCGCAACACCGAGCCGGCCTGATTGCGCTGGCGCGAAATCGCGCTACTCTCGATGTCCCATCGAGACCGATCCAAGCTAGGCACTTGAACCAAGCGAGGCATCACATGACTCTTCGAATTTCGGGAAAGAGCATCAGCGTCGGCGAGGCCCTGCGCGGCCGCGTTGCCGACCGCACGGATGAGGTGCTGCGCAAATATTTCGACGGCAATTATTCCGGTCACATCACGCTGAGCAAGGACGGCTTCGGCTTCCGCACCGATTGCGCGCTGCATCTCGATTCGGGAATCACGCTGGAGGCCGATTCGAACGCGCCGGACGCCTATGCCAGCGCCGACCAGGCGCTGGTGATGATCGAGAAGCGGCTGCGCCGCTACAAGAATCGCCTCAAGGACCGTTCCGCCCGCAAGGCCCATGTCGCCTCCGAGGCGATGGCTGCGCTCGATGCCACGAGCTATGTGCTCGAGGCGCCCGAAGGCGAGGACGAGGTCGCCGGCTACAGCCCCGTCATCATCGCCGAGCAAACCACCTCGCTGAAGCGCCTCTCGGTCAGCGAGGCCGTCATGGAACTCGACCTCAGCGGGGCGCCCTGCCTGGTCTTCCAGCACGGCTCCTCGGGCCGGGTGAACATCATTTACCGCCGGGCGGATGGCAATGTCGGCTGGATCGACCCTCCGGGGGCCAAGGTGGACGGTAAGTCCGATGGTTAGGTCCGAGACCCGGGCTCCGTACCATCCCGGGCCTTTAACAATGTCCGTGGCAAAGCCGCACGCGGGAGTTGGCACCGGGATTGCGTTGGAGTAGAAGCGCCCCACATCAGGACCGGGGCTAAGTCCGCCTCCTGCTTCATGTTATTGACGTCGGCGCAGCTTGGTCTATCAAGCTGGCCAAATCGGAACCTGACGGCTTAATTCACCTCGGAAAGCTTCCATGCCGATTACCGATCTGGTCGCACCCGAGGCGATTCTCCCGGCATTGAAAGTCAACAGCAAGAAGCAGGCGTTGCAGGAACTCGCGGCCAAGGCCGCCGAGCTGACCGGGCAGAACGAACGCTCCGTGTTCGAGGTCCTGCTTCAGCGCGAAAAGCTCGGCACCACCGCAGTCGGTTACGGCGTCGCCATTCCCCACGGCAAGCTGCCCAAGCTGGAAAAGATCTTTGGCCTGTTCGCGCGCCTCGATCGCCCGATCGATTTCGAATCGATGGACGGCCAGCCGGTCGATCTCGTCTTCCTGCTGCTCGCCCCCGAAGGCGCCGGCGCCGACCATCTCAAGGCACTCGCCCGCATCGCTCGCCTCTTGCGCGACCAGGACATCGCCAAGAAACTCCGCGCCTCGCGCGACGCCCAGGCGATCTATTCGGTGCTGGCCCTGCCGCCGGCGACGGCGGCTTGAGCGTCATTGCCGACTCTAAGGGCGCGTGCCCCGGACGCAGCGCAGCGCTGGGCGTTGCAGCTTGTCCGGGACACGAGAGTTAAGCCGCACTCCGCCGCGTTCGCAGTGACGACGCGCGAGACTGCATCTCCCGAAATGAAAACGGGCACGCCTTCTCATGAAGGCATGCCCGTTTGAAACCCTGTTCGCGCGACGCGCGTGCTCAGTGCACGCTCACCGCTTGCAGCTCGTTGCTCCAGGCATTGGCGATCGCGGCTTCGCGGCTGTCGGTCAGCATGATCGGCGTGCCGTCGGCGGCGTGGAGCGCGAAGAGTTTTAAGCCCGGCGCGATTTTCGGTGCTTCGGGAAACAGGCCCGGCACGTCCTCCGAGCGGATCTGCTTCACATAGGCGATATGGCCTTCGCCGAGGGTTGCCAGCGTCTCGGGCGAGACATTCTTGGCTTCGTATTCGAACGCAACGTGACCTTCACTCATGGTCTCGACTCCTCTGGAACACTAAGCGGTCGAGTCCGCTACTCGTTCCATTATTCGTGTTCATTGATAGCGATTGTCTTAACGATCCTCTCCGGTTCAGGCCGGGCCAGATCGACCGACAACAGCCCGTTCTTCAGATCCGCACCCAGCACCAGCATCCCCTCCGCCAGCACGAAGGTGCGCTGGAAGTGGCGGGCGGCGATCCCGCGATGGATGTATTGCCGGGTCTTGTCGTCCTGCTGCCGCCCGCGGATCACGAGCTGGTTTTCCTCAATAGTTACATCGAGTTGGTCGCGGGTGAAGCCGGCGACCGCCAGCGTGATGCGCAAACGCTCGGGCTGGCCGTCCGACCGGTCGCACCTCTCGATATTGTAGGGAGGATAACCGTCGGCACCTTTGACGACCCGATCGAGCACGCGCTCGATCTCGTCGAAGCCCAGCAGGAAGGGACTGGAGAGCGTTGGAACACGAGACATAGTTTACAAAGTCCTCGCAGAAGCGACTTTGGTGTGTCGGAGCCCGCAAGCGGCACCCCTTGGTCAGCAATATGGGCATATCCCCGTGTGGGTTCAAGCAGGTAGCAGGAGCCCTGCACAGGTGGCATTCCCGCATGTGATGCGCTTTGCTTCGCGCCGGGCGTTTCCACATCGTCATGGCCGGGGCATGGCCGTCCGTAGGACGGCGTCGCTACCGCTCGCCGATATCCCCCACGACCTTTCTCTCGACAGCCAGAGCAACGCCCGGGACAAGTTCGGGGACGGCAAATTGCAGGCCGATTTATGTCAATGAAAACAAGGCCCCGCTACTGTGCATGGGGTTGTTTTCGCACTTTTTGTTAGCTGTCCCTTCGGAACCCGGTCAGGCTTCCAACCGCTTCCGCCCATCGCCGCTGAACAAATGCAGCTTTTGGCGAACCGCTGCGACGCGGATCTGCTGGCCGATGGCTGGCGCCTCGGTTCCGGGAAGGCGGACGATGACCTCGCCGGGCGGCAGCTCGCCGGGCGTGGCGGCGACGCGCTGGTCTTCCTGAGCCCGCGAGCCGTAGACGAAGGTTTCGGCGCCGACGCGTTCGATCGCTTCAACGGTAAGTGGCAGCGCGACGCCGCCGGCGGGCGTCTGGTCGGTGATGACGAAGTCTTCGGGACGGATGCCGAGGATGCCGGCTTCGCCCGCGCTGCCGCCGAGCTGCGACTTGATCTCGTCGGGACGGGTGGACATCAGGTTCATCGGCGGCGCGCCGATGAAAGAGGCGACGAAGGTCGTGGCCGGCTTTTGGTAGATCGCGAGGGGATTGCCGACCTGCTCGACCTGGCCGCCATTCATCACCACCAGAATATCGGCGAGCGTCATCGCCTCGAGCTGGTCATGGGTGACGTAGATCGACGTCGTGTTGAGCCGGCGCTGCAATCTGCGGATCTCGACGCGCATCGCGATGCGCAGCTTGGCATCGAGATTGGAGAGCGGTTCGTCGAACAGAAACACCTTCGGCTGGCGCACGATGGCGCGGCCCATGGCGACGCGCTGGCGCTGGCCGCCGGAAAGCTGGCGCGGCTTGCGCTCCAGCATGGCGGAGAGCTCGAGCACGCGCGCCGCTTCCCCGACGCGGGTCTTGATCTCGGCTTCCGCCATTCCGCGGTTGCGCAGGCCATAGGCCATGTTGTTGTAGACGCTCATATGCGGATAGAGCGCGTAGTTCTGAAACACCATCGCGATGTCGCGATCGGCGGGCTCGATCTGGTTGACGACGCGGCCGCCGATGTCGATCTCGCCGCCGGTGACAGTCTCCAGCCCCGCGACCATGCGCAGCAAGGTCGACTTGCCGCAGCCGGACGGGCCGACCAGCACGCAGAACTGGCCGTCGCCGACATCGACGTCGATGCCCTTGATGGCTTCGAAGCCGCCGGGATAGGTCTTGCGAACGTTGCGCAGGGTGACGTTAGCCATGAAAACTCACTTGCAAGAACCTACTTCTCCGTCTCGACCAGGCCGCGCACGAACAGCTTCTGCATGGCGACGACGACGAACACCGGCGGCAGCATGGCCAGCACGGCAGTTGCCATCACGATCGGCCATTCGGTCAGCGCGTCGGTGGTGGTGATCATCTTGCGGATGCCGATCTGGATCGTCTGCATGTCGTCGCGGGTGGTGATCAGCAGCGGCCAGAGATATTGATTCCAGCCGAGGATGAACAGGATGACGAACAGCGCCGCCATGTTGGTGCGCGACAGCGGCAACAGCGTATCCCAGAAGAAGCGCAAGGGACCGGCGCCGTCGATCCGCGAGGCTTCCAAAAGCTCGTCCGGCACGGTCATGAAGAACTGGCGGAACAGCAGCGTTGCGGTGGCCGACGCGATCAGCGGCAGCGACAGGCCGGCATAGCTGTCGAGCATGTGCAGATCGGCGACGATCTTGTAGGTGGGATAGATGCGCACCTCGACCGGCAGCATCAGGGTGATGAAGATCAGCCAGAAGATCGGCATCCGGAACGGAAAGCGGAAATACACGATCGCATAGGCCGAGATGATCGAGATCGCGATCTTGCCGACCGCGATCAAGAGCGCCATCACCAGCGAGTTCAGCATCATGTTGCCGACCGGCTCCCGGGTCGAGCCGCTCGTGCCGATGAAGATCGTCTGGTAGTAAGTCTTGAAGAAATGACCGCCTGGCAGCAGCGACATCTGTCCGTTCGCGATCAGCGCGTTGTCCTGGGTCGAGGCGACGATCGCGATGTAGACGGGGAAGGCGACGATCGCGATCCCGATCCAGAGGATGATATGAGCGACGTAGCGCCGAAAGCCTTCTTCCTCGACCATCAGTAGGTCACCTTGCGTTCGACGAAGCGGAACTGGATTCCCGTCAGCACGATCACCATGATCATCAGGATCACCGATTGCGCCGCGGAGCTGCCGAGATTGCCGCCGAGCAGGCCGTCGGAATAGACCTTGTAGACCAGCGTCTCCGTCGACTTGCCGGGACCGCCGCGGGTCATGGTGTCGATGATGCCGAACGTGTCGAAGAAGGCGTAGACGATGTTGACGACCAAAAGGAAGAAGATGGTCGGCGACAGCAGCGGGAAGGTCACGGTCCAGAACCTGCGCATCGGGCGCGCGCCGTCGATCGCGGCGGCCTCCAGCACGCTTCGCGGGATGCTCTGCAGGCCCGCGAGGAAGAACAGGAAATTATAGGAGATCTGCTTCCAGGCGGCGGCGAGGATGATCAGCGTTGCGGCCTGGTCGCCGTCGAGCAGCGGATTCCAGTCGATGCCCAGGACGCGCAAATAACGCGAGAGCACGCCCAGCGAGGGATGCAGCATGAAAATCCAGAGCACGCCGACGACCGGCGGCGCCACCGCATAGGGCCAGATCAGCAGCGTGCGGTAGAGCATCGAGCCGCGCAGCGGCTTGTCCGCCATCACGGCGAGGAGCAGCGCAAAGGATAGCGATGAGACCGCGATGGCGAACGAGAAGAAGAAGGTCCGCACGATCGCTTCGAAATAGGCGCGGTCCTGCAGAAGCTCGAGATAGTTGTCGAACCAGACGAAGCTCGTCGAAAGACCGAAGGCGTCCTGGAGCAGGAAGGACTGGATCACTGCCTGCAACGCCGGCCAGTAGAAGAAAATCAGGACGATCGCGAGCTGCGGCGCAACCAGCGCGTAGGGCAATAGCTTCGATTGGAAAATGGCTTGCTTTTGCATGATGCGCGCAGGAGCGGCAGGCCGGGTTACCGGCCTGCCGCCGATCGCCTCACTTCACGGCGGTCTTTTCGAACTGCCGCAGCATCGTGTTGCCGCGTTCGACCGCGGCATCGAGCGCCTGCTTGGCGGTCTTCTTGCCGGCGAGCGCCTGCTCGATCTCTTCCGACCAGACGTCACGGAGCTGCACCATGTTGCCAAGGCGCAGGCCGCGGGAATTCTCGGTCGGCTCCTTATTGGTCAGCTCGAGCAGCGGGGTCTCGAGATAGGGCTGGTCCTTGTAGAAGCCTTCCGCCTTGGCCTTCTCATAGGCCGCCTTGGTGATCGGCAGATAGCCGGAGGCCTTGTGGATGTAGACTTGGCGGTCGGTGTCGGACAGGAAGCCCAGGAATTTCGCGACGCCCTTGTACTCGTCGGCCGACTTGCCGCCCATCACCCAGAGCGAGGCGCCGCCGATGATCGAGTTCTGCGGTGCGCCCTTGACGTCGGGATAATAGGGCATCGGCACGGCGGTGAAGGCGAACTTGGCTTGCGCCTTGACGTTGCCGAAGAACGCCGAGGAGGTCAGATAGAGCGGGCATTCACCTGACGTGAAGCGGCCTTCGCCGGTGTTGGTGCGGCCGGCATAATCGTAGGTCTTGTCCTTCTGGAGCTCGACCAGCTTCTCGAGGTGCTTGACCTGAAGCGGGCCGTTGAATTCGAGCACGGTGTCGAAGCCGTCGAGGCCGTTGGCCTTGGTCGACAGCGGCACGTTGTGCCAGGCGGAGAGCTGTTCGAGATTGACCCAGGTGACCCAGGAATTGGAGAAGCCGCAGGTGGGGTGGCCGTTGTCGTGCAGCTTCTTGGCGACATCGAACACTTCAGGCCAGGTCTTCGGGATTGCGACGTTCGCCTTCTTCAGCTCGTCGAGGTTGACCCACATCACCGTCGACGACGAGTTGAACGGGAAGGACAGCATCTCGCCCTTCGAGGTCGAGTAATAGCCGGTGATCGCGGGCAGGTAGGCCTTCGGATCGAACTTCTCGCCGGTCTCGGCCATCAGCTTGTAGACCGGCTTCACCGCGCCGGTCGCCGCCATCATGGTGGCGGTGCCGACCTCGAACACCTGCATGATGTGCGGCGCATTGCCGGCGCGGAAGGCCGCGATGCCGGCGTTCATCGTGTCGGGGTAGTTGCCCTTGTAGGTCGGGATTACCTTGTAGTCGCTCTGCGACGCGTTGAAGTCGGTGGCGAGCTTGACGATGACGTCGTTGTTGGCGCCGGTCATCGCGTGCCACCACTGGATGTCGGTCACGGCCAGGGCCGGCGAGGCCATCATGCCGACCGTGACTGCGACAGCCGCAGCCGCACCAAAATGTCGAAGAGCCATCAAGAAAACCTCCCTTGCCCGTCAATAAAGAAGCGCTTGCGCTAGCAGTGCCACATGACGTTCACATGACTGTGTAAGCGGCCGAAACGAAAGCGGCAAGCGCTGGAAAAGGGAAGCCGGAAAATAGGCGAAGGCGTGCGGGAGACCGCGCCGTGCGTTCGCGCTGCACACGCGTGCTCGCGCCGCAGTGCGGCATTGGATGACGTGAGTTGTCCATCAGGCACGATCTCGAACACCTCTCCCGCTTGCGGGAGAGGTCGCGCCGAAGGCGCGGGTGACTGCTCTCTCCGCTTGGGGATTGTCCCGTTCTGGAGACGCCCTCTCCCCAACCCTCCCCCGCAAGCGGGGAGGGAGCGCACCGCCGTTGCGGCAACGCTGAAGTCTATTTCACGAGGCCTCAGCGCTTACGCTCGGGGCCGCAGACCACGCCCTTTTCGACCATCGCGTCGATGTCCGCCCGGGAGTAGCCGAACTCGCCCAGCACCTCAGCCGCGTGCTGGCTGAATTTCGGCGGCAGGCGGCGCAGGCTCGGCTTGCTGCGGTCGAGCCGGATCGGCGAGGCGACGCCCTTGTACCAATCCTTCTCGATGATATCGCCGCGCGCGATCGTGTGCGGATTCGTGAGTGCCTGGTCGATCTTCTGCACCGGGCCAGCGGGCAGGCCCGCCGCGAGCAGGCGGTTGCAGAGCGGCTCGGCCTCGTGCTGGCTGAACACCGCGGCGAGTTCGGCGCGCAGCGCCTCGCGATTGGCGATGCGGTCCTTGTTGCGGGCAAAGCGCGGATCGGTGCCGAGCTCGGGCTTGCCGATCTCCTTGGCGAGCTTGCGGAACGTGCCGTCGTTGCCGACGCCGATGAAGATGTTGTCGGTTTTCGTCGGGAAGATCGCGTAAGGCACGAGGTTGGGATGCTCGTTGCCAGTGAGCGCGGGTGGCTTGCCATGCATGAAATAATTGGCGGTGTGCGGATGCATGATGGCAAGGCCGGTCTCGTACAGCGTCGTCTCCAGGAACTGGCCCCTGCCGGAGCGCTGGCGCTCCGACAGCGCCATCAGGATGCCGATCGCCGCGTACAGGCCAGTGGTGATGTCGACCAGCGGCACGCCGATCCGCATCGGGCCGCTCTCCGGCGAGCCGGTCGCCGCGATCATGCCGGTCATGGCCTGGATGATGGCGTCATAGCCGGGATTGCCGCCGCGCGGGCCGTCGGCGCCGAAGCCGCAGATCCGACAGTGCACGAGGCGCGGGAATTTTGCGCGCAGCACCTCGTTGCCGATGCCCCATTTCTCCAGCGTGCCTGGCTTGAAGTTCTCGATCAGGACGTCGGCCGTCTCCAGCATCTTCAGCAGCACGGCGCGGCCGCCTTCGGAGGCGAGGTCGAGGCCGATCGAGCGCTTGTTGCGGTTGATGCCGACGAAATAGGCCGCATCCTCCTCATGGAAGGGAGGGCCCCATTCGCGCACCTCGTCGCCCGCGGGCGGCTCGACCTTGATCACGTCGGCGCCGTGGTCGGCGAGGATCTGGGTGCAGTAGGGACCGCCGAGCACGCGCGTGAGATCGATGACGCGCAATCCGCTCATGGCACCTGTGGCGGCTTCAGAACTCATGCCTTCGCTTCCCCTGTGTCGATGCTTGATCACAGGCCTAGCGAGGTTCGTGCATCCCAGCAATGGCTTCGCGCGTAGGGCCGCATGCGCCGCCGCGGCGCAATCCCAGAATGGCAAACCAATGGGAAGCGGCCAGCCCGAGGGGGATCTCGGGCCAGCCAATCCGCAATTGCGGTCAGACGACCGTCAGACGAACGTCGACATTGCCGCGCGTGGCGTTGGAGTACGGGCACACCTGGTGCGCCTTCTCGACCAACGCCTCAGCCTCGGCGCGAGCCAGGCCCGGCAGCGAGACGGCGAGATCGATCTCGAGACCGAAACCGCCCTCGGAGCGCGGGCCGATGCCGACGGTCGAAGTGACGGACGCGTCATTGGGAACCTTGGGGCCGCCCTGCGACGCCACGAACTTCATCGCGCCGATGAAGCAGGCCGCATAGCCCGCCGCAAACAGCTGCTCGGGATTGTTGCCGGCGCCGCCTCCGCCGCCGAGCTCCTTCGGCGTGGTCAGCTTGACGTCTAGGGCGCCGTCGAGCGTTGCAGCATGGCCGTCGCGGCCGCCGGTCGCCTTGGCACTGGTCTTGTAGAGGACGTTCACGGACATTTTCATCTCCCTGGGGGTTCGGGTGGACGCGATCTGTATCGCTTCAATTAGATCGCGCACAACTGAAATTACAGTGCCTCACATTTAATTGTTTGCAATTGAATTTACGGCCGCCCGACCCCACAATACGGGCAAATCCCGTGAGAGTCCCCATGGCCCGGAAACCATCGGCAGCGGACGCGCCGCTGCGGCTCGACAATCAGATCTGCTTTGCGGTCTATTCGGCCGCGCATGCTTTCAATCGTGTCTACAAGCCGCTGCTCGGTCGGCTCGGCCTGACCTATCCGCAATATCTGGTGATGCTGGTGCTATGGGAGCGCGACGACGTACCGGTGAGGGACATCGGCGAGAAGCTGTTCCTGGATTCGGGCACGCTGACGCCGCTGCTCAAGCGGCTCGAGGCCGCCCATCTCGTGAGGCGCACCCGCTCGAGCGAGGACGAGCGTCAGGTGCTGATCGCCCTGACGCCGCAGGGCCAGGCGCTGAAGGACAAGGCACGCAGCGTGCCGCAATCCATTCTGGCGGCCTCGGATTGCTCGGTGCCGGAACTGGTCGCAATGAAGGACGAGATCGTCGCATTGCGCGACCGGCTCAATGCGGTGATCGGGGAGTAGGGGAGTTCGTCAGAGCCTAGGAAAGCCGCTTCTTCGTGAAGGCGCGGCCGGAATGAGACTTCAGGTACTTTTCAAACGCCAGAGCTTTGTACTTGTCGGGGAAGGCGCAGTACCAGATCAGTTTCCAAGGCTTATATTTAGCGGTGTGGCTAGATTTGCCGGCATTGTGTTCCGGAATTCGCCGCTTCAAATCTTCCGTGGCGCCGATGTATTCCTGATCAGGAAAGTCAACGCTTTGGAGAATGTAGACGTACCACATTGACGCCTATCGCCTGGGTAGTCGTTAGGTGGGCGTCGCACCAGTCCGTCTTCGCCCTTCGGGCTACGCCGGACACCACGCTTTACCCTTCGGGCTCTGCGTGGCTGCGCCACGCGAAGCCCGAAGGGCGAAGCGTGGTGGAGCCAGGCGGGATCGAACCGCCGACCTCTTGCATGCCATGCAAGCGCTCTCCCAGCTGAGCTATGGCCCCTTAACTTAGACCGGATGAACCTGGTGGATCACCCCAACCGGCGAGCCCTGGTGACTCGCGCGGTGCACCCTTTTTCACAGATCAGGGCTGATCTCAAGTCTCTTCATCACCTCCGACATCACCAATGATGTCGGTTACGTCCTCATCGCCTTCTTCGTCGTCGGCAATGAAGGTCGAATCGTCGTCATCGTCATCCTCGATGGTCTCGTCGACCTCGATGTCGTCCTCGGACTCCGGAACGACGGCCTTGACCTTGCCGGTGTTCTCCTCGGCGTCGGCCTCCTCGAGCGAGACCAACTCCTCGGCCTCTGCCGGCTCCGGCGTCGTGTCCGGGGCCACATTGCGGGCTTCGGCGCCGCGGGACGCACGTGCGGGCGCGACCGGGGCGATCGGCACCACTTCGCCGGTATAGGGCGAGATCACCGGATTCTTGTTGAGGTCATAGAACTTCTTGCCCGTGGTCGGGCAAATACGTTTAGTTCCGAGTTCGGACTTGGCCACGGCAGGAATCCTGGGAATGTCTGAAAAGCGGTGCTTCACTTGGCTAGTTGGCGGCCCGCTGTCAATAGCGCATTACAGGAGAACGACATGCCCGTGACGGGGCGCGGACCATGTGGTACCTGCGCCCCAGCCCCTTAGGGCGCATCCAAGGACACAATCTTGACCCATTCCGACCAACCGAGGCCGCTGCAGTCTCGCGCCAGCGGCCCCCTGACCGGGAAAGTACGGGTACCCGGTGACAAGTCGATCTCCCACCGCGCCCTGATCCTGGGGGCGCTCGCGGTCGGCGAGACCCGGGTTTCGGGACTGCTCGAGGGCGAAGACGTTCTCAACACCGCCAAATCCATGCAGGCGCTGGGCGCCAGGGTCGAGCGCACCGGTGATTTCGCCTGGACGGTGAACGGTGTCGGCGTCGGTGGCTTCGCCCAGCCCAAGGCGGCGCTGGATTTCGGCAATTCCGGCACCGGCTGCCGCCTGGTCATGGGCGCCGTCGCGGGTTGCCCGATCTCGGCGGTGTTCGACGGGGACGCCTCGCTGCGCAGCCGCCCGATGCGCCGGATCCTCGATCCACTCGAACAGATGGGCGCCAGGGCCTTGTCGGGCAGCGAGGGCGGCCGTCTGCCGCTGACCCTGCAGGGCGCGCGCGATCCGCTGCCGATCACCTACATGACCCCGGTCGCCTCGGCCCAGATCAAATCGGCCGTGCTGCTCGCGGGCCTGGCTGCGCCGGGCACAACCACGGTGATCGAGACCGAGGCGAGCCGCGACCATACCGAGCTGATGCTGCAGCATTTTGGTGCCGCCATCACCTCCACGAAGGAAGGCCAGCACGGCCGCCGCATCACGCTTCAAGGCCAGCCAGAGCTGCACGGTGCCAACGTCATCGTGCCGGCCGACCCGTCCTCGGCGGCCTTCCCCGTCGTTGCCGCGCTGATCGCCGATGGCTCCGACGTCGTCCTGTCCGACGTAATGACCAATCCGCTGCGCACCGGCCTGTTCACCACGCTGCGCGAAATGGGCGCCTCGATCGAGGAGAGCGACGTACGACGCGACGCCGGCGAGCCGATGGCCCAGCTGCGCGTGCGCGCGTCGAAGCTGCGCGGCGTCGAGGTGCCGCCGGAGCGCGCGCCCTCGATGATCGACGAATACCTCGTATTGGCCGTCGCGGCCGCTTTCGCCGAGGGCACGACCATCATGCGCGGCCTGCAAGAGCTGCGCGTCAAGGAATCCGACCGGCTCGAGGCCACGGCCGACATGCTTCGCGTCAACGGCGTCAAGGTCGAGGTCTCCGGTGACGATCTGATCGTCGAAGGCCGCGGTCACGTGCCCGGCGGGGGCGTTGTTGCCACCCACATGGACCATCGCATCGCGATGTCCGCGCTGGTGATGGGTTGCGCGTCCGACCAGCCGGTCGGCGTCGACGACACCGCCTTCATCGCCACCAGCTTTCCGGATTTCATTCCGATGATGCGTTCGCTAGGGGCCGAGTTTTCATGATCATCGCCATCGACGGGCCCGCAGCCTCGGGCAAGGGGACGCTCGGCAAGCGCCTCGCCCACCATTACGGTTATCGCCATCTCGATACCGGCGTCATCTATCGCGCAGTGGCTTACGAGCTGATGCAGTCCGGTCATGATCTCCGCGACGAGGCAGCCGCGGTCGCGGCGGCGCTGGAACTCGACCCCGAAAAGTTCGGCAATCCCGTCCTCAAGACCCAGACGGTCGGCGAGGGGGCCTCCATCGTCTCGGCCATTCCGAGAGTCCGCGAAGTCCTGGTCAATTTCCAGCGGCAATTCGCCGCCGATCCGCCCGGCGCCGTGCTCGATGGCCGGGACATTGGAACCGTGATCTGCCCCCATGCCGACGTGAAGATTTTCGTGGTCGCCGACCCCAGGGTCCGCGCTCACCGCCGGACCATGGAGGCGCGGGCGCGGGGCGAGGAGGCGGACGAGGCGGCCGTGCTTGCCGACATCATGCAGCGCGACGAGCGCGACAAGAACCGGCCGATTGCGCCTTTAAAGCCGGCGCCGGATGCTTACTTGCTTGATAACTCCCAACTGGATATAGAAGGCGGCGTCCGGGCTGCCATCGACATTATCGAGGCCGTCCGAGCGGGCCGGTCGCGGGGTTAAGCCGCAGCCGTCATTGGAGGAAGCGCCCGCTCCCGCTCTTTGAGGTCGATAACCTTCGGTCCCTATTTGGGGCCGACGCGATCCAGGCTCCGGACAAGAATTTCCACGTATCGAACGCGCGGGCCTCAGCCGGCCCGCTTCCGCTGCTCCAGCACCGAGCCGGAGCCGCGAGCGGTCGCTCGAAGGTCTTGCGGACCTTCCGACACTGCGTGTGCGATGCGCCCATGAACCCAACGGCCGGCAAGACTTCCGCAACTGGAGAACAAATGGCTTCGACTTCTGCTGATACCTATAGCCCCTCGCGCGACGATTTCGCCGCGATGCTCGACGAATCCTTCGCAGGCGGCAACCTGCAGGAAAGCTCCGTCGTCAAGGGCAAGGTGGTTGCAATTGAAAAGGACATGGCCGTCATCGACGTCGGCCTGAAGACCGAGGGCCGCGTTGCCCTGCGCGAATTTTCCGGCCCCGGCCGTGACAGCGAGATCAAGGTCGGCGACGAGGTGGAAGTGTTCCTCGATCGCATCGAGAACGCCCTCGGCGAAGCCGTGCTGTCGCGCGACAAGGCGCGCCGCGAAGAGAGCTGGGGCAAGCTCGAGAAGGCGTTCCAGAACAACGAGAAGGTCAACGGCGTCATCTTCAACCAGGTCAAGGGCGGCTTCACCGTCGACCTCGACGGTGCCGTGGCCTTCCTGCCGCGCTCGCAGGTCGACATCCGTCCGATCCGCGACGTCGCGCCGCTGATGAACAATTCGCAGCCGTTCCAGATCCTCAAAATGGATCGCCGTCGCGGCAACATCGTCGTGTCCCGCCGCACCGTGCTGGAAGAGACCCGCGCCGAGCAGCGTCAGGAGCTGGTGCAGAATCTCGAAGAGGGTCAGGTCATCGACGGCGTGGTCAAGAACATCACCGACTACGGTGCGTTCGTTGATCTCGGCGGCATCGACGGCCTCCTGCACGTCACCGACATCGCCTGGCGCCGCGTCAACCATCCGACCGAGGTGCTCTCGATCGGCCAGACCGTGAAGGTCAAGATCATCAAGATCAACCACGAGACGCACCGCATCTCGCTGGGCATGAAACAGCTCTTGGATGATCCGTGGCAGGGCATCGAAGCCAAGTACCCGCTGGGTGCCCGCTTCACCGGCCGCGTCACCAACATCACCGACTACGGCGCGTTCGTCGAGCTCGAGCCGGGCATCGAAGGCCTGATCCACGTCTCCGAGATGTCGTGGACCAAGAAGAACATGCACCCCGGCAAGATCGTTTCGACCTCGCAGGAAGTCGACGTGCAGGTGCTGGAAGTCGATTCCGTCAAGCGCCGCATCTCGCTCGGCCTCAAGCAGACCATGCGCAACCCCTGGGAGGTCTTCGTCGAAGCTCACCCGACCGGTTCGGTGGTCGAAGGCGAGGTCAAGAACAAGACCGAGTTCGGTCTGTTCCTGGGTCTCGAAGGCGACGTCGACGGCATGGTCCACCTCTCCGACCTCGACTGGAAGCTTCCGGGCGAGCAGGTGATCGACAACTACAAGAAGGGCGACATGGTCAAGGCCGTGGTGCTCGACGTGGACGTCGAGAAGGAGCGCATCTCGCTCGGCATCAAGCAGCTCGAAGGCGACCCCTTCGCCGAGCCGGGCGATGTCAAGAAGGGCGCGGTCGTGACCTGCGAAGTGCTCGAAGTGAAGGAGAGCGGCATCGAGGTGAAGATCGCCGGTACCGACTTCTCGACCTTCATCAAGCGCTCGGAGCTCGCCCGTGACCGCAACGACCAGCGCGCTGAACGCTTTGCCGTCGGCGAGAAGGTCGATGCCCGCGTGATCCAGTTCGACAAGAAGGCCCGCAAGGTCCAGGTGTCGATCAAGGCGCTCGAAGTCGCCGAAGAAAAGGAAGCCATCGCGCAGTACGGCTCCTCCGATTCGGGTGCAACGCTCGGCGACATCTTGGGCACCGCGCTCAAGAACCGCGACAACAAGTAAGCGAAACGCACGTTTCGCTGCATCGAAGCCCCGGCGCGAGCCGGGGCTTTTTGTTGCGTGCTCGCGGCCCGGATGGAGCGCAGCGTCATCCGGGAAAGTCCTTGCGCCGCCAATCCCGGATTGCGCTTCGCTCCATCCGGGCTAGGACGGGCCTTGTTTTCTTCAAATTGCGCCGCAATTGATGTATCGAGAATAAGCCGACGGTCACGCTGTGACGGCACAACGCGCTCCGTCTTTCATTTTGGAGATATTCCGATGTCGCTGGATTCGGACATCATCGTCGATCGCCGCAGGATCCGCCGCAAGCTGACGTTTTGGCGCGTGATGGCCGCGCTGATCGCGATCGCGGCGATCGCGAGCTTTGCGCTGATCGCGACACCAGGTGCGCGCGGCACGTTCGCGTCTGCCGGTTCGATCGCGCGCGTCCACATCGAGGGCCTGATCCGCAGCGATTCCGATCGCACCCAGGCGCTGGAGCGGCTGGAGAATTCGCAGGCCGCTGCCGTCATCGTTCACGTCAACTCGCCGGGCGGCACCACCGCCGGCTCCGAGCAGCTCTACGATTCGCTCACCCGACTGAAGGCGAAGAAGCCGCTCGTCGTCGTGGTCGAGGGCCTTGCCGCCTCCGGCGGCTACATCACCGCGATCGCCAGCGACCACATCATCGCCCAGCAGAGCTCGCTGGTCGGCTCGATCGGCGTGTTGTTTCAATACCCCAATGTCTCCGAGTTGCTGAAGACCATCGGCGTCAAGGTCGAGGAGGTGAAGTCGTCGCCGCTGAAGGCCGCGCCCAATGGTTTCGAGCCCACCAGCCCCGAGGCGCGGGCCGCGCTCGATGCGCTGGTGAAGGATTCCTACGCCTGGTTCAGGGGCCTGGTGAAGGAACGGCGTGGCATGGATGACACGCTGCTCGAGAAAGTGGCCGATGGCCGCGTCTTCACCGGCCGCCAGGCGATCGATCTCAAGCTGATCGACCAGATCGGCGACGAGAAGACGGCGGTGACCTGGCTGGTCGAGCAGAAGGGCGTCAAGAAGGGGCTCAGCGTGCGCGATTACAAGCTCGAGCCGCGCTTCGGCGATCTGCCCTTCCTCAAGACGGCCGCCGCCGTGACGCTGGAAGCGCTGGGTTTGAGCTCGATTGCGTATCAAATCGGGCAAACCGGCGTCGCACAGGCGGTCGATCGGTTCGGAATGGATGGAATGCTGGCCCTGTGGCAGCCGGCCGCGTCAAACTGACCGGAACCGAGGCGAGCGTGCGGGGGTTTTCCCGCGTGACGGGTGCCGGCACAGCCTGCTTTTTCGGCATTTGTCACGTATTTTCACGACGCTCAATCTTGATTTAGCGTCTTGACAGATCAAGGTATTTTCACGGAAATGGTCATCCGCACGCTCCCGGGTCCTATCTCTCGATGATCAAATCCGAACTTGTTCAGCGTATCGCCGAGCACAACCCGCATCTGTACCAGCGGGATGTCGAGAACATTGTGAATGCGATTCTCGAAGAGATCGTAGCGGCCCTCGCACGCGGTGATCGCGTCGAGCTGCGCGGCTTCGGTGCCTTCTCGGTCAAGCATCGCCCTGCACGCGCCGGACGTAATCCGCGCACCGGCGCTCATGTGCCTGTCGACCAGAAGAGCGTCCCGTTCTTCAAGACCGGCAAGGAAATGCGCGAGCGGCTGAACCGCGACCATCCGGATCCCGGCGCGGCAGATTGAGCCGGGCATCAGGATTTTCTGCGGTCGCGCATGATGCGGCCGCAAGCTTGATTCAAGGCGAGCGAAGCGAGATGCGAAAGTTCCTGACCGCGCTGATCGTGATTCCGCTGGGCCTGCTCCTGCTGGTTTTCGCCGTCGCCAACCGGCATTTCGTCACCGTCTCCTTCGATCCCTTCATGTCGGCCGACCCCTCGCTGTCGGTCACCTTGCCGCTGTTCCTGCTTTTGATCCTGGTCGCTGCCCTTGGCGTGCTGACGGGTGGATGCGCAGTCTGGCTCGGCCAGTGGCACTGGCGGCGCGCGGCGCGCCGCAATGAGGCGGATGCACGCGCTGCCAGGGGCGAACTGGCCGATCTGCGGGCCCAAATGGCGGCGGCAAGGCCCGAGTCCCAGCGCCTCCCAGTCCCTTCGGGGGTCGGCCTTTATGGGCCCATCGGGCGAGACAAGCAGCGCGCGACGTTGTAGAAGCGGCCGCAATCGAAAGCCCTGTTTTCCGGCCGCGGGCCCGCGGCCTCCATCCGCTTTGAGACCATGTCCCTGCTCGTCAAAATCTGCGGTCTGTCCACGCCCGAGACGCTCGAGGTGGCGCTCGAGGCGGGTGCCGACATGGTGGGTTTCGTGTTCTTTCGGCCGTCGCCGCGGCACCTGTCGCTGGAAGCGGGACGCGATCTCGGGCGCCAGGTGAAGCGCCGTGCGCTCAAGGTCGCGCTGATCGTCGATGCCGACGATGCCATGCTCGACAACATCATGGACGCGCTGGCGCCGGACATTCTTCAGCTCCATGGCAAGGAGAGCGTGGCGCGGCTGCGCGACATCAAGCAGCGGTTCGGCCGTCCGGTGATGAAGGCGGTGCCGGTCGCCACATCTGCCGATCTCGCGGTGCTGCCCGGCTACGCCGCAGTCGCCGACCGCATCCTGTTCGATGCGCGCGCACCGAAAGATGCAACCCGCCCCGGTGGTCTCGGCGCCCCCTTCGACTGGCACCTGCTCCAAAATCTCGATGTGAGCCTGCCCTATATGGTCTCGGGCGGGCTTCACGCCGACAACGTTGCGGAAGCCCTCCGCGTCACCGGAGCCGGCGGCGTCGACGTCTCCTCCGGTGTCGAGAGCGCTCCGGGCGTGAAAGATCCGGAGATGATCAAGGCCTTCATCCGCGCCGCGCGCGCCAGCCAAGATACGAGCCAAGAGTTGAGTGTCCGATGAACGTCGCCAAACCCAATTCCTACCGTAGTGGCCCCGACGAGCGCGGCCATTTCGGTATTTTCGGCGGCCGCTTCGTCGCCGAAACCTTGATGCCGCTGATCCTCGATCTGGAGAAGGCCTATACCGAAGCCAAGGCCGATCCGGCGTTCCAGGCCGAGATGAACGGCTACCTCAAGACCTATGTCGGCCGGCCCTCGCCACTCTATCTCGCTGAGCGCCTGACCGAGCATCTCGGCGGCGCCAGGATTTATCTCAAGCGCGAGGAGCTCAACCACACCGGCTCACACAAGGTGAACAATGTGCTCGGCCAAATCATGCTGGCGCGGCGCATGGGCAAGAAGCGCATCATCGCCGAGACCGGCGCCGGCCAGCACGGTGTCGCCACCGCGACGCTGTGCGCGCGCTTCGGCCTCGAATGCGTGGTCTATATGGGCGCCGTTGACGTCGAGCGGCAGCAGCCCAACGTCATCCGCATGGAGATGCTGGGCGCCAAGGTGATGCCGGTGCAGTCAGGCACGCGCACGCTGAAGGACGCCATGAACGAAGCGCTGCGCGACTGGGTCACCAACGTGCACAACACGTTCTATTGCATCGGCACGGTGGCGGGCCCGCATCCCTATCCGACGCTGGTGCGCGACTTCCAGTCGATCATCGGCAACGAGACCAAGACGCAGATGCAGGAGATCGAGGGCCGCTTGCCGGACTCGCTGGTGGCCTGCATCGGTGGCGGCTCGAACGCGATGGGCCTGTTCCATCCGTTCCTCGATGATCCCTCCGTCGAGATCTTCGGCGTCGAAGCCGCCGGCCACGGACTCACGCAGCTGCACGCCGCCTCGATCGCGGGCGGCCGTCCCGGCGTGCTGCACGGCAACCGCACCTATCTTCTCATGGATGCGGACGGTCAGATCCAGGACGCGCATTCGATCTCGGCCGGTCTCGACTATCCCGGCATCGGCCCCGAACATTCCTGGCTGCACGAGGTCGGGCGCGTCAAATATCTCTCCGCGACGGACGACGAAGCACTCGCTGCGTTCCAATTGCTGTCGCGGCTGGAAGGCATCATTCCGGCGCTCGAGCCGGCGCACGCCATCGCCAAGGTGATGGAGCTCGCGCCGAAGCGGCCTCGGGATCACCTGATGGTCGTCAATCTGTCCGGCCGGGGCGACAAGGACGTCCCGCAAGTCGGCGACATCCTGAGGGGCAAGAAGTGAGCACGCGTATCGACACCCGTTTTGCCGAGCTTGCGAAGCAGGGCCGCCCGGCCTTCGTGACCTTCCTGATGGCCGGCGACCCTGATGCGGCGACGTCGCTCGAGATCATCAAGGCGCTGCCGCGGTCGGGTGCCGACGTGATCGAGATCGGCATGCCCTTCACCGATCCGATGGCCGATGGTCCGTCGATCCAGGCCGCGGGTCTCCGCGCGCTCAAGGCCGGCATGACGCTGAAGAAGACGCTAGAGCTCGTGCGCGGCTTCCGCAAGGACGATAACGCGACGCCGATCGTGCTGATGGGCTATTACAATCCGATCTACATCTACGGCGTCGACAAGTTCCTGGCTGACGCGAAGAGCGCAGGTGTCGATGGCCTCATCATCGTCGATCTGCCGCCGGAGGAAGACGACGAGCTGTGCCTGCCGGCGATGAAGGCCGGCCTCAACTTCATCCGCCTGGCGACGCCGACCACCGACGACAAGCGCCTGCCGGCCGTGCTCGCCAACACATCGGGCTTCGTCTACTACGTCTCGATCACCGGTATCACCGGAGCGGCGGCTGCGGACTCCTCGGCGGTGAGCGAAGCCGTTGCGCGCATCAAGCGACATACCAAGCTGCCGGTCTGCGTCGGCTTCGGCATCCGCACGCCGGAGACAGCCAAGGCGATCGCCTCGCACGCCAATGGTGCGGTGGTTGGCACAGCACTGGTGGATGCGCTCAAGAACAGCCTCGATGCCGAGGGGCGAGCGACCGATAAAACCGTTGACGCCGTCGCCGAGCTGACGGCGGCCCTGGCCCAGGGCGTCAAGGGGGCGCAGCAAGCGGCGGAATAGGCCATAGTTCCGCTTTCCGGGCAGGCGACACGGCAGCTTGCCGGGCAGCGGCCCGGCCGCCATATATTCTACAGGCGACCCGCGAGGCGGGTTCGCGCATCGGAGCAAAGCATGAACTGGCTTACCAATGTGGTCCGGCCGAAGATCCGCAACATGCTGCGGCGGGAGACGCCGGAGAATCTGTGGATCAAGTGTCCGGATTCCGGACAGCTCGTGTTCTACAAGGACGTCGAGGCCAACCAGTTCGTCATCCCCGGCTCGAACTACCACATGCGCATGGGCGCGGTGGCGCGGTTGAAGTCGATCTTCGACAACGAGACCTGGTTCGACGTCGCGCTGCCCGAGGTCACGCCCGACCCGCTCAAGTTTCGCGACGAGAAAAAATACGTCGACCGCATCAAGGATGCGCGCGCGCGCACCAACCTCAACGACGCGATCAAGGTCGGCTACGGCAAGCTTGAAGGCTCCGCCGTCGTCGTCGCCGTGCAGGACTTCGATTTCATGGGCGGCTCGCTCGGCATGGCCGCGGGCGAAGCCATCGTGCGTGGAATGGAGCTCGCGGTCGAGAAGAAGTCGCCATTCATCGTGTTTGCCGCATCGGGCGGCGCGCGCATGCAGGAAGGCATTTTGTCGTTGATGCAGATGCCGCGCACCACGGTGGCGGTGCAGATGCTGCGTGAGGCAAAACTGCCCTATATCGTCGTGCTGACCAATCCGACCACCGGCGGTGTCACCGCGTCCTACGCCATGCTGGGCGACGTGCACATTGCCGAGCCCGGCGCGTTGATCGGTTTCGCCGGCGCGCGCGTGATCGAGCAGACCATCCGCGAAAAGCTCCCCGAGGGGTTCCAGCGCGCCGAGTATCTGAAGGAGCACGGCATGGTCGACATGGTCGTACATCGCCACGAATTGCGTCCGACCCTGGCGCGGCTCTGCCGCTTGCTGACCAAGGCGCCGCCGCAGGAAGGCGCATCGAGATCGGTGCAGCCGGTCGCGAGCCCCGCGCAGATCGTATCGGCCGCCGAGACGGCGCCGGCTGCGCCCCACGCGTGAACGCCTCCTCTGACAGCACAAAGCCGCCGCTCGGCGAACTGATCGGGCGGCTGTCGGCCCTGCATCAGAAACGCATCGATCTCGGGCTCGAGCGGATGCATCGTCTGCTCGCGCGGCTCGGCCATCCCGAACGCAAGCTGCCGCCGGTGATCCACATCGCCGGGACCAACGGCAAGGGCTCCACGCTCGCCTATCTGCGCGCGACGCTGGAGGCCGCAGGCTTGCGCGTCCACGCCTATACCTCACCCTATCTCGTCCGCATCAACGAATGCTTCCGGCTCGGTCGCGTCGGCGGCGGCGTGCTCGTCAGCGATGATGAACTGCGCACCGCTCTGGAAGAGATCGAGCGCGCCAATGCCGGCGAGGCTGCGACATTGTTCGAGCTGAAGACCGCCGCGGCCTTTCATCTGTTCGCGCAAAATGCGGCCGACGTGGTGCTGCTCGAGGTTGGTCTCGGCGGCCGGCTCGATTCGACCAATGTGGTCGATGCGCCGGCGGCCTGCGTGATCACGCCTGTCAGCATGGACCACATGGACTTCCTCGGCGACACCCTGGCATCCATCGCCGGCGAGAAGGCCGCGATCATCAAGCGTGGCGCGCCCGTGATTTGTGCCGAGCAGGCTGCCGAGGCGATGACCGTGATCGAAGCACAGGCCAGGCGCATGCGTGCGCCGCTGTTTGCGGCGAACGAAAGTTGGCACGTCAATGTCGAGCGCGGACGTCTGGTCTATTCTGACGATCGCGGCCTGATGGATCTTGCGGCGCCGCGCCTGTTCGGCCGCCACCAGTTCGACAATGCCGGCCTTGCAATCGCGACGCTGCGCGCCGTCCCGGCGTTCAAGGTCAGCCAGACGGCGTTCGAGGCCGGTATCGTCGGGGCGGAATGGCCGGCACGAATGCAGCGCATCACCTCGGGGGAGCTGCTCTCTTGGGGACCGCAGGGCTCGGACATCTGGCTCGATGGTGGGCACAATGCTGAAGGCGGCCGCGTGGCCGCCGCCGCGCTCGGTGATCTCGAAGAGCGGGTGTCGCGGCCGCTGGTCGTCATCGCCGGCATGATGGCCAACAAGGATGCGCAGGGTTTTCTTGCCAATTTCGCCGGGCTTACCCGTCACATCATCGCGGTGCCGATCCCTGATACCGAGAACGCGATGCCGGTCGACCGCCTAGCGGACGCCGCGCGCAGCCTCGGCATGCGTGTGGAGCCCGCGCCCGGCATCGAAGCTGCGCTGCGCGCATTGGCGAAGCTCGCCTACGAGGTGCCGCCGCGCATCCTGATCACCGGCTCGCTGTATCTGGCCGGCCACGTGCTCGCAATCAACGGCACGCCTCCTGCATAGCGACTACGGTGACCACGATGCGTTTTGCTGCGATTGCCGACGTCCACGGAAACTACCTCGCGCTCGAAGCGGTGCTCGCCGACATCCGCACACTCGGCATTGCCGACATCGTCAATCTCGGCGACATGCTGAGCGGGCCACTCGATGCTCGCAGGACGATCGAGATCCTGATGAGGATCGACGCCGTGCACGTGCTTGGCAATCACGATCGCTATCTGCTCGACCGCGCTCCGGAAAAGATGGGCTCGTGGGATCGCCCCGCCCATGCGCAGATCGACGCCGCGCAGCTCGACTGGCTGCGCGCGCAGCCGATGACACGGGTCTTCCGAGAACAGGTGTTCCTTTGCCATGCGACGCCCGGCAGCGACGAGGTGTACTGGCTCGATACCGTGCGTCCCGACGGCACGGTCGCGCTATCGCCGCTCGATCGCATCGAACCATTCGCGCAAGGCATCACGCAATCCTTGATCCTCTGCGCCCACACCCACCTTGCGCGGGCCGTGCGCCTGCCCGACGGGCGGCTGATCGTCAATCCCGGCAGCGTCGGCAGTCCCGGCTTTCGGGACAAGCATCCATTCCCGCATGCCGTCGAAGCCGGCACGCCGCACGCGCGTTATGCCGTTCTCGAGCTCGCTGACGGCGCTTGGCAGGTGACGTTCCGCCACGTCGCTTATGATCACGAGGCCATGGCCGCGCTGGCGCGACGCAACAATCAGCCCGAACTGGCGAATGCGCTGGCGACGGGGTGGATCAAGTAGCTGCGGCTACGTTCACTTCAATAATTTCATCGGATCGGCCACTTTCTGCATCAACTGCTCGAATGTGCATTGCCGTGGTGCCTTGTCGGGACGCCAGCGCAGGATCGAGGTGCCGTGGCGAAAGCGTTCTCCGCTGAAATGGTCGTAGCAGACCTCGATCACCAGCTTCGGCTTGAGCGGACACCATTTGGCCGAGCGCTCGGTGGACCAGCGGCTCGGTCCGCCCGGGGCGTTGCCGGTGAAACCGGGCTCGCCAATCAATGCCTCCAGGCGATCGGTCAGCGCCGGCTTCTCCTGCGCCTTGATGGCCGAGGTGAAGCCGACATGGTGCAGCAAGCCATTGTCGTCATAGAGCCCGAGCAGCAGCGAGCCGACCACGTTGCGTCCGCCGATCTTATTGCTGGCATAGCGGAAGCCGCCGACCACGCAATCGGCGCTGCGAAACTTCTTGATCTTCTGCATGCCCTCGCGCGTTCCCGCCTGGTAGGGCAGGTCGATGCGCTTGGCGATGACGCCGTCCGAGCCGCCGCCCGACTGCGCCAGCCATTTTTGGGCGGTGGCGTAGCTCGTCGTCGCCGGCGAGAGATGGAAAAGGCTGTTCTTCAAATGGTCTTTCGCAAATGCTTCCAGGAGCGGGCGCCGCTCGCTCAGCGATTTTCCGGCAAGCTGCTTCTCCTTGGCCGTTTCGAGCAGGTCGAAGACGAGGTAGAGCGCCGGCGTATCCTGCGAGAGTTTCTTCACGCGGCTTGCGGCAGGATGGATTCGTTGCAGCAATGCGTCGAAGGAAAAGCCTTTACCGTGCGGCACGACGATCTCGCCGTCGAGCGTGAAACGATCCGCTTTCAGGCTCAGCGCGGCGGCGACGATCTCAGGAAAATAGCGCGCGAGATCCTCGCCGGACTTCGAGCGAAGATCGACGTTGCTGCCACTGCGCGCCAGCAAGCAGCGGAAGCCATCCCATTTCGGCTCGTACTGCCATTCCTTGCCGCGCGGGATCGCCTCGACCGACCTCGCCTCCATTGCTACGAGAGAGGCCGATTTTCGGGCGCGTTTTGCGGGAGGGGCTGGCAAGGGCTGGGACTCGTCCTACGCTGAACATGTCCCGTCAACGCAAAGCGGCCGGCTTTCGCCGGCCGCTTTCGAAAATAATCCTGCGCGAGGCGGATCAGACCGCGGAGGTGATCCACTGCTGAAGCTTCGCCTTCGGCGCCGCGCCCACTTGGCGGGAAGCCATCTCACCGCCCTTGAAGATCATCAGGGTCGGGATCGACATGACGCCGTACTTGGACGCGGTCTTCGGACTCTCGTCGACGTTGAGCTTCACGATCTTGACCTTGTCGCCCATCGCGCCGGCGATCTCGTCGAGCGCGGGCGCGATCATGCGGCAGGGGCCGCACCATTCGGCCCAGAAATCGACGACCACGGGGCCGTTCGCCTTGAGCACTTCGGTTTCGAAATCGGCGTCGGAAACCTTGCTAACGGCCATTGGAGTACCTCACTCGGTTGAAAGAATCGGCGCGACCTGGAATCGCGCTTGGGATCATGAGGTCAACCTATGAACGGCCCCTTGCCGGGTCAAGGACGCTCACACCGAGATGAAGGGATGCCAGCGCCGCGTCCAGCGCGGGGGCCGAAATCTCCATATATTCAAGGGCCTCGGTCCAGAGCAGGACGGCGCGGACCAGCTTTTGGGGATAAAGCCGCGATAGCACCGCCCGGTACAGCGCGAGCTGCCGGACATAGGCGGCGGGTGCCTCGGCCGCGCTTCCGGGCGCCGCCCGGTTGGTCTTGAAGTCGACGATCAGGACCTCCTCGGGGCGAACGACCAGCCGGTCGATCTGCCCCGACACCAGCGCCGGGGCGCGGCCCGGCCGCTCCAATTTGCCGGCGATGGCAACCTCGGCCCTGCTGCCGGCGGCAAATACCGGGGCGAAGCGCGGCTCAGTGATCAAGGCGAGCACCTTGTCGGCCAGCGCGGCGCGGTCGGCCTCCGGCCAGTCCGAGGCGTTGCGGGCCATGAAGTCGCGTGCGGCCTCGCGCCGGCGCTCGGCGGCAATGTCGGGCAGCGATTGCAGCAGGCGGTGCACCAGCGTGCCGCGCTGCAGCGCCAGCGCGCGCGACTGCACCGATTCGCCTGATCGTACGCTGCGGCCCTCTTCGGCCGACTGGCCCGAGGGGCGCAGGGCATCATCGTCGACGATCTCGCGCGGAGCCGGCGCCCGCAGCCAGCCCGGCAGCGTGATCGTCTGGCGGACCGATGCCGCCGGTGCGCCCAGTGCCACGATATCCTCCGGCCGCGAGAACCGCGTCACCTTGCCGAGCGGCGTCTCGATGACCTGCTTGTCCAGGCCCGAGCCGGCGAGACCGGTGTCGACCAGATCGTACCAGCTCAGCTTGCGGACGGTCTTCATGTTGCCGGGCATGCAGCCGCCGACGATCAGGCGGTCGGCCGCGCGCGTCATCGCGACATAGAGCAGGCGGCGATACTCGTCCTCGGTCTCCTCCAGCATCGCCTTGCGCGCCTCGGCGACCGGCTTCGGGTCGTCCGCCTTGCGGCCGGCCCAGACCACCACCTCGCCGCCATTGCCGCGCGGCACATGGATCAGCCGCAGCCGCTGCGAGTCCGCGGGCGAGGACGTGGTGTCCACCATGAACACGACCGAAGCCTCCAGGCCCTTGGCGCCGTGCACCGTCATCACCCGCACCTCGTCGCGCGAGATTTCCATGTCGCGCTTCACCTCGGTGTCGGCCGAACGCAGCCAGGCCATGAAGCCTTGCAGCGAGGCCGGCGCCTTGCGCTCGTAGTTCAGTGCCAGCTCAAGAAATTCGTCGAGCGCATCGTTGGCCTCAAAGCCGAGCCGGCGCAGGATGCGCGCACGGCCGCCATCGCCGCCGAGCAGCCAGGCGTAGAACGCGAACGGCGTCTCCTCGCGCGCGCGTGCCTCGCAGGCTTCCAGGCGCCGCAATGCCGTGGCGAACTTCTCGCGTGTGGCTGCATGCTCGCGAAGCGCACGGCGCAGCGATGCCTTGCGATCCCAGGCGAGGGTAAAGAGGTCGTCGTCGTCGAGCCCGAACAGCGGGCTCTTCAGCGCCACCGCGAGCGCGAGATCGTCCTGCGGCAGCAGCAGCGCATCGGCGAGATTCATCAGATCGATGATGGCGATGTGCTCGGTGAGCTTGAGTCGATCGGCGCCGGCGACCGGCACGTTGGCATGCTTCAGCGCCTGGATCACGGCATCGAATGCGTTGCCGCGTCGCCGCACCAGGATCAGCATGTCGCCATAGCGCAGCGGCCGGCGTTCGCCTTCGTGCCCCGTCAGCGTGCCGCTCTCGACCAGCCGCTTGATTTCGGCCTGGATGCGGTGAGCGAGCTTTACTTCGGGGCTGGTGACGGCGACGCCGTCGAAGGGGGCGCGCCAGCCTTCGATATCCTGCCGATCGTCGGCCTCCGCGAGATCCCACAGCTCGATCACGCTCGGCCCTGCATCGGCGAGGGCGTTGTGCAGGGGGTGGCCGATCTCGACCGAATGGATGCTCTTGTAGATCTGGGGATCGCGGAAGACGTGATCGACCGAGTGCAGGATCGTGGCGCCCGAGCGAAACGAATAGGTGAAGGCGACCGGGTCGAATTTCAGCCCGGCCGCGGTGAACTTGCGGTGCAGCTCGCGCCGTCGGGCATCGAATTCGTGGGGAGCCGCGCCCTGGAACGAGAAGATCGATTGCTTCTCGTCGCCGACGGCGAAGATGGTGCGGTTCAGCCCCTCGCGCGCGCCTTCGCCTGCGGTGAACTCGGAGATGATGTGCGCGACAATGTCCCATTGCCGCGGGCTGGTGTCCTGGGCCTCGTCGATCAAGACGTGATCGACGCCGCGATCGAGCTTGTAATGCACCCAGCCCGCGGAGACGCGGTCCAGCATCGCCAGGGTCTTGTCGATGAGGTCGTCGTAGTCGAGCAGTCCGCGCTCCTGCTTCTCGCGGCGGTAGTTTTGGGCAGCAGCGGTCGCGATATGTAGCAGGGCCGCGGTGCGGTCGCGCATGGTCACCGCGCGGCGCTTCTCGATCAGCCCACCGAGCCGCTGCGCCTCGGCCTCGAACAGGCGGGCCACGGACGGGTTGTGATCGCAAAGCTTCTTGGTCAGCACCACCTTGCGCGGCAGCTTGTCGTCGGTAAGGAAGACGCAGAGATAGGCATCGACCTGCGCGCTGCCGGAAAAGACTTTTGCTTCGCGGAGCCGGCCGGCCTGGTCCTTGTCCGACTTGCTGCCGTCCTCCAGCGCAAGCGCGATATCGTCCCAGCGCGACCGCGGCAGGAAAGGGCCGTCGAGAATCTCCGTCTCGACATCCTCGATCTGGTCGCCCGCGTCGACTCCCAGCACAGCCGCCATCTGTTCGACCGCCGCTCCGGCATCGCCAGCTTGGTCGGTCCAGGCCATGAAATGATCGCGGCTGAGGCACGCCTCGCGTACGACCTCCTTGAAGGTGACGTCGGCGGCGCTCGCCATTGCCGTCAACAGTGCGCGGCCGGTGAGGCTCTCGGGATCACGCGCGGCCTCCAGCAGCACCCTCAGATTGGCGCGTTCCATCATGTCGGTCTGGTCGCGCTCGTCGATCACGGCGAAGCGTGCCGGCACGTTGGCTTCGAACGGGAACTGCTGGAGCAGGCGCGTGCACAGCGCGTGAATCGTTTGCACCTTCAGCCCGCCCGGCGTTTCCAGCGCGCAGGCGAACAGCTTTCGCGCCTCGCGCCGCAGCTTTGCACTGGGATGCGGGATGCCGACCGCGCGAATGGCTGCGTCGAGCGCAGCGTCGTCCAGCGTCACCCAATGACCGAGCGTGGTGAACACGCGCTCGGCCATGTTGGCGGCCGCGGCCTTGGTGAAGGTGATGCAGAGGATCTTTTCCGGCGGGACGCCCGCGAGCAGCAGACGGATGACCCGCTGCACCAGCACATGCGTCTTGCCCGAGCCGGCGTTGGCCGACACGAAAGCCGATGCGGTCGGATCGGATGCACGCGCCTGCCGCGCGCGCACCTCGTCGGGGATGGGGCGCGGTGCCTTCACCATTCCTCGATCCCCAATCCGCCGGCCGCCGACCATTCCTTGATCCGGGCGAGATCGTCATAGGTGCCGTAGCGGTTCGCCCACATCGGCAGGTTCAGCGAGGTATAGGCCTGGTTCTCGTCCTCGAAGGCGCGGATCAGCGCCTCCAATTTGGCGCGCGCCTCGGCCGCCGCGGTGTCCGGTGGTTGCGGCTCGTCGCCTGGCTTGAACTTGAGTTCGAGAACGCGCTCCTCGCCCGGTGGATTGTTGCCGCTGAGGCGGACATAGACGAGCTGGCTCACGGACGCGCCGGCCTCGATGTCTGGGAAGCCTCCCTCGCGCAGGATCGCAGCTTCCAGCGTGAGCTGGGGCGACAGGCCCATGCGGACCTGCTTGCCGGTGGGCGGCTGCCCGGTCTTGTAATCGAGGATGGCATAGCGGCCGCCCTGGCGCCGTTCGATGCGGTCCGCGCGCGCGGAGAGGCGGAAGCTGCGCGCGTTGTCGAGCGCGATCGAGATCTCGCCGTGGGTCTCTGCCGTGATGGCCTCGATCGCGTCGCGCCGCGCCGTCTCCCATTCGCCGAACCAGCGCGCGATGCGCTGGAAACGCGGCCACCACAGCGCCCGCGCCTCGGGCCGCTCCATCAGCGGGGCAAAATGTTTTTCGCCAATCGCGCGCAGCACGCGCGCGGGATCGTCGGGCAGGCGTGCCGCATAGGTTTCCGTGAACTCGCCGAGCGCGCCATGGATCGCCGAGCCGCGGTCGGCAGCCGAGAGCGGCATGTCGACCGGATCGAGTGCATCCAATCGCAAGATGCGTTTGGCGTAGATCGTGTAGGGATCGCGCAGCCAGTCTTCGATTTCGGTGACCGACATCTTGAGCGGCCGCGTCGCGCGCGGCGGTCGCGGCTCCGGCTGCTTGATCGGCCTGACCTCGTCGGGCTGGTCCATTGCGCCGGCGAACTGCACGTATTTCTCGCCGGCGCGAACTGCCGCGTTCCAATGATGGTCGCCCGCAACCGCCTCTAACCGGTGCAGGAAGCGCGACGCCACCGCCGGCGCGCCGCCGGCCTTGGCGGAATGGGTGAGGATCACCTCGTCGGCGCCGAGCAGCTGTGCGAAGTCATGCGCGGAGAGGCCGATGCGGCGCTCCGGCAGATCGAGACCGAGCTCGTGCCGCATCGGCCGGCTCAGCCAGGGATCGATGCGTGGTGCCGGTGGCCAGACGCCCTCGATCAGACCGCCGACGATGATGCGGTCGGCCTGCATCAGGCGCGATTCCAGGGGGCCGTAGATCTGCAGCCGCGCGCCGGGCCTATCCCGCCGCCGCACCGCGCGGTCGCCGAACGCGGTCTGGAAGACATCGGGATAGTCAGGCAACGGCACCATCAACCCGCTGGTCGTTCCGCCGCGCAGCAGATCGTCGAAGGCGCTGGCGAGGGCGAGGCCCTCGCGATCCTCGAAGGCGAGCGGAATGCCTTGCTCGTCGCGCGACAGCTCGATCAGGATTTCGCGATGCCGGTGCGCGAGCTCGGCGAAGTCATAAGGTTTTGATGAGGCCAGGCTCTCGATCGGCGCCAATGCGTGTCGCAAAGCATCGATCAGCGCCTGGATGCGATCGAGATCCTCCGCCTTGAGCCGCGCGCGGGGCTCCGCGCGATGGAGCGCGGAGACTTCGCTGCGCCACAGCTTTGCCAGCTCGTCGCGAAAGCGGTTGAATTCGCGCAACAGGCCGGCCGTGCCGGCGGGTGGGCGTGTGCCGCGCAAGACCGCGAGCTCGAGTCCCTCGATCGCCGCCTTCCATGCGCCAGGTAGCCGGCCGAGCCGGCACAGCGGATGTTTCAGCATCGCCAGGAGCGTCGGCGGCTCCAGGCCCTTGGTCGCGACCTCTGCTGCGAGGCGGGCAAAGACACCGGCCGACGTTTCCATCAACACGTCGCCGCCGGAATCGTCGAAGGCGAGGTCCCATCGGGTCAGCGCAGCCATTACCCGCCGCGCCAGCGCGCGATCGGGCGTCACCAGCGCCGCCGATTTGTCGAGATGCCGCGCCTCGCGCATCGCGATGGCGATCGCGAGGGCTTCCATTTCGGGGTTGGGGGCTTCCACGACCGCCAGGTTCTTCATGCCGCCAGCGATCTTTGCGGCGACATCCGGCTGCTTCAGCCGGTCATGCCAAACTTCCGTCTTGGCCGAGGGCCGCATCGATTCCGATGCGAGCAGATCGCGCCCGCCTTCTGCCGGCGGCTGGAGAATGTCGACGTCGCTGCGCTTGATGCCAAAACGCTGCAACAGCGCATGCATGGCATATTGCGGATGGTTCGACGCCGGATGCTCCGCGAACTTGCCGAGCGCATCGCGCACGCCGCCGATGGTGCGCCAGGCGTCCTCGTCGAGATCGGTGTCGAGGCCCGGCAGAACCACGGCGCCATGCGGCAGCAATGCGACCGCATGGAGGAATTTAGCGGTGGCCGGCATCGAGCCGGTTGAACCGGCCGCGATCACCGGCCCGTTCGGATGCGCGGTCAGCCGCCTGGCTTCCGCCGCGATGAGGAGATCGCGCCGTGCCGCCGGCTCGATCCGTTTGATCTCGGCGAGGTGGCCGGGCCAGGCAACGCGCGCGATGCGCAAGAATTCGAGCGAGTGCTGCCAGTAGCGGTCGAGATTATCAGGCACGAGCCCATCGAGCGCGCTCCAGTCGACACCGCGCGTCACCATGTCGTCGATCAGCCGTGCAAGATCGGACGCCAATGCAAGCGTCGAGGCGGGGCCGCCGACCACCAGCGGGGACAGCACCGGGCGCTTGGCCCAGGCCGCCACCAGTTGCGCAAGTGTCAGCCGCCGTTCGAGCTCGCCGAGCCGGGGCGGAATGTCGAGCGGCGTCGCGCCGGAGAACTGTTCGCCCTCGTCGGCAAAGGCGAGCTCGTCCTCGTCGATGTCGCCGAGTGCGACGATGCGCGGCAGCACCACAGCATCCGCCTTCATCTCGTCGAGGAAGATCTCGCGGACCACGCGCATCGCGCGTCGGGTCGGCAGGTACAGAGTCGCATCCGCAAGCCGCGCCGGTTCCTTGCGCGCCTCGAAGCCATCGGCCAGCCGGCCGTCGAGCAGGCTCGCGACGACCGTGCGCAGGAACGGAACTGAGATGGGAACGCTGAAAACGCGCATGGGCTGCCTGATTCGATCAGGCGCCAATATAGGGAGACAAGGTCAAATGGTCATGGGCCGAGGTGACGTCTTCCCCGCCGTTTGCGCGGCATCACCGTTCTCGTGCCCCGGACGCAGCGCAGCGCTCCTTCGATGCGCTGCAGAGCCGGGGCCCATCTCGCCGCCTTGCCTGTAGCTTTCTGGATCCCGGCTCAGCGGCGCACCGCTACGCGCTGCACCGCGTCCGGGACATGGAAGCAGCCCTAGGCCACGCTCTCCAGAAACGCCTCTTCAGCCGCATGCACCGCATCAGGCGTGCCGACATGCATCCAGACGCCGTCGAGCCGCAGGCCGAACAGCCGCTCCTGCTCGTTGGCGCGATCGAACATTTTTGTCAGCGAGAACTCGCCCCTGGGCGCATCGGCAAAGATCGCGGGCGACATGATCGCGGCGCCGGCATAGACGAACGGAACGACCTCCTTTTCCTTGCGCTTGCGCAAGGCCCCGTCGGGCAGCATGCCGTAATCGCCGCGGCCGCTATAGCCGATGCTGGTCGCGGTCGGCGCCATCAGCAGCAGAATGTCCATGCGCGCGGGGTCGAAGTTTTCCGCAAGCCGCGTCAGGTTCGAGCGCACGCCGTCGATCCACAGCGTGTCGGAATTGACGTGGAAGAACGGCGCGTCGCCGAGCAGCGGCAGCGCCTTCACGACGCCGCCGCCGGTGCCGAGCACTTGGTCGCGTTCGTCGGAGATGGTCACGCGCGGATGCTGGCGCGATGCGGTGTGATTGATGATCTGGTCCGGCAGATAGTGCACGTTGACCACCGCCTCGGTCACGCCGGCATGGCCGAGCTTGTCGAGCACGTGGTCGAGCAGCGGCTGGCCGGCCACCGGCACCATCGGCTTCGGCATCTTGTCCGTCAGCGGACGCATGCGCAGGCCGAACCCTGCGGCAAGCACCATGGCTTTGGTCGGTTTGACGGACATTCTCGCTTTCTCAAATCCCTTGATTTCGCTTTCGCGGCAATCCTAGCATGAGCCTCGGCCAGCCGCACCGCATCCCAACCGCCTTAATCGCCCGCCGTGACGGTTGTACGACGGGTGTTGCCGTCACGCCCCGATGGCGGTGGAGCGCACCTTTTTCTTCTTGTCGCCGAGCTTGAGGAAATTGACGCCGATCTGGTCGCCATTGACCCAGGCCAGCTCGCAGCGCCGGTACGCAAGTCCGGTGGACGACAGCAGGAGAAAAAATTCCTTCAGATGGAGGCCTTCGACCGAGCCGTCGATGGTCAGCTTGGCGCCGGTATCGGAAACGTCCTCCATGGTGCAGTCACGCCGCCAGGTGCCGTCGATGCCCATCATCTGGGCCGGAACCCCGCGCTCGAAAACGACCCGGTTATTGCCGCGCTGATCCGCTTTCGCCGTCATCACCCTTGCTCCAGCCCCGTAACGATCCGGCTGCCTCGCGGCCAGAATAGCGACATCTTGGCTAACGGCTGGTAAATCGGGCCCGGATCAGGGTTGCGGCGGCGGGACGTTGGCGAGATACCAGTCGCGCAAAGAGCCGAGCGCGGGATGCGCCAGCGAGCGTTGGAGATAGGTCCAGATCCGCGGCTGGTGACGCAGATAATGCGGCTTGCCATCGCGGCGATTCAGCCGGGCGAAGGTGCCGAGCAGGCGGGTATTCCGCTGCGCCGACATGATGGCGTAGAGCTCGGCGAAGCCGGCGGCGTCGAAGCTTGCGTCGCTGGCGCGGCGTGCCTTGATATAGCGCGACAGCAGCGTCAGCTCGAGGCTTTCGGGCACGTCGATGCGGGCGTCCTGGAGCAACGACACCACATCGTAGGATTTCGGTCCAAGCACGGTGTCCTGGAAATCGATCACGCCGACGCGTTCGATGCCGCTGCGATTCCCAAGCCAGATCAGATTGGGCGAGTGGTAGTCCCGGATGATCCACGTCCGCGGCGCCGCCAAGGGCTTCTTCAGCAGCTCGCGCCACATCGCGAGAAACTCGGCGCGCGCCTCTTGGCTGAGCGGAGCATTGCGATCGGGCAGATACCATTCCGGCATCAGGCCGATCTCGATCAGCAGCGCCTCGGCGTCGAAGACCGGTATCTCGTAGCTCTGGCCGGCGAGCGGTAAGGTTTCCGGCAGCGTCCTGCCGTGCAGCATGGCCAGCACATCGATCGCAGCCTCATAGCGTTCGGGAATCGGGCGCGGCGGATCGCCTTCGATCACGCCTTCGCTGCCGAAATCTTCGGTGATCAGAAAGCCGTGGTCGAGATCCGAATGGTGGATCGCGGGCGCAGAGATTCCCTGTGCACGCAGGCCTTCGTCGATGGCGACGAAGGGCTTTACATTTTCGGCGAGATGCACTGCGGCGCTGTAGGACTTTCCGTCATAAAGGGCGGCGCCGTCGGGGCGCTGCGGAAAGTTCATGAGAATGACGGTCTCGCCGTCGCGCAGCAGCCGCGCATAGGAGCGGGTCGAGGCATCGCCGGCCATGCGCCGACGCGTCGCGTCGAGATAGCCGGAGGCGTCGAGGAATTCGCGCAGGGCCTTCAGTCGCACGACTTGCGCGGCGCCCTTGCCGTAACCGGTGATGTCGGCCGCGCGCGCATTCGAGCCCAGCGCCGGCCGGTGCGTCAGCGCGATGTCGATGCGGTCTTCGGGCATCGCCGACGGCGCACGCTCTGGCCATTCGATCAGAACGAGGGTTGCGTCCGGCAGCGGCGACAGCCCGATCTCCTCGAGCTCGCTCTCGTCCTCGACGCGGTAGAGGTCAGCATGCATCACCGGGAAGGGTGGCAGCTCGTAGCCCTGCACCAGCGTGAAGGTCGGGCTCGGAACTTCCAGCGTCTCGTCACCGGCGAGATAGCGGATCAGGGCGCGCGCGGCTGCGGTCTTGCCGGCCCCGAGATCGCCAGTGAGCGTGACGGCGTCGCCGGGGCCGACCAGCAGCGCGAGGTCGGCCATCAATTGCGCGGTAGCCGTCTCGTTGTGGAGCGCGACGGAGAATGTGGTTGCTTCGGTCATTCGGCGGCGTCGCGATGCGCCGCCTGGTCGGTCGGGAAGTCGCAGATCACGACCGTGCCCCGGCCGACGATCGAGTCCACCCGTACTTTGCCGCCATGCAGCTCGACGAAGGAGCGCACCAGCGACAGGCCGAGCCCGGCGCCGCGGTGACGCGAGCCCTGCGAGCGGCTTTCGAACCAGTTGAACACCTTGTCCTTCATGTCGGCAGGTATTCCAGGCCCTGAATCTGTCACGGTGAAGACCACGCTGCGCTCGGTGCGGCGTGCGCTGATGCCGACGGTGGAATCCTGTGGAGAAAACCCGACTGCGTTGGCAAGGAGGTTATAGAGCACCTGCACCACGCGCTTCTCGTCGCCGATGAAGCTGCCGATGTCGGGCGCGATCTCGACCTTGAGGCGGATGCGGTCAGTGGCGAGGCGGTCCTGGATACCCTCGGCCGCGAGCTCGATGGCCTTGCTGACGTCGACCGGGCCGAGTTCCAGCTTCATCGCGCCGGCGTCGATGGTGGCGAGATCGAGGATGTTGTTGGTCAGCGCCAGCAGCGCATTGGTCGATTTGGTGACGTAGTCGAGATATTCGGCCTGCTTCGGCGTCAGCGGTCCGGTCGAGGGATCGCTGAGGAAATGCGCGAAGCCGATGATGGTGGTAAGGGGAGAGCGCAGCTCGTAGGAGACGTGGTGGACGAAATCCACCTTCATCTGGTCGGCGGCCTCCAACGCCTCGTTGCGCTCGCGCAGCGCGCGTTCGACATTCTCGGTGTCGGTGATGTCCTGGAACGTCAACATGGTCGCGCCGTCATGCAGCGGGCGGATCATGCCATCGAGCACGCTGCCGTCCTTGCGTTCCAGCTTCAGCGGCACGTCGGCGCGGTTCTCGATCGAGGTGATGGCTTCGCGGATCTGGCGCCAGACCACGGGATCATCGTAGAGCTGATGACACCAGCCTTCGACCGTCTGGATGTGCGGTTCGTCGCGCATGGCATCGCTGGACAGCTTCCACATCCGGACAAAGGCCGGGTTGAACAGCTGCGCCTTGCCGTTGCTGCCGAACACCGCGACGCCTTCCGCGAGGCTGTCCAGCGTCTCGCGCTGAACCCGGATCATGCCGTCGAAGCGGCGGGCGAGCTCGAGGCTCTCGGTGACATCGTCGAACAGATAGGTGACGCCGCCTTCGGGATTCGGCGTGGTGACGACGGAAAGCGCGCGGCCGTCGGGAAGGTACCAGGTGTCCTTGGCGGTCTCGACCGCGCGATAGGCTTCGTGCAGCTTGGCCTTCCAGGCGCGGAAGTCCGGCTGCTCCGGCAATTTGCGCGCGGCGCGGAGCTGGTCGAGCACACCGGAATCATCAGGGTTGGCGTCGAGGAAGGTGCGGTCGAGGTCCCACAGCCGCCGATAGGAATCGTTGTAGAAGGCGAGGCGCCGCTGGCCATCGAACACGGCAACGCCCGAGGAGAGCTGGTCCAGTGTGCGGCGATGCGCTTCCGCCATGCGTACGAGGGCCGAGCTCAGCGCGTCTGCCTCGCTGGCATCGATGGCGACGCCGACACTGCCGCTGCCGACATTGACCGCGCGCACGTCATACATGCGCCGCTCACCACCGATCACGATCGGCAGCCGCGAGGTGAAATTGGCGGCGTCCTTCAGCCCTCGGTCCATCGCGGTGCGGTTGGCGCTGTCGAGCAGCTCGAGCTTGCGCTCCTGGGCATCGATGATGCTGTTCGCCTCAGTCGCTCGGACATAGGCGGGGTTGGCGTAGGTCAGTGCGCCATTCTCCCCCTTGGCCCAGATCGGCCAGGGTGCTGCGGCGGCGAAGCCGCGCAGCATCTCGGTCTCGTCGGAGAGCGCCTTGTAACGCAGATTGGTCTCGGCCAGATCGCGCCGGAGCCCGGAGAGTTCGCGAATCCGCACAATGGCCTGGCCGCCGATGGCGCGGCCGATGGCCTCGAGCGTGTGGCCATGCGCAGTCGTCAGCGTCAGCTGGAACCCATCGCCGCGCTCGCGCAGCGCATCGACCGCATGATCCATCTGGAGCGCGGGTTCCGGCGGCAGCCAGGTTCCGAATGCGAGCACGCGTTGCGGCGAGGAATCGCGCGGCAGCACCATGGAGATGTCACCGGAAATCTGCGCGCGATTGTCGCCGGCCGCCCAGGAGATCAGGATCTGCGGCTCGGCGAACAGCAGGGCGCCGAAGCGATCGGCCTGAAGTTGCAGTTCCCCGATTCGCGCGCGCAGCCGCGCCTCGTTCTTCGCCGTGCGCACGCGCGTGCGCATCAACAGGATCGCGGCCATCACCGAGAAGCCGAGCAGGGCCAGCGCAGTGGCGAGCACCGCGAGTTCCTGCCGGTTGAAATCCAGCATGATGGAGAGAGTGTCGACGAGGTCGGCGGCCTCAGCCGGCGCAGCCGGCAGCAGCGCCGCCAAAGCGCCTCCCAACAAGCCGTTGCGCACCAACGATGTGCACGACAGCAGCGTCCGACGCATCGACACGATCACGCCTGACATAGTTGCCCCAAGATCGCACGGATTTGCGCGCGGCGACCCCCGTCGCGCGCGAATCAAAAGACAATACCCTCACCGTGACTCCGCCGGTAAGAGTCCAGATCGTGAACGCAAAGGCGGCCCCCCAAAAATGCCGGGCACGTTGTTCCAACGCACGTAGTTCTTCGGGTGATTCGGCCGGAGCTATCGTGCCTTAGCGGCCGGTCGAGCCGAAGCCGCCGGCGCCGCGATCGGTCGTCGACAAGGTCGCCACGGGAACCAGCGCGGCCTGCACCACGGGCGCGATCACCATCTGGGCGATGCGCTCGCCGCGCTTGATCACGAAGGGCGCCTGGCCATGATTGATCAGGATCACCTTGATCTCGCCGCGATAGTCCGCGTCGATCGTGCCGGGCGAGTTCAGCACGGTGACGCCGTGCTTGGCCGCAAGCCCCGAGCGCGGCCGCACCTGCGCCTCGTGCCCGGCCGGCAAGGCGATCGCGAGGCCCGTCGGTACCGGCGCATATTGACCGGGCGCGAGCGTCAAGGGCTCGCTGTCCGGAACCGCAGCCATCAGGTCGAGGCCGGCGGCCTCGGCGGTCTGATAGGCGGGCAGCGGCAGGCCATCGGCATGCGCGAGGCGTTGCAGTTCGACCGTGACTTTCGTGCTCAAGATGCCGGCTCCCGGGATTTGTCGGTCACGGTCCTTGCGACATGCGCGACCAGTTCGATGGCGACCTGTTCCTTGGTCATCACCGGCCAGGAATCAACTGCAAACTCGCCGTCCTTCGCGCCATTCTTGCGGCTGATCAGGTGCACGGTGTTGCGATCGCCGCCCATCACGCCGGTGGCCGGCGAGACGTCGTTGGCGACGATCCAGTCGCAACCCTTGCGGGCAAGTTTTGATTTGGCGTTGTCGATGAGATGCTCGGTCTCGGCGGCAAAGCCGATCACCAGCGGCGGGCGCTTGTCGGCCAGCTTGGCGATGGTGGCGAGAATGTCGGGGTTTTCGACGAGCTGAAGCGGTGGCATGCCGGCCGAGGTCTTCTTCAGCTTCTGTTCGCCCTCGTTGGCGACGCGCCAGTCGGCGACCGCGGCGGCGAAGATCGCGACGTCGACGGGAAGCGCCGCCTGCACCTGCTCCAGCATCTGCCGTGCCGATTCCACATGCTTCACCGTCACGCCCTGGGGATCGTCGAGGTCGACCGGACCGCTGACCAAGATCACCTCGGCGCCCGCGGCCTGCGCGGCGGCGGCAATGGCAAAGCCCTGCTTGCCGGAGGAGCGGTTGGCGATGTAGCGCACCGGATCGATCGGCTCATGCGTGGGACCTGCGGTGATGAGCACGCGCTTGCCGGCGAGCGGGCGCGGCACCGGCGGCCGCAGCAGCCGCTCGGCGGCATTGGCGATCTCGATGGCTTCCGACATGCGGCCGATGCCAGCCTCGCCGGCTTCCGCCATCTCGCCGGAATTGGGTCCGATCAACACCGCACCGTCGCGCTGAAGCTGCGCGACGTTGCGGCGTGTCGCCGCGTTGTTCCACATCAGCGGATTCATCGCCGGCGCCAGCAACACCTTGCGATTGGTGGCGAGCAGGATGGCGCTGGCGAGATCATCGGCATGACCGTTTGCCAGCTTGGCCAGGAGATCGGCGGTTGCCGGCGCCACCACGATCAGGTCGCAGTCGCGCGCCAGCCGTATATGGCCGGCGTCGAACTCGCTCTGCGGGTCGAACAGGTCGGTGTAGACGCGCTCATGCGACAGCGCGCTCACCGCCAGCGGCGTGACGAATTGCTGCGCCGCCTTGGTCAGCACGCAGCGAACCTCGACGCGGCGTTCCTTCAGCCGGCGGATCAGGTCGAGCGATTTATAGGCCGCGATACCGCCGCCGATGATCAGGGTGACGCTGGCTTCGGGAACGGCGCTGGTACGTTGTGGTGTCGGAGCTGAGGAGGATGCCGCAGGTGGGACCGCAAACGGCGTCAGCGGCTCCTCGCGGCCCTCGATCAGCTCCCGCAGGATGACCCGGACCTCTTCCTCGACCGACCTGCGGTTCTTGGCCGAGCGCAGCCGGAGATAGGTTTTGACGGCATCGTCGAGCTTGCGGATGGTCAGGCTTGCCATGACGCCCTCCAACACGGAATGATCGCGATGCTATCATTCGTGTGATTGCAGTGCAATCATAGATTCCGGACGGCGATCAGGATGCCGATGAAGGTCGCGGCGATGATCCAGAGCGCCACGGTGCGCCAGCGGTTCTTGCGGCCCTCGCTGCGGCCCATCGCCGCGATGCTCTCCGGCGACAGCCTTATGCCGTCCCGCGTCATGGTCTCGAGCTGCTCCAGCACCTTCACCGACCGCTCGGCGATCTCCGGCAGCCGCATCAGCACCCGCGCAATGTCCCCGGTGCCCGCCAGCGCGCCCTGGACCCGGCCGATCGGACCGAGGTTGCGCTCGATCCATTCGCGCACCACGGGGTCGGCAATCTTCCAGATATCCAGCTTGGGATCGAAAGCCCGCGCCACCCCCTCGACCACGACCATGGTCTTCTGAAGCAGGATCAGCTCGGGCCGCGTCGTCATGTCGAACAGGCCGGTGACCTCGAGCAGCAGCGTCAGCAGCCGCGCCATCGAGATTTCCTCGGCGGTGCGGTTGTGGATCGGCTCACCGATGGCGCGGATCGCTTGCGCGAAGTTCTCGACCGAATGATGCGCGGGCACATAGCCGGCCTCGAAATGCACCTCGGCGACGCGGCGATAATCGCGGGTGATGAAGCCGAGCAGGATCTCGGCGAGGAAGCGCCGCTCCTTCATGCCGAGCCGGCCCATGATGCCGAAATCGACTGCGACGAGACGGCCGGCATCGTCCAGGAACAGATTGCCCGGATGCATGTCGGCGTGGAAGAAGCCGTCGCGCAGCGCGTGCCGCAAAAAGCTTTGGATCACCTTGCGGCCGAGATCGGGCAGGTCGACCTGCGCCTCCGCAAGGCGCTTGTGATCGTTCAGCGCGATACCGTCGATCCACTCCAGCGTCAGCACGTTGTGTGTGGTGCGGTCCCAGTCGACGGCCGGCACGCGAAAATCAGGATCGTCGCGCGTGTTCTCCGCCATCTCCGACAGCGCGGCGGCTTCGAGCCGGAGGTCCATCTCCATCGCGACCGAGCGCGACATGGTGTTGATGACTTCGACGAGGCGCAGGCGCCGCGCCTCGGCCGAATAGGCTTCGGCCTTGTGCGCGACGAAGAAAAAGTCGGAGAGGTCGCGGCGGAAACGTGCGGCGACATTGGGCCGGAGCACCTTGATCGCCACCGGCCTACGGATGCCGCCCCGCAAGACCTCGCCGCGATGCACCTGTGCGATCGAGGCGGCCGCGACCGGCGGGCCGAAGCTTGCAAACACATCCTTCAGCGGCCGTTCCAGCGATATCGTGATCGTGGCTTCCGCTTCGGCTTGCGAAAACGGCGGCAGGCGGTCCTGGAGGCTTTCGAGGTCGCGCGCGATGATGACGCCGACGACGTCGGGGCGCGTTGCCAGGAACTGCCCGAGCTTGAGATAGGCCGGGCCCATTCGGGTGAGGGCGCGCGATATTCGCGGGCCGTGCTTGACGCCGCGCCGCTCGATCAGGCGCGCAAGCTTCAGCGCGAGTTGCCCGGGCGGCGGCACCAGGCTCGGATCGACCGAACCGAACACGCCCTCGCGCGCGAACACGAACGCGGCGCGGATCAGGCGCGAAATGTGGGTGATGGCAGAGATCACAAACGCCAGCCTGAATGCAGTGCGACGATACCCCCGGTGAGTGTCTGCCAGCTGACGCGAGAAAAGCCGGCGTCGCGGATCATGTCGGCGAAGGCGCCGGGCTTTGGAAACTTGCGGATCGATTCGACCAGGTACTGGTAGGACTCGGCGTCGCCCGTGACCATGCGGCCAAGCGGCGGGATCACCTTGAACGAGAACAAGTCATAGAGACGATCGAGCCCGGGCATTTCGACGGTCGAGAATTCCAGGCATAGGAAGCGGCTGCCCGGCTTCAGCACCCGATAGGCCTCGCGCAGCGCCAGATCGATCCGCGGCACGTTGCGGATGCCGAAAGCGATCGTGTATGCGTCGAAGCTGCGATCGGCAAAGGCGAGTGCTTCGGCGTTGCCCTCAACAAAATCGACCTGAGTCTCGAGATGCCGCTTGGCGGCGCGCTCGCGGCCGACGGCCAGCATGTCGGTGTTGATGTCGCAGACAGTGGCGTGGAAGCCAGCGCCTGCCGCCTTGGCGGCGCGGAACGAGATGTCGCCGGTGCCGCCGGCGACATCGAGCAGCGCGAACGGCCGATCGCTCCTCGGCGGGTCGAGCGCGTTGATCATGATGTCCTTCCAGACCCGGTGCAGGCCACCGGACATCAGATCGTTCATCAGATCATAGCGCGCGGCCACGCTGTGAAACACGTCGTTCACCAGCGTCTGCTTGTCCCCTAAGGGCACGTCCCTGAAGCCAAAATGCGTGGTTTCGCCCGGCCGATCCATTACTCTACTCCACTGGCGGACCATAGCGCGCCCGCCGCAATGGCGCTATCACACCGCTCTCATAAGGTGAATGCCCGACCATGCCTGAATTGCCCGAAGTCGAGACGGTCCGCCGCGGCCTTCAGCCCGTCATGGAGGGAGCGAAAATCCTCAAGGCGGAGGCCCGGCGGGCGGATTTGCGCTTTCCGTTCCAGCCGGACTTCGTCGCGCGGCTCAAGGGGCAGGTCGTCACCGGCCTCGGCCGCCGCGCAAAATATCTCATGGCCGATCTCGCCTCCGGCGACGTGCTCTTGATGCATCTGGGCATGTCGGGTTCGTTTCGTGTTATCAGACCGGACAACGACGCGCAGCCTGGCGAGTTTCACTATCCGCGAGCCAAGGACTCCGCGCACGACCACGTGCTGTTTCGGATGTCCTCCGGCGCCGACATCGTCTTCAACGACCCGCGCCGCTTCGGTTACATGAAAGTGATCGCGCGCGATGCGCTTGATGAAGAGCCGCTGCTGCGCGGACTCGGTCCCGAGCCGCTCGGCAACGAGTTCGATGCCGCGATGCTGGCGCAGTCCTGTGCCGGCAAGACCACGAGCTTGAAGGCGGCGCTGCTCGACCAGCGTGTGGTGGCGGGGCTCGGCAACATCTATGTCTGCGAAGCGCTGCATCGCTCGCACCTTTCGCCGCGCCGGATCGCCGCGACGCTATCGACCAAGAAGGGTGAGCCGACGGACCATGCCAAGCGCCTGGTCGGCGCGATCCACACCGTGCTGAACGATGCGATCAAGGCCGGGGGCTCGAGCTTGCGGGACCATCGCCAGACCTCGGGCGAGCTCGGCTATTTCCAGCACTCCTTCAAGGTCTACGACCGCGAAGGCGAGAAATGCACGATGCCTCGCTGCGGCGGCACGATCAAGCGGTTTACGCAGAATGGCCGGTCGACCTTCTGGTGCCCGAAATGTCAGAAATAACTCGGCCATGCTGATCGAGGTGTGGTGCGCTCCCTCTCCTGCAAGCTTTGCGGGAGAGGGTCGGGAGCTCGCGGCTACATCGGTCTCACCAACTGCCATCAACGCCTGGGACACGAGAATGGAGATGCTTGCAGCACCCTACTTCCGCACGCAGATCACGCGTACGACCGCGGCTTTCGCATCCGTCGATGTGCCATTCGCCGCAACACCGTTCGCCTTGAGGAAATCGCGCACCGTCTCGGCGGCGATCATCACCCCCTGTGACGCCGGCACCGATGTGGCGGGACCCGCGACCGTCGCCGGCTTCAGCAGCGCGATGCCCGCAAACCTGCCGTCGGCGCCGATGGCCGGGCTGCCGGAGAAGCCGAGCGCCGGCGGAGGCGACAGCGCGGAATTGCTGTTTGTCACCGGTGCCAGCGCAGCCTTGAGGCTCGACACGCCGGTGGCGCCGCCCTGGCTCTGTGGATCGGCGATGCCGATGACATCCGCACTCGCCTTCGCTGCGTCGCCGGCGAGGCTGAGCGGCTTCAGGCCGCGTGCGCCGTAGACGTGCAGGAGCGCCAGATCGTGCTCCTTGTCCTCGGCGAGACGGTCGGCACTGCCATAGCCGCCGATCGTGATGGTGAGACAGCCATCGGTGACGAGGCGGTCGGCGACGATCGCGCCATCATCGCTGACGACAATTCCGGTGCCGTAGTCGACGGTCTTGCGCGGCGGCGGCGCGGCTTGCGGCCCCGACGGAAACGCATTGAAGGCGCTCGACATCGCGATCACGACCGGCTCGACAACGTTCTCGGCTGCCTGGTCGTAGAGGATCGTCATGGTGCGAACCTCGTCGCCTTTGAAGGTGCCGCGGACGTAGAACTTCTTCAGACCCTGCAATCCCGACAGCACGAAGAAGTCGGGCTTCACCACAGTGTAATCGACCTTGCGCCCAGACGGCTCCTTCTCCAGATCGGCGAGCCTCGCCGATGTCGGATTCACCTCCTGGCGGCGGCTGAGCAGCACCTGAACCGTGCCGGTCGGGGAAGTCCATTTCGCGCCGCTGGCGTCGCTCGCCTGCTGCGGCACCAGCTTGCCGGGGATGCCGAGCCGGGCGCCGGTGGTCGGCTCGGTCACGATCTTCCAGCCGACGCTCTCCTGTTTCTTTCGTGCCGCCTCAGCCAGCGCGGCGCGCTCCTGCGCATTGAGCACGCCGGTCGGCTTGCTGCCCTTGGCCTTCCGGTACTCCTTGATGGCATTGACCATGCGCTCACTGGCGTCGCCGGTGATGGCGCCATTATACTGGCCGACCCAGGCGAGGTCTGACTGAAGCGCCAGCCGCTCAGCTCTTGCCATGGCATCCATTGTGGCCGGCGGAGTCTGCATCGCGGGAGGCCGGGTCGGTACGGTCTGGACCGTCTTCGGCTTGGTACCGGGGACCTGTGGCGCCGTCATCTGGGCGTTCGCGCCTGTGGCGGCCGCAAACATCAGTGTTGCCGCAAGCATCGATCTCATGACAAATCCAGCCAGCCCATTGAACGCCATGTCATTGAAGCACATCTCGTTGGTCGCGAACAATCTCGCGGTGGTTCAGACGGTGCCGCTCATCCTGAAGGAGCCGCGCAAGCGGCGTCTCGAAGGATGGCCGCAGGCGAGATCCGGGCCTTCATGGTTCGCCGGGCGATGCGAAGCATCGTCCGGAGAGCGCGTTCCGCGCTCCGCACCGCGAGGGTCGATAGCGAGGGTGTAGAGAGGCGTACGACGATGCTGAGCCCGGACGAACTCGAACGCTATGCCCGTCATATCGTGCTGCGCGACGTCGGCGGTCCCGGACAGGCTGCGCTGAAGCGGGCCTCGGTGCTGGTGATCGGCGCCGGCGGGCTCGGCGCGCCCGCCTTGATGTATCTGGCCGCCGCCGGCGTGGGCACGCTCGGCGTGGTCGATGACGACGTGGTGTCGCTGTCCAACCTCCAGCGACAGGTGATCCATACGACGCCCGACATCGGCCGGCACAAGGTCGAAAGCGCGGCCGAGCGGATCGCGGCACTCAATCCACATGTCCGGTTCGTCGGCCACGCCACCTGGCTCAACGCCGACAATGCACTCGGCCTGATCGGCGATTACGATCTCGTGCTCGACGGCTCCGATAATTTCTCAACGCGCTATCTGGTCTCGGACGCCTGCTTCTTTGCAAAGCGGCCGCTGATCACCGCGGCGCTCGGAACCTTTGACGGCTCGCTCACCACCATCCGTGCACATGAGATGAACGAGCAGGGCGAATTCAATCCGACCTATCGCTGCCTGTTTCCCGAGGCGCCGCCGCCTGGCACGGTGCCGGCCTGTGCGGAGGCCGGCGTCATGGGGGCGCTGGCGGGCGTGCTCGGCTCGATGATGGCGCTGGAGGCGATCCGCGAGATCGTCGGCTTTGGCGACGGCCTCATCGGCCGCCTCCTGATGATCGATGCGCGCGCGATGCGCTTCGAAACGCTGCGCTATGGGCGCGATCCCGCCAATCCGCTCAACGGCGATGGGCCCGTCATCACTGATCTCAGCGCTCATCGCACCTGATCGCCGCTACCGCGTGGCCGGCTTCTCGCTGTCGAGATGCGCCATCTGTTCGGCCGCATAGCGCGTGCCGGCGGCGACATCCGGCGGAAATGCCTTTGCCAGCGCTGCGAGATGAGCCTGTGTCAGCGTCACCTTGGTTGCGCCGAGTGCTTCGGCCAGACGGGTGCGGGTTCTCGCGCCGACCAGCGGTACGATCTCCTGGCCCTGCGCCGCCACCCAGGCGATCGCAACCAGTGCCGGCGTTGCGCGGATGTCGTTCGCGACCGCGCGAAGCTGCTCCACCAGCGCGAGATTGGCGTCGAGGTTCGCGCCCTGGAAACGTGGTGTCATCAGCCGGTAGTCCTTGCCGGCCTTGCCGCTGTCCTTCGTCCAATGGCCGCTGATCAGTCCACGCGCCAGCACGCCATAGGCCGTGATGCCAATGCCGAGCTCGCGGCAGGTCTTGAGGATATCGCGTTCGATGCCGCGCTCGATCAGCGAGTATTCGATCTGGAGATCGGCGATCGGGTGCACGGCATGCGCGCGGCGGATGGTGTCGGAGCCGACCTCGGACAGGCCGATATGCCTGATGTAGCCGGCCTTCACCAGTTCGGCGAGGCCGCCGATCGTCTCCTCGATCGGTACGTTCGGATCGAGCCGGGCCGGGCGGTAGATGTCGATATACTCGGTGCCGAGACGTTGCAGCGAATAGGCCAGGAAATTCTTGATCGCTATGGGGCGGCAATCCATGCCGGCGAATTCGCCGGCCGGGCCGCGCAGCGCGCCGAATTTGACGCTGATCTGGACCTTGTCGCGCGAAGTATCCTTCAGCGCCTCGCGGACCAACATCTCGTTGTGGCCCATCGCGTAGAAGTCGCCGGTATCCAGCAGCGTGATGCCGGCATCGAGTGCCGCATGGACCGTGGCGATGGCCTCGCCGCGATCGGCGGGGCCGTAGACCTCTGACATGCCCATACAGCCGAGCCCAAAGGCGGAAACGATGGGGCCGGTTGAACCGAGTTTGCGCTGTTCCATGATGGCTCTCCTCGAAAGATGCGGCAGGCTGAGTGCGCCGCGTGACGAGGCCAGATATGCCCCTGGTCCATTGTCCCGATAAGCTGGACAATCCAGAATAGCTTGTTCATTCTAGCGAATAATGGCCGAGCCTGACCTGCGCGATCTCGATGTCTTCGTGGCGGTCGCCCGCACCCGCAATTTCCGGCGTGCGGCGCAGGATATTCGCGTGTCGGTGTCGAGCCTTAGCCAGCGACTACGGGACCTGGAGGAGCGCCTCGGCGTCCGCCTGATGAACCGCACCACCCGCAGTGTCGCGCTGACCGAGGCGGGCGAACTGCTGCTATCGCGCGTCGCACCGGCCTTGCGCGACGTCGGCGATGCCTTGGATCTGGTGCGGGGCCTGCGCGAGGTCGCCTCGGGCCGCCTGCGTATCAATGCGCCGCCGCCGGCGGTCGACCTCGTGCTGGCGCCGATGGCGGGGCCGTTCCTCGCAGCATATCCGCAAATCGATCTCGACATCGTCTCCGAGAGCGGTTTCGTCGACATCGTCAGCGCCGGCTACGATGCCGGCGTGCGCTATGGCGAACATCTCGCGCAGGACATGGTGGCGATTCCGCTAAGCGGCTCGCAGCGCTATATTGTCGTCGCATCGCCCGACTACGTCGCGCGCCGCGGCAGGCCGAAACATCCGAGGGACCTGCTCGACCATGATTGCATCCGCGCACGCTACTCAAGCGGCGTCATGCACGATTGGGAATTCGAGAAGGCTGGCCAAATCGTGAAGGTGGATCCGCCGGCCAAGCTGATTTCGACCAATATGAATCTTTCCATGCGCGCTGTACTCGACGGCGCCGGCATCTGGGCAACGCTCGATGGCTACGTCCATGACGCCGTGAAGTCCGGCGCGCTGGTCAGCCTCATGGAGGACTGGTGCGAGCCGTTTCCCGGACCGTTCCTGTACTATCCGAGCCGCCGCCAAGTGCCGCCGGCGCTGCGGGCCTTCATCGATTACGTCGCAGGTTGGCGGAAGCGCAAGACGGATCGATCCTAGAGCATGCTCGGCAGCACGCGATCCGGCGGCTTGTGGGCATCCAGGAAGGTGCGGATGTTGATGATGACCTTCTCGCCCATCTCGACGCGGCCTTCGATGGTGGCGGAGCCCATATGCGGCATCAGTGTCACCTTGCCCGCCTTGGCGAGCCGCACCAGTTTTGGGTTGACCGCGGGCTCATGCTCGTAGACGTCGAGGCCGGCGCCGCCGATCTCGCCGCCTTCGATCAGCTTGATCAGCGTGTCCTCGTCGGTCACTTCGCCGCGAGCGGTGTTGACGATGTAGGCGTCTTTCCGGATCAGCTTCAGTCGCCGCGCCGAGAGCAAATGATAGGTCGCCGGCGTGTGCGGACAGTTCACCGAGATGATATCCATCCGCGCCAGCATCTGGTCGAGGCTCTCCCAATAGGTCGCGCCCAGTTCCTCGGCGATCTTCGGCGCGACCGGGCGGCGGTTGTGATAGTGGATCTGCAGGCCGAAGGCGCGGGCGCGGCGCGCCACCGCCTGGCCGATGCGGCCCATGCCGATGATGCCGAGCCGTTTTCCCCCGATGCGATGGCCGAGCATCCAGGTCGGCGACCAGCCTGCCCAGGGCTTTCCTTCCGTCAGGATCGAAGCGCCTTCTATCATCCGCCTGGGTACGGCGAGGATCAGCGCCATGGTCATATCGGCGGTGTCTTCGGTCAGAACTTTTGGCGTGTTGGTGACGGTGATGCCGCGGGCATGCGCGGCTTCGACGTCGATATTGTCCACGCCATTGCCGAAATTGGCGATCAGGCGGAGCTTGCAGTCTGGCTGATTGATGACATCGGCACTGATGTGGTCGGTCACGGTCGGAACCAGCACGTCGGCGGTGCGCGCGGCTTCCGCGATCTGCTCGGCCGACATCGGCGTATCGTCGAGATTGATCCGCGCGTCGAACAGCTCGCGCATGCGCGTCTCGACCGAGTCCGGCAGCTTGCGCGTCACAACGACGAGGGGCTTTTTCTTCACCGACATGTCCTGCCCTCATGAGGCGTCGCAGCCCGCCTCTGTCACCAAAAGCTGGCCGTTGAGGCCTCATTAACCCGGTTGTTCGACACTGCCCTAGCCGTGTCGTCCCCGGCGTTTCCTTCAAGCTCTCCCGATATTTCCGGCCGGAAAATCGGGGCAAACTGGTTGTTCAAGCGTCCGTCCTCTCTAGCAGAAGGCCGGGCCAAGACAAGAACCACGGGTCAGGGCTTGCGGACCTCGTTCTGGGGAACACCCGCGTGGGGCGGGACAGGGGCTGACGCGGCAGGGTTTTGGATTTTGGGGTGAGGACCCGCCTCGGGCGGGTCTTCGACAGGAGACGGGTTGATGGCGTTGGGGCGTTTTTGTTCGGTGATGGCGCTCGTTTGCACCTGGTTGAGCGCCTCGGTCAGCCCCTCGCATTCGGCGAAGGACACCACCCCCCAGACCGCCAGCGGACTGCCGGTGCCGCGCTATGTCAGCCTCAAGTCGGATCACGTCAACGTTCGCGCCGGCCCGACCAAGGACAATGACGTGGCCTGGGTCTATACCCGCGCCGGCCTGCCGGTGGAAATCACTGCTGAATTCGAGAACTGGCGCCGGGTGCGTGATTCCGAAGGCGCCGAGGGCTGGGTCTATCACTCGCTGCTGTCGGGCCGCCGTACCGCGGTCGTCACCATGAAGCACAAGGACGACCTCGCGCCGATCTACGACCGTCCCGATCCCGACAGCGCGGTCGCAGCCAAGCTCCAGGCCGGCGTCGTCACGCAAGTGAAGAAGTGCAGCGCAGGCTGGTGTCACGTCACCGGCAGCGGCTTTGACGGCTGGATCCAGCAGGAGCGCCTCTGGGGCGTGTACTCGGACGAGCAGGTGAATTGACGCCGCAGGCGTCGTCCAGGACGGCTGGGCAAACGAAAAATGGCCGGGACAAGCCCGGCCACGACGATCTCAGATTTATCTCAGCAAATCTCAGCGCTTCTTGCGCAGGCGCACGACCATGTCGATGCGCGAGATCTCGTAACCCTCGGGCACCTCGGGCATCTTGGACAGCGCCAGATGCGGATCCTCGATATCCACCAGCTCATGGCTGTTCTCGAGGTAATAGTGGTGGTGGGTGGTGACGTTGGTGTCGAAATAGGTCTTGGTGCCGTCGACGCTGACCTGACGGAGCAGGCCGGCATCGGTGAGCTGGTTCAGCGTGTTGTAGACGGTCGCCAGCGACACCGGAACCTTGGCCAACGTCGCTTCCTCGTAGAGCATTTCAGCCGTGAGGTGGCGCGCACCCTTGCCGAACAGGAGCCAGCCGAGCGCCATGCGCTGGCGCGTCGGACGGAGCCCGGCGGACTGGAGCATTTCGTTGACGTCGTGCCACGGGCAACCGGTCAGGGCCGGCTGGCGGCCGGACAAGAGGGCTGCGGAATGGACGTCGTCGTCGTGAGGGGGCGCGGTATTCTCGCTCATTATCCAGATTTCGGGCACGCGTGAACTATATGTCTCTGCAATATAAGGACAGAAAGATGCAGGTGCAAGTTTCTCGCAAGTAGAGAGGTTCTAATCAAACTTGGAACCGCGCGAAGCGCCGGTCATTTTACCTTCATAGACGCGCTTTGCCACTCGAAATGGCCTGTGTTAGAGAGCGCGCGGTTCCGCCTAGCCGATTTGGCGCAGCCAAGCATGGTGGCCCGGTCCGCAGTCCATCCGGGCTTGCGGGAGGTGCCCCTGACGATGGCAATTGGCGTTGCTCTCCGACCGAGACGGGGCCCATTTTCGCCAAAAAACGCCGCTCAATCGGGATTAGAACAGAGGCTCGTGCATGCTGAACAGGCGCAACGGTTACGAATACGAAGATCTGCTGGCGTGTGCCCGCGGCGAAATGTTCGGCCCGGGCAATGCCCAGTTGCCGCTGCCGCCGATGCTGATGTTCGACCGCATTACGGAAATTACCGACAATGGCGGGGAGTTCGGCAAGGGTCTAGTGCGCGCCGAACTCGACGTGAAGCCCGACCTCTGGTTCTTCGGCTGCCACTTCAAGAACGATCCGGTGATGCCCGGCTGCCTCGGCCTTGATGCGCTGTGGCAGATGGTCGGCTTTTATCTCGGCTGGAGCGGCGGCGAAGGTCGCGGCCGCGCGCTCGGCCTCAGCGAGCTGAAGTTCGGCGGCCAGGTGCTGACCGACGCGCGCAAGGTTGTGTACAACGTCGATATCAAACGCGTGATGCGCGCAAAGCTCGTGCTCGGTATCGCCGACGGGTGGCTTTCGGTCGATGACCAGATTATTTATCGCGCCAAGGATCTGAAGGTCGGCCTGTTCAAGCAGGGCACGAGCCTGGGCTGAGCGCATCACCAAGAAGGCAACGATTGAGGCGAGGCTGTCATGAGGCGGGTTGTGGTCACCGGGATGGGCATCGTCTCGTCGATCGGAAACAACACCCAGGAAGTGCTTGCGAGCCTTCACGAGGCGAAGTCGGGCATTTCGCGGGCTGAGAAATATGCCGAGCTCGGCTTCCGTTCGCAGGTACAAGGCGAGCCCACACTCGATCCATCGACGGTGGTCGACCGCCGCGCCATGCGTTTCCTCGGTCAGGGCGCGGCGTGGAATCACGTCGCGATGGAGCAGGCGATCCAGGATTCCGGTCTGTCGCCCGACGAAGTCTCCAACATCCGCACCGGCATCATCATGGGCTCCGGCGGCCCCTCGGCGCGAACCATCGTCGAGTCCGCCGACATCACCCGCACCAAGGGGCCGAAGCGCGTCGGCCCGTTTGCGGTGCCGAAGGCGATGTCCTCCACGGCCTCCGCGACGCTGGCGACCTGGTTCAAGATCAAGGGCGTGAACTACTCGATCTCCTCGGCCTGCGCGACCTCGAACCATTGCGTCGGCAATGCCTACGAGACGATCCAGATCGGCAAGCAGGACGTCATCTTTGCAGGCGGCTGCGAGGAGCTGGACTGGTCGCTATCGGTGCTGTTCGATGCCATGGGTGCGATGTCCTCGAAGTACAATGACACGCCCGCCACGGCCTCGCGTCCCTACGACGTCAATCGCGATGGTTTCGTCATCGCCGGCGGCGCCGGCGTGCTGGTGCTGGAAGAGCTCGAGCATGCCAAGGCGCGCGGTGCGCGCATCTATGGCGAGATCGTCGGTTATGGCGCGACCTCGGACGGTCACGACATGGTCGCACCATCAGGCGAAGGCGCCGAGCGCTGCATGCGCATGGCGATGTCGACGGTGAAGACCAAAGTCGACTACATCAATCCGCACGCGACCTCGACGCCTGCCGGCGATCCGCCGGAGATCGAGGCGATCCGAAGGGTGTTCGGCGTCGGCGAGAAGTGCCCGCCGATCTCCGCGACCAAGGCGCTGACCGGCCACTCCCTGGGCGCTACCGGCGTGCAGGAGGCGATCTATTCGCTGCTGATGATGAACAATGGTTTCATCTGCGAGAGCGCGCACATCCAGGAGCTCGATCCCGTGTTCGCGGATATGCCGATCGTGCGCAAGCGCATCGACAACGTCAAGATCGGCACCGTGCTGTCGAACTCCTTCGGCTTCGGCGGCACCAACGCCACTCTGGTGTTCAGCCGGCTGGATGTGTGATTTTAGCGATGCTGTCATGCCCGCCAAGGCGGGCATCCAGTGTGCCGTGGCTTCTCGATCTATCACATACGGCTCTGGAATACTGGATCGCCCGCCTGCGCGGGCGATGACCCCGGAATAGTGGGAGCAAAGAAGCAATGGAAGGTTTGATGAAAGGCAAGCGCGGTCTGATCATGGGCATCGCCAATGATCATTCGATCGCCTGGGGCATGGCGAGGACGCTGCATGCCCAGGGCGCCGAGCTGGCCTTCACCTTTCAGGGCGAGGCCTTGGGCAAGCGCGTCAAGCCGTTGGCGGAGCAGCTCGGCGTCGATCTGGTGCTGCCTTGCGACGTCGAGGACATCACCAGCGTCGATGCGACCTTCGCAGCGCTCCGCGACAAGTGGGGCCAGCTCGACTTCGTGATCCACGCGATCGGCTTCGCCGACAAGAACGAGCTGAAGGGCCGCTACGCCGACACCACCCGCGAGAATTTCTCGCGCACCATGGTGATCTCCTGCTTCTCTTTCACTGAAGTCGCCAAGCGCGCCGCCGAGCTGATGACAGAGGGCGGCAGCATGATCACGCTGACCTTCGGCGCCTCGATGCGGGCGATGCCGAATTACAACGTGATGGGTGTGGCCAAGGCGGCGCTGGAAGCCTCAGTGCGCTATCTCGCCGCGGATTTCGGGCCGCGCGGCATCCGCGTCAACGCGATCTCCGCAGGCCCCATCCGTACGCTCGCCGGCTCCGGCATCAGTGAAGCGCGGGCGATGTTCGCATTCCAGCAGAAACATGCGCCGCTGCGCCGCGGCGTCACGCTCGACGAGCTCGGCGGCTCGGCGCTGTATCTGCTGTCGGATCTGTCGGGCGGCGTGACCGGCGAGATTCACTACGTCGATTCCGGGTACAACATCATCCTGATGCCGAAGCCGGACGACTTGAAGTCGCCGGACTAGCCGGCCGCGATCTTCTCTGCGCGCTGGAACGCCGGCCGGGCCATGCAGCGCGCGAGATAGGTGTCGAAGGCCGGACGCGACGGCACCATCTTGAACAGACGCACCGCGAAGTTCAGGCCCGAGCCGATTGTGATGTCAGCAGCGGAAAAATTGTCGCCCAAGATCCACGGTCCCTTCTCGAGCGCCGCTTCCAGCACGTCGAAGACCTGCGTCGCGCTGCCCCAGGCCGCGGTCGAGGTCGGGATCTCGATCTTGGTGAAGATCTGGATGATGGCGGGCTCGATGCAGCTCGGCGAGAAGAACAGCCATTGCAGATAGCGCGCGCGGCGCGGATCGATCACAGCGGGCGCGAGCTTGGTCTCGGGATAGCGATCGCCGATATAGGCGCAGATCGCAGCGGCCTCGCCGAGCGCGGCGTCGCCGTCAGTCAACGCCGGCACTTTGCCCATCGGGTTGATCTTCAAATAATCCGGCGCCTTCTGCGCGCCGGTCGAGATGTCGGTCAGCACGCGCTCGTAGGGCAGACCGCTCTCCTCCATCAACCAGAGCGTCGTGAACGAGCGCGAGCGGGGTGACCAATAAAGCTTGATCATGACGCGTCTCCTTTATTCTTCCATCGATAATATTTCATCACGAACCCGTTCGACGGTTCGATCTCTTCCGTCTCGAACACGAAACCTTCGCGCTCATACCAGCGCCAGGCCTTTTCGTTCTCGCGCACGCAACGCAGGTACATCTCGTCAGGCAGTTGCGTGCGTGTGAAGGCGAGCAATCGCCGGCCGAGCGATTGGCCCTGATAAGCGGGCGCGACGAAAAGCATGTCGAGATAGCGCTTCGGCAGATGCAGCGCCAGCATCGCGGCGATCGTGCCGTTGTCGTCGGCGACGAACAGGCTCCAGCCGTCCTCGATCTCGCGTCGGATCCGGGCGCGGAGATTTGCCAGCAGGAAATCGCTGACCTCGGCGAGGCCGGTCGAGACCCAGCTCAGCATCCAGACGCGGGCGATCTCGTCATATTCGTCTGCGCGCGCGATGCGGATGATCGGTTGCGACATCCGGCAACTCAGGCTCTGAGGCTGCGCGCCGCCTGACGTGGGCGCGCCTTGCCGGCCGACAGGCACACCACCTCGGAGATTTGCAGCAGCTGTCGCGCCAGCGGGCTGGTCTTGCGCCAGACCATGCCGATGGTGCGGGAGGGCTCGGGGTCGCGGAAGCGCGCCAGCGAGACCGAGGCCGATCGCGTCTCCACCGGCACCGCCATCTCCGGAATCAGGGTGACGCCGATGCCGGCACTGACCATCTGGACCAGCGTCGAGAGCGAATTCGCATCCAGCATCTCGCGCGGCGGCGCCGATTGCATGTTGCAGAAGGACAGCGCCTGTTCGCGGAAGCAGTGCCCCTCTTCGAGCAGCAATAGCCGCATCTCGCGCATCATCTCGCGCGACGGCACCGGGGTGCCCTCGTCCGCGCCCGGCCGCACCAGCAGGAATTTCTCGTCGAATAGCGCGACCTCGGTGAGCGAGGGCTCGGACACCGGCAGCGCGACGATGGCGGTGTCGAGCCGGCCTTCGACCAGCTCCTGGATCAGCCGCGGCGTCATGGTTTCGCGCACGCGGATGTCGAGCTCGGGATGCATGCGCGTGAGATTCTTGGTGATCTTGGGCAGGAGATACGGTGCGATGGTCGGGATCATGCCAATGCGCAGGCGGCCGGCGAAGCGATCCTGTGAAGCCCGGGCGAAATCGCCGAGCTCATCGACCGAGCGCAAAATCTCGCGGACGCGTTGCGCGAGCTCCTCGCCGAACCGGGTCAGCGCCACCTGCCGCGCGCTACGCTCCAGCAGCAGGCCGCCGAGGGTCCCTTCCAACTCCTTGATCTGCATCGACAAGGCTGGCTGCGAGATCGAGCAGGCCTCGGCGGCGCGGCCGAAATGGCCGTGGCGCGCCAGCGCATCGAAATAGCGAAGCTGACGCAGCGTCAGGTTTATCATCAGAAAATCCTATCGCAGCGATCATTAAAGTCAACTTCCCCTGATAGGAGGCGATGCTTAGAGTGGTTCTACCTGGTCAAGGGCGCGAGTTCGCCGCCGCCAGAGGAGGTATTCATGGACGACACTTCGAAATGCCCGTTTTCGGGCGGAAAACCCGCGCGCTCAAACCGCGACTGGTGGCCGACGCAGCTCAACATCGAGGTGCTGCACAAGAATTCCGACCTGTCCGATCCGATGGGCAAAGAATTCGACTATGCCAAGGAGTTCAAGTCGCTCGACCTGAACGCGGTCATCAAGGACCTGACCGCTCTGATGACGGACTCGCAGGAGTGGTGGCCGGCCGACTTCGGTCATTACGGCGGCCTGATGATCCGCATGGCCTGGCACAGCGCGGGCACTTACCGCATCACCGACGGCCGCGGTGGCGCCGGCGCCGGTCAGCAGCGCTTCGCGCCGCTCAACAGCTGGCCCGACAACGCCAACCTCGACAAGGCGCGCCGGCTGCTGTGGCCGATCAAGCAGAAGTACGGCCGCAAGCTTTCGTGGGCCGACCTGATGGTGCTCGCGGGCAACGTCGCGCTGGAATCGATGGGCTTCAAGACGTTTGGTTTCGCGGGTGGCCGCGCCGACGTTTGGGAGCCGGAAGAGCTCTACTGGGGCCCCGAAGGGACCTGGCTGGGCGATGAGCGCTACAGCGGTGAGCGTCAGCTCGCCGAGCCGCTGGGCGCGGTCCAGATGGGCCTCATCTACGTCAATCCGGAAGGCCCGAACGGCAAGCCGGATCCGATCGCCGCGGCCAAGGATATCCGTGAGACCTTCTTCCGCATGGCGATGAACGACGAGGAAACCGTCGCGCTGATCGCCGGCGGCCATACGTTCGGCAAGACCCACGGCGCGGGCGATCCGTCGCTGGTCGGTCCGGAGCCGGAAGCGGGCGCGCTCGAGGACCAGGGCCTCGGCTGGAAGAGCAAGCACGGTACGGGCCTCGCGGGCGATTCCATCACCAGTGGTCTCGAGGTGACATGGACCACCACGCCGACAAAGTGGAGCAACAGCTTCTTCGAGAACCTGTTCAAGTACGAATGGGAGCTGACGAAGAGCCCCGGCGGCGCGCACCAGTGGACGGCCAAGAATGCCGAGGCGATCATTCCTGATGCCTTCGACAAGTCGAAGAAGCATCGGCCGACGATGCTGACCACGGACCTCTCGCTCCGCTTCGATCCGGCCTATGAGAAGATCTCGCGACGCTTTCTCGAGCATCCCGATCAGTTCGCGGACGCCTTCGCCCGCGCCTGGTTCAAGCTCACGCACCGCGACATGGGGCCGATCCAGCGCTATCTCGGCCCGCTGGTGCCGAAGGAGACGCTGATCTGGCAGGACCCGATTCCGGCCGTGAATCACGAGCTGGTCGGCGAGCAGGACATCGCCTCGCTGAAGACGAAGATCCTCGCCTCGGGTCTGTCCGTATCGGAGCTGGTCTCGACCGCTTGGGCGTCGGCCTCGACGTTCCGCGGCTCGGACAAGCGCGGCGGCGCCAACGGCGCGCGCATCCGTCTCGCCCCGCAGAAGGACTGGGAGGTGAACCAGCCCGCTCAGCTCTCCAAGGTGCTCGGCAAGCTCGAAGCGATTCAGAAGGACTTCAACGCCTCGTCCGGCGCGAAGAAGGTCTCGCTCGCAGACCTGATCGTGCTCGGCGGCACCGCCGCGGTCGAGAAGGCCGCCCAGGATGCCGGCGTCGAGGTCAAGGTCGGCTTCACGCCGGGCCGCATGGATGCCTCGCAGGAGCAGACGGATGCTGCTTCCTTCGCGCCGCTGGAGCCGCGGGCCGATGGTTTCCGCAACTATATCGGCAAGCGGCATCAGTTCATGATGCCCGAGGAGGCGCTCGTCGATCGTGCGCAGCTGCTTCGGCTCACCGGCCCGGAGATGACGGTGCTCGTCGGCGGCCTGCGCGTGCTCGGCGCCAATGCGAACGGTTCGAAGCACGGCGTCTTCACCGCCAAGGTGGGAACGCTAAGCAACGACTTCTTCGTCAACCTGCTCGACATGAGCACGCAGTGGACGCCGGCCGGCGCTGACGGCACCTATGAGGCCCGCGACCGCAAGACCAACGCGGTCAAGTGGACCGGCACGCGCGTCGATCTCATCTTCGGCGCGCACTCGCAGCTCCGCGCCTTCGCCGAGGTCTACGCCACGTCGGATTCCAAGGAGAAGTTCGTCAAGGACTTCGCCAAGGCCTGGACCAAGGTGATGAATCTCGACCGGTTCGATCTCACGGCTTGAGGCTCTGCACCTCTCCCGCTTGCGGGAGAGGGAGCGCAGCGCTCCCCGGGGCGAGTACAAACAAAAGGGCGGCCTCTCGGCCGCCCTTCATGTTTTTGTCCGTGTGGCGAGACTTACTCGCCCGCCGCTTCGCGCGGGGCCTTCTCGCCCTCGGCGGCCTTCTCCTTGGCCTCGAGGTCCTCGCCGGTGGTCTGGTCGACCACCTTCATCGACAGGCGGGTCTTGCCGCGGTCGTCGAAGCCGAGCAGCTTGACCTTAACCTTGTCGCCTTCCTTGACGACATCGGAGGTCTTCTGCACGCGGTTGGACGCGAGCTGGCTGATGTGGACGAGGCCGTCCTTGGAGCCGAAGAAGTTCACGAAGGCGCCGAATTCCATCACCTTGACGACGGTGCCGTCATAGATCTGGCCGACTTCCGGCTCGGACGCGATCGACTTGATCCACTTGATCGCGGCCTTCATCGCCTCGCCGTCGCTGGAGGCGACCTTCACGGTGCCGTCGTCCTCGATGTTGACCTTGGCGCCGGTCTTCTCGACGATTTCGCGGATCACCTTGCCGCCGGTGCCGATCACTTCGCGAATCTTGTCGGTCGGGATCTTGAAGGTCTCGATCCGCGGCGCGTATTCGCCGAGCTCCGCGCGGGCGTTGGTGAGCGCCTTGGCCATTTCGCCGAGGATGTGGATACGTCCATCCTTGGCCTGGCCGAGGGCGACGCGCATGATCTCCTCGGTGATGCCCTCGATCTTGATGTCCATCTGGAGCGAGGTGATGCCCAGCTCGGTGCCGGCCACCTTGAAGTCCATGTCGCCGAGATGGTCCTCGTCACCGAGGATGTCCGAGAGAACCGCAAAGCGCTTGTCTTCGAGGATCAAGCCCATCGCGATGCCCGCGGTCGGCCGCTTCAACGGCACGCCGGCGTCCATCAGCGCCAGCGAGGCGCCGCAGACCGATGCCATCGACGAGGAGCCGTTGGATTCGGTGATCTCCGACACCACGCGGATGGTGTAGGGGAACTCGTGATGCGGCGGCAGCACCGGGTGGATCGCGCGCCAGGCGAGCTTGCCGTGGCCGATCTCGCGGCGCTTGGTGCCGCCGAGGCGGCCGGTCTCGCCGACTGAGTAGGGCGGGAAGTTGTAGTGCAGCAGGAACGTTTCCTTGTACGTCCCCGACAGCGCGTCGATGTACTGCTCGTCCTCACCGGTGCCGAGCGTGGTCACAACCATCGCCTGGGTCTCGCCGCGGGTGAACAGCGCCGAGCCGTGGGCGCGGGGCAGCACGCCGACTTCGGCGACGATGTTGCGCACGGTCTTGGAGTCGCGGCCGTCGATGCGCTTGCCGGTGTCGAGGATGTTCCAGCGGACGATCTTGGCCTCGAGCTCCTTGAACACGCCGGCGATGCGGAGCTTGTCGTATTTCGGCTCCTGCCCTTCCGGGAAGTAGTGGGCCATCACCTTTTCCTTGGCGAGGCCGACGGCAGCATAGCGCTCCTGCTTCACGGGGATCGCGTAGGCGGCGCGCAGCTCCTGCTCGATCAAGCCGAGCATTTCCTTTTCGATCGCCGAATTGTCGATCACGGTGACTTCGCGCGGCTCCTTCGCGGCCTTCTCGGCGAGCTCGATGATCGCGTTGATCACCGGCTGGAAGTGGCGGTGACCGAACATCACCGCGCCGAGCATGATGTCTTCGTTGAGCTCCTTGGCTTCCGATTCCACCATCAGCACGGCGTCGGCGGTGCCGGCGACGACGAGGTCGAGCTGGGTGTCGACCATCTCGTCCAGCGTCGGATTGAGGACGAATTCGTCATTGGCAAAGCCGACGCGGGCTGCGCCGATCGGGCCCTTGAAGGGCGCGCCGGACAGCGTCAGCGCGGCGGAGGCCGCGACCATCGCCACGATATCGGGATCGTTTTCCATGTCGTGCGAGAGCACGGTGACGATCACCTGGGTCTCGTTGCGCCAACCGTCGACGAACAGCGGGCGGATCGGACGGTCGATCAGGCGGGAGACCAGCGTCTCCTTCTCGGTCGGACGGCCCTCGCGCTTGAAATAGCCGCCGGGAATGCGGCCCGCAGCGTAGGTCTTCTCCTGGTAATCGACGGTGAGCGGCAGGAAGTCGACGCCTTCGCGCGGCGTCTTCGCCGCGACGACGGTGGCAAGCACCACGGTCTCGCCATAGGTGGCGACGACGGCGCCGTCGGCCTGGCGGGCGATCTTGCCGGTTTCAAGCTTGAGAGGGCGTCCGCCCCAGTCGATCTCGACTGAATGCTTATTGAACATAGGAGGTCTTCTTTCATGGGTTCTCGAAAGAAGGGACGCTTCGAAAAACAAAAACCATGCGCAAGATTGCGGGACGCTGATCGGCGCGATGACCAGCGGCCTGCGATCCTGCCATGGTTTTTGGATTTCGGATGGCGTCCATCCTTTCGGGTCATACGGGCGCCTTGCCCGTTGTGCCCAGCCGCCGGATTGCTGCTGGACTGTCAGTCGGCACGAACGCGAACACCGAACCGTGGTCTTCGCCATCATGCCCGGATGCCAACCGTCAACGGCTCGCATCCGACGCGCACGCAGCCTCAATCAAAAACCTTTAAAGAAGCGCTTTCGTTCGAAACCACGCGCGAAAACGCGCGCCAGTGGCGCGCGCAGGAACTCTTTAGCGACGAATGTTGTGCTTCTCGAGCAGCGCCTTGTACCGCGCCTCGTCCTTCTTCTTGAGGTAGTCGAGGAGCGAGCGGCGGGTCGAGACCAGCTTCAAGAGGCCGCGACGCGAATGGTTATCCTTCACGTGGGTCTTGAAATGGTTGGTGAGGTTGTTGATGCGTTCCGACAGGATCGCGACCTGAACCTCAGGCGAGCCGGTGTCACCGGCTTTGGTGGCATTCGTCTTGATGACTTCCGCTTTGCGTTCTGCGGCAATCGACATCGTCAATTTCTCTCGTTGCGACCGGGGCTGGCAGTCAGGCCGGTCAGGTTGAACACACGCTTGGGGATGATTTCGCCATTGCCAACTTCGGCAAGCGCCAAAAGACGGCCTGCCACCGTGACATAGACTGTGCCGCTACAAGTGGGCGCATCCCGTCCGCGCAACAAAACGGCCTGGCCCCGGTGGAGCCTTGCCGCATCAGCCCGAGTGACGGCCAGTGCCGGGATGTCGTCCAGCGCGGTCTCAACGGGCAAAAGCGCGTCGGCGAGGCTGCCCTCGCCGGACGCGGCTCTATGGCACAAAGCCTCCAACTGATCCAGCGGAATCATGTCGTTTTCGCCAAATGGGCCGACCAGGGTCCGCCGCAGCGCGCAGATATGGCCAAAAGTGCCGAGAATCCGACCCATATCGCGGGCCAGCGCCCGCACATACGTGCCCTTGCCGCACTCCGCCTCGAACACGGCCCGGTCGGTATCCAGTTGATCGACAAGGGTTAAATGATGAATCTCGACGGGGCGGGGCGCCAGCTCTACGACCTCGCCGTCGCGCGCGAGGTCATAGGCGCGCTCGCCCTGGACCTTGATCGCGGAATAGCGCGGCGGGATCTGCTCGATCACCCCGGTAAACCGGGGCAACAGGGCCATGATGGCTTCCCGGGTCGGGCGCTGGTCGGAGGTCGCGGTCACCCGCCCTTCGATGTCGTCGGTATCGCGCTCCTCGCCCCAGCACACGGTGAACTGATAGCGTTTGCGGCCGTCCATCACGAAGGGGACGGTCTTGGTGGCTTCGCCGAGTGCGATTGGCAGGCCGCCCGAGGCGAGCGGATCGAGCGTGCCGGCGTGTCCCGCGCGCTTGGCGTTGAACAGGCGCTTCAGCACCGCGACCGCTTGCGTCGAGGTCATGCCGATCGGCTTGTCGAGCACGACCCAGCCGTGGACGTCGCGCCGGTCGCGGCGCGGCTGGTTGCCCTTCTGCTGCTGCTTGGCGCGGGGATCATTGTTGACGCGGCGCGGCTCCTGGTGCGGCTGAGAATTGCTGCCCAGATCCGCAAAATTATTTGTCTGCACGTCGCGTTGATCGGCCTGTTCGCCGCTGATCGTGTCGTGAGCCGGGTCCATCGTCATCGTTCTTCTTCCCGATCCGAATCCGGATCCTGTTCCAGGTCCTTCTGCACCGCAGGTGTTCGCAAAAGCTTCTCGATCCGTTCCGCTTCATCGAATCGCTCATCGACGCGGAAGCGAATGTCAGGTGCAAATTTCAGGTTAACGCGCCGCGCGACTTCGCCACGCAGGAACTTCTTGTTGCGCTCGAGTGCGCTGATGACGATCTCGGTGTCGCGGCCACCGAGCGGCATCACGTAGATCGTTGCGAGCTTCAGGTCGGGCGACATCCGCACCTCCGGCACGGTGATGATGTGACCTTCGAGATCCGCATCATGCACGTTGCCTTGCGCCAGAATCTCGGCCATCGCATGGCGAACCTGCTCGCCGACGCGCAACTGGCGTTGCGAGCCTCCGCCGGGCGCGGAACTCTTCTTCTGATGATGGCGTGGCATTCTCGAAAATCACCTCGTCATGCCCGTGTTTGGGACACGGGCATTGTCGTTTGTCTTGTTGAAACGAAGAGGGGTGGAGGGCCGGAAAAATCCGGCCATCGCACTCCCGCAATCTCAGTTCAAAAAGATCCGAACGCTTCGGTAAGATTTGGACTTACAGGGAGCGCTGGATCGTCTCCACGCGATAACACTCGATTACGTCACCGGCTCGCATGTCGTGATAGTTCTCGAAGGCCATGCCGCATTCCTGGCCCGACTGGACTTCCTTCACTTCGTCCTTGAAGCGCTTCAGCGTCGAGAGCTTGCCTTCGTGCACGACCACGTTGTCGCGGATCAGGCGCACATTGGCGCCGCGTTCCACGGTGCCGTCGGTGACCCGGCAGCCGGCGACCTTGCCGACCTTGGAGATGTTGAAGATCTCCAGGATCGCGGCATTGCCCAGCATGGTTTCGCGCAAGGTCGGCGCGAGCAGGCCGCTCATCGCCTTCTTCACGTCGTCCACGAGGTCGTAGATGATGTTGTAGTAGCGGATCTCGATGCCGTTGCGCTTGGCCGCCGCGGCCGCTTCCTTGTTGGCTCGAACCGAGAAGCCGATGATCGCGGCGTTGAAGCCTTCCGCGAGCGTCACGTCGGATTCCGAAATGCCGCCGACGCCGGCATGCAGGATGCGGGCTGCGACTTCGTCGGTGCCGAGCTTCTCCAGTGAGCCGAGGATCGCTTCCAGCGAGCCCTGCACGTCGGCCTTGATGATCAGCGGGAATTCCTTGCGGCCCGCGGTCTTCAATTGGGACATCATCTGCTCGAGCGAGCCGCGCATGCCGGAGATCGAGGCAGCCGCGTTCTCGCGCTTCTGATGCGCGCGGTAGCTGGTGATCTGGCGGGCGCGGGCTTCGTTCTCGACCACCGCGAGACGATCGCCGGCTTCCGGCGGACCGTTGAAGCCGAGCACCTCGACCGGCACCGAAGGACCGGCCTCCTGCACCGTCTCGCCCTGATCGGAGATCAGCGCGCGGACGCGGCCCATCTCGGCGCCTGCGACGATGATATCACCGACACGGAGCGTGCCGCGCTGGACCAGCACGGTCGCGACCGGACCACGGCCGCGATCGAGCTTGGCCTCGATCACGGTGCCTTCGGCCGGACGCTCCGAATTGGTCTTGAGGTCGAGGATTTCGGCCTGCAGCGCGATCATCTCGAGCAGCTTGTCGAGATTGGTCTTGTTCTTGGCGGACACCTCGACGTCGACGACTTCGCCGCCGAAGGATTCGACCTGAACCTCGTGCTGGAGCAGCTCGGTGCGGACGCGCTCGGGCTTGGCATCGGGCTTGTCGATCTTGTTGATGGCAACGATGATCGGCACGCCTGCCGCCTTGGCGTGGTTGATGGCTTCGACCGTTTGCGGCATCACGCCGTCATCGGCCGCGACCACCAGCACGACGATGTCGGTGACCTTGGCGCCGCGGGCGCGCATCGCAGTGAACGCAGCGTGGCCGGGCGTGTCGATGAAGGTGATCTTCTTGCCGCTCTCCGGCGACAGCACCTGATAGGCGCCGATATGCTGGGTGATGCCGCCGGCTTCGCCGGAAACCACGTTGGCATGGCGCAGCGCATCGAGCAGCGAGGTCTTGCCGTGGTCGACGTGACCCATCACTGTCACGACAGGCGAACGCGGTTCGGTGTCGGTGGAATCATCGACCTGGTCGAACAGGCCCTCTTCCACGTCCGAGGCGGCAACGCGCTTGACGGTGTGGCCGAGCTCTTCCGCGATCAGCTGCGCGGTGTCGGCGTCGATCACGTCGGTGATCTTGTGCATCGCGCCCTGCTTCATCAGCATGCGGATGACGTCGACCGCGCGCTCGGACATACGGTTGGCGAGCTCCTGGATGGTGATCGCTTCCGGAATCGTCACCTCGCGGATGAGCTTTTCCTTGGGCTCGTTCGAGGCGTGGCCCTTGAGGCGCTGGGTGCGGCGGCGGAACGAGGCGATCGAACGCTCGCGCACCTCATCGGCATTGAGCGCGGTGACGACGGTAAGGCGGCCGCGCTCCTTCTGCGGGCCGGGCTTGTGGGTGGTCTTGGGGGCGGCCGCAGGACGCGCGACACCGCCGGGACCGCGACGGATCTGGCGCGGACCGTCGTCCTCGTCGGGTCCGGCCGCAACCGCGGGAGCGCGCCCCGCCGGGCCGGCCGGCCGCTGAGTGGTCGTCGTCGGGCGCGCAGTGGTGGTCGCCGCAGGTCGCGCCGTACCTGGCGCGGAGCGGGGAGCGCTAGTCGCCGGAGCTGCCGTTGCGGGACGTGCGGCAGAAGGCTGCTCGCCTTCGCCAAAACGCTTCTTGGCCTCGGTCTCGGCCTTCCGCTTGGCTTCGTCCTCGTGGCGATGACGCTCATCCTCGGCCTTGCGACGGGCTTCGGCGGCTTCGCGCTCGGCGCGTTCGGCAGCCTCGCGGGCAGCGCGGCGCTGCGCCTCTTCCTCGGCCTGACGGCGTTCCTCGACCTCGCGCAGCTTGGCATCGGCCAGCGCGCTGGCGCGGGCCGAACGCTCATCTTCGGTCAGGGTACGCAGCACCACCCCGGAACCGGCGTTGCGCGGTGGGGCGGGCGGCGGGGCAGGGCGCGACGGCGCGGGCGCGGCCGGTGCCGGTTTCGCCGTCACCTCAGGCGTGTGCGGCTCGGGGCCGTCGCCAATGCGGCGCTTGCCGCGCTTCTCGACCACGACCTGCTTGCTCCGGCCGTGGCTGAAGCTCTGGCGCACGGTGCCCGTTTCGACGCGCGGCTTGAGCGATAGCGTCTTGCTCGGAACGCTCAGCTTCTTGTCGCCAGGGGTCTTGGTATCAACCATTCAGCAGTCCTAATCCTGATCTGTTGTCGTTGTGCGTTGCCGCACCGTCATATCGGTTCGTCGTTGTCTCTCAGAAATCCTGGCCGTGTTTTTCGGCCGTCTTGCCATCGTCCGCCATCCGGTATCGGACCAGCATCTGGCTACGTGACAGGAATGACCTGCTCGCCGGGCCCGCGAGCAGCGCAGCATGTATCACATTTGACCGGGTCAGTGCCAAATCCAATTCTATCGATTTCAGCGCGGTGACGACGGGAATCTGCGGCTTGGCGCCGCGATTTCCGGCATTTTGACGCGCCAGCATGTCCAATTTGCGGATTCCGTCCGCGGCCCCGTCGCTGGCGTGGATCAGGACCTCGACCGTACCTTCCCGAAGGGCGCTCTCGACCTTGCCGAAGCCGGCCACGACCTGGCCCGCCTTGGCGGCGATCCCAAGGGCTTCCGTCACGCTCCGAACCAGGAGCGCTTCGATGTCGGCGGGAAGCGTCTGAGGGGCGCGCAGCTCGCGCTTGAAGGCCTTGTTAAATTGGTGACGCCGCACGGCTTCCGCAACCACCTGCCGCGAGGCGGTGATCCACATGCCGCGTCCGGGCAGCTTGCGCTTGAGGTCGGGAACTATGTCGCCTTGCGGCGAGACGACGAAGCGGATCAGCTCGTCGATCGGCCGGACCTTGCGGCTGACCGCGCACATGCGCATGGTCGCGGACCTTTCGGTCCGCGGCCCATGGTCGAGTTCGCTGTCAGTGCTGGCGAGCATCCGGGTGACATTCTCCTTCGCCCTTAAGCCGGCTGATCTTCGCTCGCCTCAGCCTCCTCAGCGGGCTTGGCAAGATCGGCCTCGGTGATCCAGCCGGCCTTGACGCGGGCCTGCATGATCATCGCTTCGGCATCGTCGCGGGAGATGTCGATGCCGTCGAGCGCACCAGCGTGCTTGGTTGGCTCGCTGCCTTCCTTGCGCTCGGTCCAGCCGACCAGATCGTCGGTGGCGCAGCCGGCGAGATCGTCGACGGTCTTGATGTCGTTCTCGCCGAACTTCACCAGCATTTTCGAGGTCACGCCGGGCACGTCCTTGAGGGCGTCCTCGACGCCAAGTTCCTTGCGTTTGGCCTCGAGCTCGGCTTCCTGCTGCTCAAGATATTCGCGGGCGCGGTTCTGCAGCTCCTGCGCGGTCTCCTCGTCGAAGCCCTCGATGCTGGCGAGTTCCTTGACGTCCACCATCGCGAGTTCCTCGACCGAGGTGAAGCCTTCGGACGCCAGCAACTGGCCGACAACCTCGTCGACGTTGAGCGATTCCATGAAGACGCGGGTGGAGTTTTCAAAGTCAGCCTGGCGACGCTCCGATTCCTCCTGCTCCGTCAGGATGTCGATGTCCCAGCCGGTGAGCTGCGAAGCCAGACGCACGTTCTGGCCGCGGCGGCCGATCGCCAGCGAGAGCTGGTTGTTGGTGTCGGGCACGACGACCTCGATGCGCTCGCGGTCTTCGTCGATGACGACCTTCGAGACTTCGGCCGGTGCCAGCGCGTTGACCACGAAGGTCGCGATGTCGGGCGACCAGGGAATGATGTCGATCTTCTCGCCCTGCAATTCGTTCACCACCGCCTGCACGCGCGAGCCGCGCATGCCGACGCAGGCGCCGACCGGATCGACCGAGGAATCTCGGGAAATCACGCCGATTTTCGCGCGCGAGCCGGGATCGCGGGCGACCGCCTTGATCTCGACGATGCCATCATAGATCTCCGGCACCTCCTGCGCGAACAGCTTCGCCATGAATTGAGGATGAGTGCGGGAGAGGAAGATCTGCGGGCCTCTCGTCTCGCGGCGGACGTCGAAGATATAGGCGCGGACACGGTCGCCGTTGCGGAAGACTTCGCGCGGCAGCATCTCGTCGCGACGGATGATGGCTTCACCACGGCCGAGATCGACGATCACGCTGCCATATTCGACGCGCTTGACGACGCCGTTGACGATGTCGCCGATGCGGTCTTTGAATTCCTGATATTGCCGGTCGCGCTCGGCCTCGCGCACCTTCTGCACGATCACCTGCTTGGCCGACTGGGCGGCGATGCGGCCATATTCCAGCGGCGGCAGCGTGTCGGCGATAGTGTCGCCGACCTGGGCACCGGGATTGGCGCGCTGTGCATCCACCAGCGAGATCTGGTTTGAAGGGTTTTCGACCTTCTCGACCACAAGCATGTGGCGCGACAGCCGCAGCTCGCCCTTCTTCGGGTCGATCTCGGCGTGAACGTCAGTCTCGCTGCCGTAACGGGCCCGCGCCGCCTTGGCGATGGCGTCCTCCATCGCGGCGATGACGATGCCGCGGTCGATCGATTTCTCGCGCGCAACGGCGTCCGCGATCTGGAGCAATTCAAGTCGATTGGCGCTGACTGCCATGGCTAGTCTCCTTCGTCAGGCTCGATCTCGCCCCGTCGCGCGCGTTCGGCGGCCAGGCGATGTTTCTTTGTATTGGTCGGTGCCGGCTTTTTTTTCGGCTTGGTGTTCTTGGTGATCTTCTCGCTAATCTGGGCGTGCGGCGCCGGAGGCGGCTCGAGGCCAAGATTGCGACGCATCTCGCGCGCCTCGGCCTTGCCGCGGCGCATGGACTCCGCAATCAGCTCGTCGGTCAGCACCAGCCGCGCCTCGCCAATGTCCTCCATGGTCAGGAGAACGTCGGCCTCATCGCCAGCCTTGACGTCGTCGCGATGCAGATGCACGCGATCGCCTTCGACAGCACCGAGCGTGCCGCGGAACCGCTTCCGCCCCTCATGGGCGACCGCCATCTCGACCTTCACCAGATGTCCAGCATAGCGCTCGAAATCGGAGCGGCGCACCAGCGGGCGGTCGATTCCCGGTGAGGAGATTTCCAGCCGGTAGGCGCGATCGATGGGGTCGGCAACGTCGAGCACAGGCGACAGCGCCCGCGAGATCGCCTCGCAATCCTCAATCTGCATCGAGCCGTCCGGCCGCTCGGCCATGATCTGCACCGTGCAGCCGGCCTCTCCGGAGATACGGATACGCACCAGGCGATAGCCCATGCCCTGGAGCACGGGAGCTGCGACCGCGGACACCCGGGCCGCGACGCCCGGCTCGACCACGAGCCGCGGCTCGGCCAGCAATTCGGCATCCGTGGAACCAGAGTTCGGTTCGGTCATAGCAGGGGTCAGGCGCTCGATTGGTTAAGGCTGGGTTAATGTCAAAGCCCGCTTCGGAACTCTCCCGACAACGCGTCGGGCCGCATCCTCCGCCAAGCCGTGTTCAGGTAATAAAAAAGAGCGGGTCCTTTCGGGCCCACTCTCACTACGCGGATCGTATGAGAAGATGAATTGCCGCTGATATAGCCCTTTCGCCCCTCCCGGACAAGGCCCATTGCAGGGCAGAGGACGCTTTTTGCGTCCTTTGGGCGGCTCGCCCCGCAACGCTTCCTTCATCAAGCAGGCCTAGATTCCCCGATTGTGGGGCGGCTTGAGCTATGGCGCGCCCACGGCGTGCCAGATCCCCGAGTTGCGTTCCATGACCGTTGCCACCTCGCTGATTCCTGGATTGGACGATATCGTCAAACGCGGCGACCCCCGACGTCGCGGCGAGATCGCGCGGGCCATCTCCGCATTATTTTTCCGGGATGCCGAAAAACTCCGTCCCGAGCTGATCGATCTGTTCGACAATCTCCTGATCGATCTCGTCCCGCATGCCGAACTCGCTTCGCGCGCCGATCTCGCCGAGCGCTTCTCGCGCCTCGGCAACGCGCCGCCGCATCTGGTGAACCAGTTCGCACGCGAAAACGAGATCACGGTGGCCGGCCCCGTGCTGCGCCGCTCGCCCGTGCTCGACGAGGCCGCCCTGGTCGAGATCGCGCGGCTGAAGGGTCAGGGCCATCTGCTGGCAATAACGGAGCGCCCCACCTTGCCGGCCGTCGTCACCGACGTGCTGGTCGAGCGGGGTGATCGCGACGTGGTGCGTCGCGCAGCCGGCAATTCAGGTGCTGTCTTCTCGCCCGGCAGCTATTCCGAGCTGATCAAGCGAGCCGCGCAGGACGGCGTGCTGACGCTCAAGATCGGTCAGCGCAACGATCTCTCCGGCGAGCACCTGAAGGAGCTTCTCAACGGCACGCTCGACGTCATCCGCCGCCGCCTCTCCAGCGTGGTCAATCCCGCGCGCCAGGTCGAGATCAAGCGCGCGATGGAGGCCATCGAGGAGGCGGCGCGGCCGCCAGGGCCGCGCCGTGACTTCTCGGCGGCACAGCGAACGGTGACGGCCCTGCATCGCGAGGGCCATCTCGGTGAGAGCGCGCTGCTCGGTTTCGCCAAGGCACTCAAATACGAGGAATCGATCGCCTCGCTCTCGGCGATGACCGGCGTCCGCCTCGCGATTCTCGACCGCCTGATCGCGGGCGATCGCTACGATCCGATTCTGATCCTGGGGCGCGTGCTCAATCTCGGCTGGCCCACGGTGCGCGCGCTCATCCTGCTGTGGTATGGGCCGCATCGCACCCCGGCCGATGCCGACATCGTGGCCGCGCGCATGAACTTCACGCGCCTCATGCCGACGACCGCCGAGCGCGTCGTGAATTTCTGGCGCAACCGGCAGACGATTTGAGGTCCTATCGTCCCCGGGCGGTGCGCAGCATCGAACCCGCAACCTCGAGATCCGGGTTCGCGCTGCGCGCGCCCGGGAATGACGACTACACTCTCCTGAACCGCAGATAGGCCGCCTTACGTCCTTCGCGCGCGGCCTTCCGGCCGTAGCGGGTCATGGTGTAGCCCACCCATGGCTGCCGGAAATCGTCGGCGCGTTCGGCAAGCCAAACGAAATCCGAAGAGCGGGCAAGATGCGACAGCGTCCAGGCGCAGTAATCGTCGATGTCGCAGACGAAACGGAATTCGCCGCCAGGCTTCAGCACGCGCGCCATTGCGGCAATGGTCCTGTCCTGGACGAAGCGCCGCTTCCAGTGCCGCCGTTTCGGCCAGGGATCGGGATGGATCAGGTCGATCCGCGACAACGAGGCCTGCGGAAGCCAGGCCAAGAGCTCGGCGGCATCTCCGGCGAACAGGCGGATGTTGCCGATGTTGGCCGCCTCGATCTGCGCGAGGATTTTGGCCATGCCGTTGACATAGGGCTCGCAGCCGATGAAGCCGGTAGCGGGAAAGCTTTGCGCCTCGGCCGCCAGATGCTCGCCGCCACCGAAGCCGATCTCGAGCCGCACCTCGCTCGCCGCGGGGTCGAAGATCTCGCCGGCATTCGCCGGTGCCTCGCTCGCGATGTCGAGCGCAAGATGCGGCAGCAGCTGATCGATCAGCCCGGCCTGGTGCTGCCTGAGCTTGTGACCCTTGCGGCGTCCGAAGAAGGCGCGCTCGCTGTCATCGCGCGCGGGATCTGATTTGCGCTCGCTCATCGCAGCGTCTGGTACAGGCGATGGAGCAGCCGCGCGCGCGGCGCGAGCGAGGAGACGTAGAGCTGCTCATAATGCGTGTGTGCGCCCTTGCCGTCGACGCCGAGCCCGTCGAGCGTCGCGGTGTGCGCAGCGGTAAAGTTGCCGTCCGAGCCGCCGCCGGTGTGGGTGTCGATCAGCTCGAAGCCGATCTCGGCGGCAAGCGTCTTCGCATGCTCGTAGAGCGCCGCGCCGGCATTGCTCTTCTCGTAAGGCGGGCGATTGAGCTCGCCGGCGACCGCAACGGTGACGCCGTCGGTCTTCGACGTGAGCGCGAGGATCTTGCCGACGAACTCGTCCGCATCCTTGAGGCTCAACACGCGCAGATCGACTTCGGCATAGGCCTCTTCCGGCGTCACGTTGGGGCGCGTGCCGCCGCGCACCACGCCGACATTGACGGTGACGCCACGCTTGAGGTCGTTCATCCCTTCCAGCGCCAGGATCACGTTGGCGAGCTCGCGGACGGCGCTGCGGCCGTCCTCCGGCCGGGAGCCCGCATGCGCGGGCACGCCTTTGATGAGGACCTGGAAGCGTCCGACGCCCTTGCGTCCGGTGACGATCCTGCCCCCGTCGCGCGCCGGCTCCGTCACCAGCACGTATTTGGCCAGGCGACCTTCCTGCTCGATCAGCGCACGTGAGGTCGGGCTGCCGATCTCCTCGTCGGAGGTGAACATGTGGGTGATGCCGAGCGGCGAACGGTCGCCGGCGGCGCAGAGCGCGCGAAAGGCATGGTAGGCGATGTAGGCGCCGCCCTTCATGTCGTAGATGCCGGGACCGAACGCGCTGTCGCCTTCGACCTTGAAGGGCAGGCGCTCGATGAAGCCCAGGGGATGAACGGTATCGAGGTGGCTCAGCACCAGGATGCCCGGCCGGTCCTGGCCCCAGGTCGAGCGCGCCACGAGATGATCGCCGCAGCCATTGACCCCAGCGACGCGCTCGAGCGTGGCGGGCAACCCGCGGTATTGCTCGGCGACCACGGAGATCAGCTTGTTGACCTGCTCGGGCGCTTCCGTCGGCGTCTCGATCTCAACCCAGCGGCGGATGCCATCGAGAATGGTTTGGGAATCGAACCAATTGGAGCTGGCCATGAACGCATCTATGCCCTTGAACTGCATCATCGGAGAGAACGCGCATCGAGGGCGCGGTCGGAAATGACGACATAGGCCAGATTTGGCGCAGTCTCAAATCGCCAATTGCGATGAGCACGTCAGCGCTTGTCGGGGCCTTCGCGCGCGGCGATCTGCTCGACGAGATCGACGATGGAGCGGCGCATCTTGGAATCGGTGATTCGGGTGAACGCCTTGGTCAAGGCGAGTCCCTCTGATGTCGCGAGGAAGTCAGAGACGTAAGAGGGCGAGGCGCCTTCGCTGAAGCCATCCGGGCCCGGCACACCGCTCGGCCCGCCCTCGAACAGGAACGACACAGGTACCTGGAGAATCTCGGCGATCTGCTGAATGCGGCTCGCGCCGACCCGGTTGGTGCCCTTCTCGTATTTCTGGATCTGCTGAAAGGTCAGGCCCAAAGCTTCACCGAGCTTTTCCTGGCTCATGCCCAACATGATGCGGCGCATACGCACGCGACTGCCGACATATTTGTCAACAGGGTTGGGCGCTTTCGACATTTCCTCAGCCCTCCAAACATCACCCTCGGCGCAATCATCAGGCCTGCCTCGGGTGCCAGCACCGTCAAATCGAACCCTCTTATTGGGAAACATTGCGGAGAAATTTAGCAATGTACCGCTGTCTTTCGCAGCCGGCGCAGATTGAGGAGCCCGCCTGCAGTCTGTCAACCGTGGGACTACGGTTGTCAAGGATACAGCCACGTCCGCGGCGAGGCGATCAGGGGTGCCGTTTGGCGACACGCCGGCGGACCGCCACAATCACCGCGAGCGCGACGAGCATGGCCGCGGGCACGTCGCCGACGCGCGCATAGACAGTCGATGGGATCGCGGCGGGCAGGTTTGCATCCAAAATGCCTTCGATTCCGAGACCGAGGCTGGCGATGGTGCGTCCCATCGGATCGATCACTGCGGAGATGCCGGTGTTGGCGGAGCGGACCAGCGGCAGGCCGAGTTCGATCGCGCGCATCCGCGCCTGCTCGAGATGCTGATAGGGGCCGGTCGAGATGCCGAACCAGCCGTCATTGGTGAGGTTCACGATCCAGCCCGGAGGTTCGCTGCGTGCAGCCACCTCACCGGGGAAAATGACTTCATAACAGATCAGCGGCAGCGCGGGCGGCGCGCTGGCGACCGGCAGCGCATGTCGCACGGTGCCGGCAATGAAGCCACCGCGCACGCGCGTCAGCTGCTCGAAACCGAGCTTCTCCATCAGCTCCTGATAGGGAAGAAATTCGCCGAACGGCACCAAATGCAGCTTATCGTACATTGCGAGCACGCTGCCATCGTGGTCGATCACGTAGATCGAATTATAGGCGCGCGTGATCGGTGTGCCCCGCGGCAGGTCCGGCGCGCGGACCGACCCCGTGATCAGCACAGTGCCCTTCGGCAGCAGATCGGCGATTTGCGCCATCGCGTCGGCTTCGCGGGTCAGGAAGAAGGGAAAGGCGGATTCCGGCCAGATCAGGATGGTGGCATCGCGAACGCCGGTCGATTGCGGACCAGAGGCGCGGTCTGACAGCGCCAGATATTTCTTCATCACCTCCGCCTTGGCGGCGTAGTTGAATTTCGCGTCCTGCTGCAGGTTCGGCTGCATCAGGCGCAGCTTGGCGCCAGCAACCATCGTGGTCGGATGCAGCGACAGGCGGATCGCGCCGAAGATGCTCATGACGATCAGAAGCGCGATTGCGGCGGCCGGTGCGCGCCATTGCAGGCGGCGATCGGGCGCGCGATCGATCAGCGTCGCAGGGCTCGCGAAGATCGCGACGGTCAGGAACGTCATGCCCCACAGGCCGATCAGCGATGCCGTCTGCGCCAGCGGCAGCGGCTCGGACAGCGCGTAGCCGAACGCGTTCCAGGGAAACCCGGTCAGCGCGTGGCCGCGCAGCCATTCGCTGATGGTGAGGCTTGCTGCGAGCGCCAGCACGCGCGTGGCGTTCTTGGTCCAGAGCAGGCGCGCCAGCGCAAAGCCCATTGCCGTGAAGATCGAGAGATAGGCCGGCAGGCCCAGCACGGCGAATGGTGTGAGCCAGGCGAACACGTCGGCGTCGACGAAGAATGCGTAGCCGATCCAGTAGAGACCGGGGACGAAATAGCCGAGCCCGAACCAGTAGCCGGTCAGCGCGGCGGCCGGAACGCCGCCATATCGTCCGGCGCCGGCGCCGTCGATCAACCAGACCAGCACCGGGAAGGTGAGGAACAGCACCGGAAACAGGTTGAACGGTGCCAGCGCCAGCACCGACAGTGCCCCGGCCGCCATGGCGATGACGGCGCGCTTCCATCCCCAGGTGAGGATGACGGCAAGCGCAATCTGCCGAAGTCGTTCTAATGGGCTCACTGCGGACCGGTCCCGTCGCTTGGCGGCGGGGTGGGCGTGTCACTGGCCGGTGGTTGGCCGCTCTCCGGCGCAGCCTCGCGGCGTCGGCTCTCGCGCTGGGTGCGGGGCGCGGGACGTTCCTTCCGCGTCGAGATGCGCAGCCGCTTGACGCGGCGCGGATCGGCATCGAGCACCTCGACCTCGTACGTGCCGGGGCCCGAGATCACTTCGCCGCGCACCGGCAGGCGCCCGACGAAGCTGACCAGATAGCCGCCCAGCGTCTCCACTTCCTCGCCGGCCTCGCCGGTGACGAAATCCTCGCCGATCACCGAGCGGACATCGTCGAGGCTGGCGCGGGCATCGGCGATGAAGGCGTTGTCCGGCAGGCGCACGATCGAGGGCGGCTCGTCGCTGTCGTGCTCGTCGTCGATCTCGCCGACGATCTGCTCGACGATGTCCTCGAGCGAGACCAGCCCGTCGCTGCCGCCATATTCGTCGACCACCAGCGCGAGGTGGATGCGCGTGGCCTGCATCTGCGCGAGCAGGTCGATCGCCCGCATCGAGGGCGGCACGTACAGCAGCTTGCGGATGATGCGCGCATCGTGAAGCGGCAGCGCGAGATCGACGGCGCGCAAATCGAGCCCGGCCGGCAGCGGTTTCTTGCGCTTGGTCTTGGTGGCCTCCGACACGCGCGCACGGGCGGTCATGAAGGCGAGCAGGTCGCGGATGTGGACGATGCCGACGGGATCGTCCAGCGTCTCGTTGTAGACGACGAGACGCGAATGGCCGGCGCTCTCGAAGCGGTCCATCAATTCGCCGAGCGGGATGTCGCGCTTCACCGCGATGATGTCGGCGCGATGGACCATGACGTCGGCGATGCGGCGCTCGTGCAGGCCGAGGATGTTGCGCAGCATGGTGCGCTCGACCGCGGAGAAGCCGGTGTCGTCAGGGGTGGCCGCGTTGAGCACGACCTGGAGATCGTCGCGCACCGATCCCGCCTTCCAGCCGAACAGCGTCCGGATGGCGCGCAGCAGCCAGCCTTCCGCGGTCGGCCGCATCACCTCACCTTGGGTCACGACGGCGGGCAAATTGCGCGTGTTGCGCGGGTTGTCCTGGATTGGATCGGAATCCGGCATCTCAGTTCGTCCCCGGGCGGTCAGCATAGGGGTCGGGGATGCCGAGATGCGCCAGGATCTGCGTCTCCAGCGCTTCCATCTCCTCCGCGTCGTCGTCGTCCTCGTGGTCGTAGCCGATCAGATGCAGGAAACCGTGCACGGCGAGATGGCTCAAATGATGATCGAATGGCTTGTGTTCCTCGTCCGCCTCGCGCCGCATGGTCTCGTAGGCGATCGCGATGTCGCCAAGCATGCGCGGCGCATCGCCCGGCTTCCATTCGCCCTCGGGCTGGAGCGCGGGGAATGACAGCACATTAGTTGGCTTATCGATGCCGCGCCAGTTGCCGTTGAGGGTGCGGATGCCGGCGTCATCGGTCAGCATCACAGCCACTTCCGCGTCGGCGACGTCTTCGTCGACGCTCTCGGCGGCTGCCGCAAGCGCGCGCTGGATCACGGTCTCGGAATCGGGCTCGCTCTGCCAGCAATCGGCGACGACGAGGACCTCGGTGATGGGAAGGTTGGGATGGGACATTGTGCTGTCTGGGACGAAAAGGCGCCGTCCGCGCCCGCTTGGTCCGGCTGTTGTCTCGTCAGGATTGACCGGTGGCCGGCCGCTGCGGCGACCCTTCGTAGGCGGCGACGATCCGCGCCACGAGCTCGTGGCGGATCACGTCCTCGGCTTTGAAATGCACTTGCGCAATCCCCTCGACCCCGTTCAGGAGCCGGGTTGCTTCCGCCAGTCCCGAGGTCTGGCCGTTCGGCAGGTCGATCTGAGAGGGATCACCCGTCACGATCATGCGGCTGTTCTCGCCAAGGCGGGTCAGGAACATCTTCATCTGCATCGACGTGGTGTTCTGCGCCTCGTCCAGGATGATGGCGGCGTTGGTGAGCGTGCGGCCGCGCATGAAGGCGAGCGGTGCGATCTCGATCTCGCCGGTCTGGAGCGCCCGCTCGACGATGCGCGCATCCATGAGATCGTAGAGCGCGTCGTAGATCGGCCGCAGATAGGGATCGACCTTCTCGCGAAGATCGCCGGGCAAAAAGCCGAGCCGCTCGCCGGCTTCCACCGCCGGACGCGACAGGATGATCTTGTCGACCTCCTTGCGCTCGAACAGCTGCGCGGCATGCGCGACCGCGAGCCAGGTCTTGCCGGTGCCGGCGGGACCGATGCCGAACACCAGCTCGTGGCGCTTCAGCGCGCGAATGTAGGAATCCTGCGCGGCCGTGCGCGCGCGCACCGGGCGCTTGCGCAAATTGATGCTGTCGAAGGTCGATTTGGCCGATTTGGCGTCGAACTCGAAGAGCGAGCCCTGGGCGATCACGGCCCGGATCGCGCCGTCGACCTCGCCCTGGTCGAGATCCTGTCCCTTCACGGCTTGCGCGTAGAGCGTCTCCAGCACGCGGCGTGCGGCATCGCAGCCGTCGCGCGTGCCGCCGATGGTGATGTGGTTGCCCTTGGAGTCCACGACCACGCCGAGGCGCCGCTCGATCTGCGCGAGATGCTGGCCGTAGGGGCCGACCAGCGCGGAAGCGGCACGGTTGTCGTCGAAGTCGATGACGACCTGGGTCTCGGGCGGAACTTGCATGTCGCGGTCAAATTTGCGGCTGGGAGCGAACGAAGGCGAATCCGATGCGCTTTTTGGCAAGGGTTCAGGCTCCAGTGGCTTGCGATAAAGCGGGCTCGCGCGCGTTGCGCGGCGTCACGAGCTCGCCGAGAAAGCTGTAGCGTTCGAGGCTGTCGATCCGGACCGACAGGATCTGTCCGATGATGTCGGCCGAGGCCATCACATGCGCGGGCTGGAGGTAAGCGGTGCGGCCGACGATCTGGCCTTCCTTGCGGGCTGGACGCTCGAACAGCACGTCCACCGTTGAGCCAATCGCAGCCTTGTTGAAGGCCGATTGCTGGCTGTCGATCAGTTCCTGGAGCCGCTCCAATCGCTGGTCCATCTCGGCGGGGGACACCGTCTCCTGCATATCCGCGGCCGGCGTTCCCGGCCGGGCGGAGTATTTGAACGAATAAGCCGCAGCGTAGCCGATTTGCGTGACGAGCGCGAGAGTGGCGAGAAAATCTTGCTCGCTCTCGCCGGGGAAGCCGACGATAAAATCTGATGAAAAAGCAATGTCTTGGCGTGCGGTGCGGAAACGATCGATGACCCGCCGGTAATCATCGGCGGTATGTTTGCGGTTCATGGCGGCCAGAATCCGGTCCGAGCCCGACTGCACCGGCAGGTGCACGAACGGCATCAGCGGGCCGAGATCGCGATGGGCCGCAATCAAACTGTCATCGACGTCGCGGGGATGGCTGGTCGAATAGCGCAGCCGCGCGATGCCCGGGATTTGCGCCAGATGCTCGAGCAACCGGCCGAGCGGCCAGGTTTTTCCGTCCGGCCCCTCGCCGTGATAGGCGTTGACGTTCTGCCCGATCAGCGTCAGCTCGCGCACGCCGTTGTCGGCGAGCCGCTTCACGTCCTCCACGATCTTTGCCACCGGACGGGAAACTTCGGCGCCGCGCGTATACGGCACGACGCAGAACGTGCAGAACTTGTCGCAGCCTTCCTGCACAGTGACGAAGGCGGAGATGCCGCGCGCGCGAATCGCGTCGGGCTTCGGCTGCGCCAGGAAGCCGAACTTGTCCTGAGCGGGAAATTCGGTCTCGATCGCGCGACCCTCGTCGCTCGCGCGCTTCAACAGCTCGGGCAGATGATGATAGCTCTGTGGTCCGACCACGACGTCGACGACGGGCGCGCGGCGCACGATTTCTTCGCCCTCGGCCTGTGCCACGCAGCCCGCGACCGCAATCTGCATCGCGCGGCCGCCCCGCCCCGCCTCGTCCTTGGCCACGCGCAGCCGGCCGAGTTCGGAATAGACTTTTTCCGAGGCCTTCTCGCGGATATGGCAGGTGTTGAGGATAACGAGGTCGGCGTCATCAACGCTGGCCGTCTCCACGAATCCTTCCGGAGCCAACGTGTCCACCATGCGCTGCGCATCGTAGACATTCATCTGGCAGCCATATGATTTGATGTGCAGCTTGCGCGGCGGCGTCATGGAACCCGGAATTGAGGTGGAGGACGGCCCTCAGATATAGGCTGGAGCGGCGAAAATCCAGCGAATGGCGCCCCCTTGGGCCGTCATTCCGGCGCGACGCAGTCGCAAAGTCCGGAATCCAGAGGTTTTGGCGCGATTCCGGGTTCACGCGCCTCGCGCCGACCCGGATGGCGGTCAGAGACCGAAAATCAGCCCGCCAGGGCCTTCGCCTCGGCCCGCCGGATCAGCTCCGGCAGCCGATGCATGTCGGCAAAGAGCAGGTCGGCGCCGGCTTGGCGCAGCGTTTCGGCGTAGCCGTCGCGGCAATGGCTGCCACCGTAAAAGCCGAACACCGCCATCCCGGCCGCCCGGGCGCCGGCAATCCCGGCCAGGCTGTCCTCGATCACGACACAGCGCCCCGGCGGCACGCCCATCTGCTTTGCCGCGAACAGGAACAGGTCCGGCGCCGGCTTGCCGTTCTTCACCTGCGAGGCCGAGAAGATGTTCGGCGCGAGGCGTTCGTAGAGGCCCGTGCTCCCCAGGCTCACGCGCATGCGCTGGTGCGAGCCGCTCGAGGCGACGCAGACGTGCTGGGTAACGATATCGAGCGCATCATGGATGCCGCGGATCGCTTCGAGGTCGGCCTCGAAGGAGCGGAATAGCTCGTCCTGCAGATCGCCGTGATAGGCCTCGGGCAGCTTGCGACCGAGCTCGGTCTCAATCTCGAGATTGGCCTGCCGCGTCGAGCGGCCGAGGAAGCGCTCGAACACCTGATCCGACGTGATCGGATAGCCGTGCCTGGTCAGCACATCCGCATGCGCACGACAGGAGATCACCTCGCTGTCCACGAGCACGCCGTCGCAGTCGAAGATGATGAGATCGATAGGCACTAAACTAAGACGTCGGCTTGTCGTCGTCGAGCGGGACGCAATAGAGCTCGAGCCGGTGATCGACCAGCTTGTAGCCGAGCTTGCGGGCGATCTCGGCCTGGAGCTTCTCGATCTCCTCCGAGGTGAACTCGATCACCTTGCCGTCGCGCAGGTTGATGAGGTGGTCGTGATGGCTGTCGCGCATCGTCTCATAGCGCGCGCGGCCCTCGCGGAAATCGTGGCGTTCGATGATGCCCGCATCCTCGAACAGCTTCACCGTTCGGTAGACCGTCGAGATCGAGATCTTGTCGTCGACGGCGACGCAGCGCCGGTACAGTTCCTCGACGTCAGGATGATCGACCGATTCCGCGAGCACGCGGGCGATGACGCGGCGCTGCTCGGTCATGCGCATGCCGGTGGCGGCGCACCGTGCCTCGATGCCGGACGCCTTGGATGCGGAAGAAGTTTTCAGTGCGGTCATGATTGTCTGCCTGACGGGGCGCTTTCTGCCATCAATGTTACGCCAAGTCACGTCGCATCAGAAGGGCGTTCAGCTGTTCCCCGGTCGGCTGCTTATAGTAGCGTTCGCGCCGTCCGACCACCGTGAATCCGGCCCGATCGTAGAGTCGGCGCGCCGGTTGGTTATTTTCCTCGACTTCGAGAAATATTGTGCGCACGCCGCGTCCCGCGAGATGGCCGAGATGGGTCATCAGCAGCGTGCGGGAGAGACCCCGGCCGCGATGAGCCTGATCGACCGCGATCGAGAGGATTTCCGCTTCGTCCGCGCCGATCCGCGACACCGCAAAGCCGATCGTCTTGCGGCCGAGACGCAAGCGATGCACCAGCGTGTTGCGCTCGCTGATCATGGTCTCAAACTCGCCTTCGCCCCAGCCGCGTGCGAAGCAGGCGCGGTGAAGCTGCGCCAGCCGTGCGGCATCGCGCGCGGACGCGGGCTCAACGGCGGCGGTGCCGCCGCGCCACCATTGCGACAACCATCTCATCATGAGATTGCGGCTTTTGCTGCGAGCTGTGGCTGCGCGGCCGGCTTGGCATCGGGCGCGCGCAGATAGAACGGCCGCGCTGGGGTCGTGTCGGGATTGGCCGCGGCGCCGAGCCAGGCGACCCAGCCGATATCAGGCGCAGCCTGTGCGTCGACCGCGACGGGTTGCGGTGCATCCTTCGGCCAGCGCTCGGCGAGAATGTTTGCTGCATTGCCGACTAGATGCGGCGCGCCGAATTGCGAGGCCGCGATCGCCTCATCGATGCCGGCGACCCTCGGTCGCACCAGCTGGCTGCCGTCGCCGGCGACGATCTGGAAATAGACATGGTCGTGCCGCGCGTCGATCGCGGAGATCACGGGCGCCGATCTGTTCTGGCCGACGACGGCGGCGGCATAGGCCGACAAGGTGGTCAGGCCGATGGCCGGCCGCTTGGCCGCGAGCGCAAAGCCGCGCGCCGCCGAAATACCGACGCGTAGGCCGGTGAAGCTGCCGGGACCGACCGTGACCGCGATGCGGTCGAGCACGGTGAAGCTGAGCTCTGCCGATTTCATCACCCGCGCGATCAGCGGCATCAGGGCTTCGGCATGCCCGCGCTTCATCGGCACCGATTCCTGCGCGCGCAGCTCGGCCGTTTCGGTGTCGAGCACCGCGGCCGCGCAGGCGTCGAGCGCAGTATCGATGGCGAGGATCAGCATAACGCGATCATAGCATTGGCAATTGGATGATGCCTAAAGTTCTGGCCGTCATGGCCGGGCTTGACCTGGCCATCCACGACTTTGCGGCCCCAAAAAACGTGGATGCCCGGGACAAGCCCGGGCATGACGGCGCGAAATCGATGCGCAGACCGTGCAACTCACATCGGCCGGACTTCGATGACGTCGGGCACGAAATGCTTCAAGAGGTTCTGGATCCCGTGCTGGAGCGTTGCGGTGGACGACGGGCAGCCCGAGCAGGCGCCCTTCATGTTGAGATAGACGATACCGTCCTTGAAGCCGCGGAAGGTGATGTCGCCGCCGTCATTGGCGACCGCCGGCCGCACGCGGGTCTCGATCAGGTCCTTGATCATGTCGACCGTCTCGGCATCGGCCTCATCGAAGAACTCGTCCTCGTCGTCGAGCTCGGCATCGCTTTGCGCTGTGCCGTCGGCGAGCAGCGGCGCGCCGGACATATAGTGCTCCATGATGGCGCCGAGGATTGCGGGCTTGAGCTGCTGCCACTCACCGCTCGCCTTGGTCACGGTGATGAAGTCCGATCCGTAGAACACTCCGGTGACGCCGGGCACGTCGAACAGCTTTTCGGCGAGGGGCGAGCGGCTTGCGGCTTCGCGGCTCGAAAATTCCATTGGGCTGCCGTCGACGACGACGCGGCCGGGAATGAACTTCAGCGTGGCGGGATTGGGGGTGGCTTCGGTTTGAATGAACATGGTTCTCTCCAGACGTCGCCGGTTCAAGGCCGGCGCGTGCTCTCTTCCCTAGCAGATGGCGATGGGGAACGCACGATCAAGGGGAGAAGAGACATTAGTTAATGAAAATCAGAGACTTGGGCCATTTACCCTCCCCTGGAGGGGGAAGGTCGCTACGCATGAAGCGAAGCGCAATGCATAGCGGGGTGTCTCTCCAAGGATGCGGTGCCCGAGCGGAGAGATCACCCCACCCCGTCACCCGTCTCGCTTCGCTCGATCGCGTGCCGACCCTCCCCCTCCAGGGGAGGGTAAGAGGCACCGCTACGACAGCGAGTCCACGCTTTGGTCACTCAGCGCACCCGAGATGATCGTCACAGGAACGGGAAACGTTCCAAGCGCATGCGTAAGCAGCGAGACCAATGGCCCCGGTCCCTCCGCACCAGGACTTGCGGCCAGCACCAGCATGGCGATGTCGGGGTCCTCGTCGATCACTGCGAGCAGCTGTTCCATCGCGGCGCCTTCCCGGATCACCCGTTCCGGCGTGATCGCCGCGATCCCGTTGGCTCTCCCGGCGGCGCGGTCGAGCGCGGCTTCCGCCGCTTCATGCGCCTCGGCGCGCATGATGTCGGCGACGCCCAGCCATTCCTGGCTCTGCTGGTTGGGCTCGATGATGCGAAGCATCACCACGCCGCCGCCGCCGCGGATCGCCCAGCGGCTGGCGTAATAAACCGCGCGATCCCATTCGGCGGTGTCATCGACGACGACGAGGCATTTGGGCTTGTGACCCGGCTCGAAGCAAAGTCGCTTGCTGGTCATGCATGTCCCGGCGTGCGCACGGCTGGCATGCTGCCACACTCCCGCAATGTTTGGGAGAGGGGAGTGGCCGGCGCTATGACGCCGGCCAGACGCGTTGATCAGCGCTGGCGGATGAAGCCGACGATGTCTTTCGAAAGCTTCATCGTTTCGTCGGCGATGGCGCGGGCCCGGTCCGAGCCTTCGTTCAGGATCGCGTCGATATGGCCGGGGTCGGCCACGAGGCGCTTCATCTCGCCCGCGATCGGCGCGAGCTTGGTCACGCACAGCTCGGCCAGCGCGTTCTTGAAGCTGGAGAACTGGCCGCCGCCGAAATCGCGCAGCACGTCGGCTTTGGAGCGGCCGGAGAGCGCGGCGAAGATGCCGACGAGATTGTCGGCTTCGGGGCGTGCCTCCAGGCCCTTCTCCTCGGTCGGCAGCGGCTCCGGATCGGTCTTCGCCTTGCGGATCTTCTGCGCGATGGTGTCGGCATCGTCGGTCAAATTGATGCGCGAATTGTCCGACGCATCGGACTTCGACATCTTCTTGGTGCCGTCGCGCAGGCTCATCACGCGCGTTGCCGGACCCGTGATCAGGGGTTCCGGCAGCGGGAAGAACAGGCCGTCATTGCCGCCCTGGCTGCGGATCGAGTCGCCGAAATCGTTGTTGAACTTCTGCGCGATGTCGCGCGACAGCTCGAGATGCTGCTTCTGGTCCTCGCCGACGGGCACGTGGGTGGCGCGGTAGAGCAGGATGTCGGCCGCCATCAGCACGGGATAATCGAACAGCCCGACCGAGGCGTTCTCGCGGTCCTTGCCGGCCTTCTCCTTGAACTGGGTCATGCGGCCGAGCCAGCCCATGCGCGCGACGCAATTGAAGATCCAGGCGAGCTCGGCGTGTCCCGAGACCTGGCTCTGGTTGAACACGATGTGCTTCCTGGGATCGATGCCGGCAGCGATGAACGCCGCGGTCACCTCGCGGGTGTTGCGCGTGAGCTCGGCCGGCCCGCCCCAGACGTCGACCCCTTGCGTGATCGCGTGCATGTCGACGACGCAATAGATGCAGTTGTGGGTCTCCTGCATCTTCACGAAGTTGACGATCGCGCCGAGGTAATTGCCGAGATGCAGATTGCCCGTCGGCTGGACGCCCGAAAATACCCGTTCAACGAATGGCATGGTTAGTTTTCCTGGCAAGCCTTCCTGAAGCTATTCGGCCGTCGTTTCCAACAGCGGCGCAGCCCCGTCAAGGGCAATTCGGGCGGCTCGCGATTTAGGCCGGTCGTTTCGACGCGTTAACCGCCTCGCGCCAGGAGGCTGCGCCGAGAATTTGCAGGAGCAGGCCGTAGACCACGATCCCGGTCGCGATCTGCACACCCAGCGCGACGAATTTGATGAAGCCATGGGTCTCGGCAGGTACGAGACCCCTGGTCAGCCAGAGCAGGGCGCCCATCGCCGAGGCGGCCAGCACGATCCGCGGCAATCGCGTGCGGGCGCTCGCGTCAACCGAGAAGCCGAACTCGCTCGTGCCTTTCCGGAGCAGCGAGAGCGCGCTGCTCCAGGCACCGGCCGCGATACTCGCCGCGATCCCGCTCGCGCCGAAGACATGACCGAGCAGGAGCGCGAGTACGACGGTCACCACGAAACCGTTGGCGATTGCGCGCAGCGGCGTCATCGTGTCGCTGCGGGCATAGAAGGCCGGTGACAGCGCCTTGATCAGCACATGCGCCGGCAGGCCCAGCGCCAGCCAGACCAGTGCTTGCGCGGTGGCCGCGCTGTCATCGTCGCTGAAGGCGCCGTGCTCGAACAATAGCCGTACGATCGGGTCGGCCAGCACGATCAGACCGAACGTGGCCGGCACGGCGAGGCCAGTCGCCAGCTCCAGCGCACGCGATTCCGCGTGCGCCACCGCGACGTGGTCGCCGCTACCGACCGCGCGGGTCAGCTCCGGCACCAGCACCGTACCCATGGCGACGCCGACGATGCCAAGCGGCAGCTCGACCAAGCGGTTGGCGAAATAGAGCCAGGATACGGCCGACGGTGTTGCGGAGGCGATGATCGCGCCCGCGACGATCAGCCATTGCGGGCCCGAGCTTGCGATCATGCCGGGAATAGCTTTGGCAAAAAAGGCCCGCATCTCCTTGTCAAAACTCACGCGCAGTGGCGTTGCAAGGCGCGCGCTTCGCTGCGATAGCAGCATCAGCAATTGCAGCAGACCGGCAATACCGACGGTGGCGGCGAGCATCCACCCAGCGAGGGCCGCATCGGCGTGCCACAGCAACAGCGCCGCGATCGCGGCGATCAGCGCGATGTTGAACAGCAGCGGCGAGAACGCCGTCAGCGCAAACCGCCCTTGCGCGTTGAGCAGCCCCATCAGCACGGTGACGGGGCCGGCGAAAGCGAGATAAGGCAGCATCAGCCGCGCGTTCTGCACGGCGAGATCGAGCGTCCCGCTACCGAGAAATCCCGGCGCGATCACCGTGATGATCAGCGGCATCAACACTGCAATGCCGATCGAGATCGCGACCAGGGCCGCGCAGACCGTGCCGAGCACCCGTCCCGCGAATGCCGCCGCAGCCGTCTCGTCATCGCGGTCGCGGACGCGCAACCAGGCCGGGACCAGCGCCGCATTCAGCGCCCCCTCGCTGAGCAGCCGGCGCACCACGTTGACGAGTTGAAACGCGGCCAGGAACGCGTCCGCCACGGCGCCGGTGCCGAGCAGCGCCGCAATCAGGGAATCGCGGGCAAAGCCCAGCAGCCGCGAGGCCAGCGTTCCCGTCGAGACGGTCAGGAAGGAGCGGATCATCGGGCGCAATAATACCGTTGCTTGCCCGCGAAGGGCTGGTCGTGATAGGCCGCGAACCGGATTTCAGGCCGACAGGAAGCGGATTTCCCCGGTAATCGCAATCGGGCAACAGGATCAAGGTGAATGGCTGACGTGAAATATGACGTTCTCGGCATCGGCAACGCGCTGTTCGACGTGCTGGTCAGGACCGACGAGGCCTTTTTGGCCAAGCATGGCATGACCAAGGGCAGCATGTCCCTGATCGACGAGGCACGGGCGGCCGCCATCTACAAGGACATGGGCCCGGCGACCGAAGTCTCGGGCGGCTCGGCCGCCAACACCATCGTCGGCATCGGCAGCTTAGGGGCACGCGCCGCTTATGTCGGCAAGGTCAAGGACGACCAGATCGGCAAGCTCTATATCCACGACATCCGCGCCGCCGGGGTCGCTTTCAACACGCCAGCCGCAACGGACGGCCCCGCCACCGGCTGCTCCTACATCCTGGTCACCGGCGACGGCGAGCGCACCATGAACACCTATCTCGGCGCGGCGCAGGATCTGTCGCCCGCCGATATCGATCCAGCCGAGGTCGCTGGCGCCAGCATCGTCTACCTCGAAGGCTATCTCTGGGACCCCAAGAACGCCAAGGACGCCTTCGTCAAGGCGGCCAAGATCGCCCATGACGCCAAGCGCAAGGTGGCGCTGACGCTGTCCGATTCCTTCTGCGTCGATCGCTATCGCGACGAGTTCCTGTCCTTGATGCGCAACGGCACCGTCGACATCGTGTTCGCCAACGAGGCCGAGCTGCATTCGCTCTACACGACCTCCGACTTCGATACCGCGCTGAAGCAGCTGCGCAACGACGTCAATCTCGGCGTCGTCACCCGCAGCGAGAAGGGCTGCATGGTGGTGTCAGCGGAAGATTCCGTTGCCGCGCCGGCATTCCCGGTGGAGAAGGTGGTCGACACCACCGGCGCCGGCGACCTCTTCGCCGCGGGTTTCCTCTATGGCCTGGCGCGCAATCTGCCCTACAAGCAGTGCGGCCAGCTCGGTGCGCTCGCGGCCGCCGAAGTGATCCAGCACATCGGCGCCCGCCCGCAGGTATGGCTTAAGGAGCTCGCGGAGCAGCGTGGGGTGATGGATTAGCTTTTACCTCCCCTGGAGGGGGAGGGTCGATCGCGCGCAGCGCGAGCGGGGTGGGGTGACGGTCTTTCAGCACGTTCGGTGGTGCGTTCTGGCCCGCGTGCATTCGCGGCTGTTGCATGGCCTTCTATATGAGATCTTCGCCGCGGCCTCACCCCACCTCGGCTCGCATGCAGCTTTACTACATGCGAACCGATCCTCCCCCTCCAGGGCAGGATGGGAGTTCACGTCTCTGCCGCCGTCTCACTTCGACACGGCCGATCCGCCGCGAATGGCGAGAGCATCAGCTCCTCACGCCGCCTTCTGCCCGCTCCCAGCAGCATCGAGCCCGGCGTAAACCCCTCGCTCGAAGCCCGCGAACGCCTCCAAACATTTCGCGTCGGCGAACGGCAACAGCTGCATCAGGATGACGCCGGTGACGTCGCGCGAAGGGTCGATCCAGTAATAGGTGTTGGCGAGGCCCGCCCAAGCCAGGCTGCCTGCGCTACGCCCTTCCGCCGTCTTGGCGGTGTTGATCATGAAGCTGAGACCCCACTTCTTGATCTGCTCCGGGTAGAGATCGACGTCATTGGTGTACATCGGCGCCGCCGTGGTCATCTTGCCCATGGCAAGATCGCCGATGTGGTTCTGCCCCATCGTCGCGACCGTCTCCGCCTTCAGCACCTGGTTGCCGTTGCCGCGGCCCTTGTTGAGAATCATCTGGGTGAATTTGATATAGTCGCCGGCGGTCGAATAGAGGCCGCCACCCCCCATGTGGAATTCCGGCTCCTGTTCGAGCTCGAACGGGATCGATGCGAGCTGGCCGTCCTCGCCGCGCGCATGCATGCCGACCAGGCGCTTGCGCATGCTGTCGGTGATCTTGAAGGCGGTGTCGCTCATGCCGAGCGGCGCGAACATATTTTCGCGCAAATAGGCATCGAGCCGCTTGCCGCTGACGGCCTCCACCGCCTTGCCGACGAAATCGATATTGGTGCCGTATTCCCAGCGCGTGCCGGGATCGGTCATGATAGGCGTCTTCAGCGCCGCGTTCTGGCAGGTGGTAATGGCGGGAATGCCGGTCTTGTCCAGATAGACCGCGAGATCGCCGTTCCACATGTTGTAGCAGAAGCCGGCGGTGTGGGTCATGAGCTGGCGCAGCGTGATCTGCCCCTTAGCTGGCCGCAACTTCGGCTCGCCCTTGGCGTCGAAACCTTCGAGCACTTGCGGCTCGGCAAGATCGGGCAGGACTTCACCGATCGGCGCATCCAGCGACAGCTTGCCCTGTTCGACGAGCTGCATCGCGCCGGCAGTGGTCACCGCCTTCGTCATCGATGCGATCCAGAACACGCGGTCCGCAGTCATCGCGTCGGGCTTCGATAGGTCGCGCTTGCCGAACGCACCCTGATACAGCACGTCGTTGCCGCTGGCGGCGATGGCGACGACGCCGGGAATCTCCTTGGCGTCGCTCTTCTGACGCAGAACTTCGTCGATCTGGGCTTGGCTTTGCATGCGGGTTTCCTCCGGTTTGATTATTGTTGGAAGTGATCGATTGTCCTCCCGGAGGTCGCGTGCAGCAAGCATCTCAACTGCCGCGGCGGTCGCGATGTCGTGACTTGACGGCCCGCGACCAGCACAGCACGACAGCGGCTGAACGGTGACGCAATCTGCGGTGGACGACCGCGCTTCGCGCTCACCTTGGATGGCTTGAGGCAATATGTTTCGTGAGTTTTCGAACGCTTGAAACATTTCGTGAGCTGTCGCGTTCAGAACCCGGCCCGATCGATGGACCGATTAAGACTTGATGCAAATGTTGCCGACCGTGGCCGGGCGGCGAGGGGGACCTCAGATGATTTCGACCTGGAGTGAATGGAAGCGCTATCCCCGTCCCGGGCGGGGCGAGAATCTGGAGGCGCCTATTTCGCCAGGGATCTACGAAGTCCGCATCGCCGGCACCGGCGCGCTGTATTCCTTCGGCGCGGTCGACAACCTGGCGCAGGCGCTCGCACTGCTGCCGGTCGGTTCAAAATCCTGGTTCGGTCGCCGCGACACCTCTCATGCCCCCGATCTTGAATACCGCACCTGTGCGACATCCTCGAAGGCGGACGCCAAGGCCGCAGCCGAGCGCATGATCGGCCGGCGCGAGACTTACCTGAGCGGCGCGGCCTAGCTACGGCGATCGCGATGCCTTACCTCTCCCCGCTGGAGAGAGATAAGGGACCTGCGGCTCTCAGTTTAACTCCCAGCAGATGTGCGTTGCCGGGCGGTGCATTGCGCGCCGTCTGCCCCTATATTCCGGGCCGATCCGATCGCGCCCTGAGGAGTAACGCCATGACCCCGACCGCCGCCGCCCGCGCCCCGCAAGCCTCGTCCAATCTGCGCGACCGGTTGAAGGACCCGTCGCTGCTGAAGGAAGCCTGTTACATTGATGGCGTCTGGGTCGGCTCGCCGGTTTTCGCCGTCAACAATCCCGCCACCGGCGTCGAGCTTGCAAAAGTCCCGCAACTTGGCGCGGACGATACCACCAAGGCGGTAGAAGCCGCCGAGCGCGCGTTTCCGGCCTGGGCCAAGCTCACCGCCAAGCAGCGCTCCAACATCTTGCGCAAATGGTTCGAGCTGATCGTCGCCAACCGCGAGGACCTCGCGCTGATCCTCACCTCCGAGCAGGGCAAGCCGCTCGCCGAGGCGCTCGGCGAGGTCGATATCGGCGGCGCCTATGTCGAGTTCTTCGCGGAGGAGGCGAGGCGCGTCTATGGCGAGACCATTCCGACGCAGCGGAGCGATGCGCGGCTGCTCGCGATCAAGCAGCCGATCGGCGTCTGCGGCGCGATCACGCCGTGGAATTTCCCGAACTCGATGATCACGCGAAAGGTCTCGCCGGCGCTCGCGGCCGGCTGCACCGTGGTGCTGAAGCCCGCGAACGAAACGCCACTCTCGGCGCTGGCGCTCGCGGCGCTTGCCGAGAAGGCTGGTGTGCCCAAAGGCGTGTTCAACATCATCACGGGCGACGCGCCGCCGATCGGCAAGGTGCTGTGCGAGCATCCGGCGGTGCGTTTCGTCGGCTTCACCGGCTCGACCGCCGTCGGCAAGATCCTCTACCAGCAGGCCTCCGTCGGCGTGAAGCGGCTCGGCCTCGAGCTTGGCGGCAACGCTCCGTTCGTGGTGTTCGACGATGCCGACATCGATGCCGCAGTCGAAGGCGCCATCGTCTCGAAATACCGCAATATGGGCCAGACCTGCGTCTGCGCCAACCGGCTCTATGCCCAGGACGGGATCTACGACGAGTTCGTGCAGAAGCTGTCGAAGAAGGTCGCGGCGATGAAGATCGGCGACGGGACCGAGAGCGGTGTCACGCAGGGTCCGCTGATCAACATGAAGGCGGTCGACAAGGTCGAGCGCCATATCGCCGACGCCGTCAAGCGCGGAGCAAAGGTCGTCACCGGCGGCAAGCGCAGCGAGCTTGGACGCTCGTTCTTCGAGCCGACGGTGCTTGCCGACGTCAAGCCGGACTCGCTGGTGTCGCAGGAGGAAACCTTCGGTCCGCTCGCGCCCGTCATCCGCTTCAAGGACGAAGCGGATGTCATCGCGATGTGCAACGCCTCGCCGTTCGGCCTCGCCTCTTACTTCTACTCCCGCGATCTCGGCCGCGTCTGGCGCGTCGCCGAAGCGCTGGAATCCGGCATGGTCGGCGTCAACACCGGCCTGATCACCACCGAGGTCGCGCCCTTCGGCGGCGTCAAGGAGAGCGGCCTCGGGCGCGAAGGCTCACATCACGGCATGGACGAATATGTCGAGATCAAATACGTGATGATGGCGGGGGTGTAGGCCCGCCGTTGTCGTCGCGAATGTGAGCCAGGCAGGAATGCTGGAGGGGCCGACCGGCCTCTCCGCGTCATTGCGAGCGGAGCGAAGCAATCCAGAATCCCTCCGCGGAAAGACTCTGGATTGCTTCGCTGCGCTCGCAATGACGGAGCTGCGGTAACAGTCCCGCCTAAATCTTCAGCTCTTTCCCCGTCACGCGCCGATACGCTTCCAGATATCGCTTGCTGGTCGCCTCCACCACGCTCGCCGGCAGCGGGGGCGGTGGGGCGTCGCCGTTCCAGCGGCCGGCGCGGCGCTCGACGTCGAGATAGTCGCGCAAGGGTTGCTTGTCGAAGCTCGCCTGCGGCTGGCCGGGCTTGTACGTATCGACCGCCCAGAAGCGCGAGGAATCCGGCGTCATGACTTCGTCGATCAGGATGATGCGGCCGTCCTTGTCGCGCCCGAACTCGAACTTGGTGTCGGCGATGATGATGCCCTGCTCGCGGGCCAGCTCCTCGCCGAGCGTGTAGATCGCGCGCGTCATGCTCTCCAGCGTGTAGGCAACCTCGTCGCCGACCACGGCGCGCATCTTGGCGATGGTGATGTTCTCGTCATGGCCGCTCTCGGCCTTGGTTGCCGGGCTGAAGATAGCAGGCTCCAGCTTCTCGCTCTCGACGAGCCCCGTCTTCAGCTTCTCGCCGGCCAGCGTGCCGCTGGTGGCATATTCCTTCCAGGCCGAGCCCGAGAGATAACCGCGGATCACGCATTCGATCGGGAACACGGTGGTGCGCTTGCACAGCATGGCGCGACCGAGAATCTCGGCGCGGTGGGGCATCAAGGCCGGCACGGCCGAGATGATCGCGTCGGTGTCGGCGCTGATCATGTGATGCGGCACCACGCCCTCCAATTCGTTGAACCAGAACGCGCTGATTTGAGTCAGCACCGCGCCCTTCATCGGGATGGTCTCGCCCATCACGACGTCGAAGGCGCTGATGCGGTCGGTGGTGACGAGCAGCAGACGGTCGTCGTCGACGGCGTAGATGTCGCGCACCTTGCCGCGTCCGATCTTGGGGAGCGGCAGGTCGCTTGAGAGCATGGTGGTCATCGGCAAAGCCTTCGCACAAGGAATCCGGCCGCGGCTGACAGCGCGGCCGGAAACCGGGATAGCCTATTCCGGCAGCGGAATGAACTCATGTTCCTGCGGAACTGCGGCGAAGCGGCCGGTTTTCCAGTCCTGCTTGGCCTGCTCGATCCGCTCCTTGCTGGAGGAGACGAAATTCCACCAGATATGGCGCGGGCCCTCCAGTGCATCGCCGCCGAGAAACATCATCCGCGTGGCCTTCAGGGCCTTCACCGTAATGCGGTCGCCGGGGCGGAAGATTAAGAGCCGCGGCCCCTCGTAGCGCTCGTTCGCGATCTCGACCTCGCCGTCGACCACGTAGATCGCGCGTTCCTCGTGATCGGGATCGAGCGGCACGCTCGCGCCCGCTGCCGCCGTGACCTCGGTGTAGAACCAGGGCGACACCATCGTAACAGGCGAGGCGATGCCGAATGAGGAGCCCGCGATCACCCGCGCGGTGAAGTCGCGCTCGGAGACCATCGGCAGGTCGCCGGCGGCATAGTGCTGGAATGACGGCGCGATCTCTTCAGATCCGGCCGGCAGTGCGATCCAGCTTTGCAAGCCGAGCATCTTCTGACCCGAGGCGCGCTGCGCGTCGGGCGTGCGCTCGGAATGGGCGATGCCGCGCCCTGCGGTCATGAGGTTCATCGCGCCGGGCGCGATCTCCTGGACATTGCCTTCGCTGTCGCGATGCATGATCGCGCCGTCGAACAGATAGGTGACGGTGGCAAGCCCGATGTGCGGATGCGGCCGCACGTCCATGCCCTTGCCGGAGACGAACTGCACCGGCCCAAAATGATCGAAGAAGATGAAGGGCCCGACCATCTGCCGCTTGCCATGCGGCAATGCGCGCCGCACCACGAATCCGTCGCCGAGATCGCGCGTGCGCGGCACGATGACGAGATCGAGCGCATCGCAGGACATGGGATCGCCGAGCACGGGATCATTGGAGGGTTGCCAGCTCATGGGTGGGCTCCTTTTGACTTTCTTCGGCGCGATCGTAGCACGATTTCGCATCGCCGTCGCGTCAGAGCCTGCTGTCATGCCCCGCGAAGGCGGGGCATCCAGTGCGCTGCAGCCTTTCGGTTGAATCGCAACCGTCTCGGAGTACAGGATCGCCCGGTCCCGTCTCCGCAACGCTGCGCCGGGCCCACAGCAATGCTCGGCCGGCGAAGCTTGAGCGAAGACGGCAAGCCGGGAGATGACAGTTGTGGTGCGGATGGTCCTTGAAAAAATATGCCTGACGAAGGATGTTCGCCTGATTTCAACCGCGACCGTCGCATCGCCGATGACATTTGCCGCAACAGAACTCGCCTTTCGCGCCGCGTCCGTGGCGCTGCTGCTTGTGCTTGGGGCCTCGCTCGTCGCGGATTTCCGCAACGTCCTCGCGGCCCGGCTTGGCGCGGCCTTCGCACTTGGATCGGCCGCGCATGCGGCGAGCTATTCGGTCGGCGTGTCGTCGCTGGCGCCGGCCTCGCATGCGCCGCTGATTGCATTGTCGACGGGCAACATCGTGGTGTTCTGGCTGTTCACGCGCGCGCTGTTCGACGACGAGTTTCGCCTGCGCTGGTGGCACGGATTGATCTGGGGACTGGTGACCGCGTTCAGCTTCGCTAACTGCCTCTGGGTCGCACCGGGCGGAAGCGTTCGGCTCGCCGTCACCATCGTCAATCTGATCGTGCTCGGCTTCATTGCGCTCGCGGTGACACAGGCAATCAAGTCGTGGTCGACCGATCTGGTCGAGCGCCGTCGCCGCGTTCGCGTCTTCATCGTCTGCGGGGCCGCGCTCTATGGCGGGGTGAACGCGCTGCTCCAGATTGGCGTGGCCGGCACGGAGGTTGGCGATATCGCCAACACGATCAATGCGGGCGTGCTCGCCTGCATCGTTGCGGCCATCGCCTATGCGATGATGCGCGTCGATGGCGCCGACCTGTTTCCGATTGCTGCTGAAACAGCGCCGCCGATTGTTTTGAGCCAACCCCCGGCGGCAGAGGACGCCGCCGACCAGAAGCTCACCGACGCCCTGATGCGGCTGATGGCGGACGAGCGGATCTATCGCCAGGAGAACATCACTATCGGCGCGCTGGCGAACCGGCTGAAAATTCCCGAATACCGGCTGCGCCGGCTGATCAACCAGCGGCTCGGCTATCGCAACTTCAATGTGTTCCTGAATAATCACCGGATCGAGGAAGCCAAGGCCGCGCTCGCCGATCCCGCCCAGGCCGAGGTCCCCGTCATCACCATCGCCATGGATGCCGGCTTCCAGTCACTCGGTCCCTTCAACCGCGCCTTCAAGGCGGTGACCGGCGTGACCCCGACGGAATATCGGCGGCTCAAGGCCAGCCCGGCGTGATGGGCTCTTCGCCTCTCCCCGCAAGCAGGGCGAGGGGACTGAGCGCCGTTGCCGCAGCATTCCCTATAATTCTGAAATAGCTCACTTATTTCAAAATCGGCCAGCCCATGCACAATTCCGGCGAGGCCGTTTTCCAAATCCGGCGAGCAGTCCTCCCACGCCTCCTGCTTCGTCTCCGGCACACGCCCCCAAGCCGGAGACAGCCCGTGACCTGCCGCCACAAGATCGTCCTCCTCACCACCATCGCCTGCGCCGGCCTCGCGCTCGGTGCTGCGCGCGCCCGCGACGTGCCGAAGGTCGCCACCGGCTTTGTCGCCGGCATCCTGTGCTCTGAGACCTTCGTCTCCGGCCTCGATCCGCGGCGCGCCTTCACCGAAACCAACGATGCGATGCCCGGGACCGGCCTGATCAGCTGGGCGATGGACTACCGGATCGATCGCGTGCGCAAGGACGTTACGGTGACACTGTTTGGCCTCGGCCGCAGCCATGCCGTCTATCGCGAGGGGCTCGGCTGCACGCTCGCGCATAGCGAGCCGCTCGCCGAAGTCATGCCGCCGCTGGACGACAGGCAGCCCGGGCTGCTTCCAGAGATCGCCGGCCCCGCGATCGTGCCGCCGCAAAGTCCCGAGGTTGCTGCCGCGCTCGACCGCGCCTTTGCCGAGCCGGCGCAGCCGCCCCATCGCCGCACCCGCGCGGTCGTCGTGGTGAAGGCGGGCCGCGTCATCGCCGAGCGTTACGCCGACGGTATCGGACCGGAGACGCCGCTGCTCGGCTTCTCCATGACCAAATCGGTGATATCGGCGCTCACGGGCGTGCTGGTGCGCCAGGGCAAGCTGAAGCTCGACGGACCTGCGCCGGTCGTCGCCTGGAACGATCCGGATGATCCGCGCCATGCCATCAGCGTGGATCAATTGCTGCGCCACACCGCAGGGCTCGCGCTCGGCAGTTCGTTGCAGGCCTCGCTCGGCTCCGCCTTCGAGCCGGTCAACCGCATGAAGTTCGTCGAAGGCGACATGGCGGCCTATGCCGCGAGGATGCCGCTGGCAACCACGCCGGGCGCGGCGTGGAATTATCACGACGGCAACACCATGCTGCTCTCGCATCTGATCCGCAACGCGGCCGGTGGAACTCCCGCAGATGCACTGCGCTTCGCGCGCCGCGAATTGTTCGTCCCGCTCGGCATGCGCCATGTCACGCTCCAGCTCGACGGTGCCGGTACAATCGAGGGCTCGAGCGAGATGCTGGCATCGGCGCGGGACTGGGCGCGCTTCGGCCAGTTCTATCTCAATGACGGCATCGCCGGCGGCCAGCGCATCCTGCCCGAGGGCTGGGTGAGCTATTCGTCCTCGCCCACGCCGAAGGCCTGGGTCGGCATCGGCGCCGGCTTCTGGACCAACCTGGGCGGCAGTTTCGGCGCGAAGTTTCGCATCGCGCGCGGCTGGCCGCGCGATGCCTTTTTCGCCAAGGGCACGATCGGGCAGTACACCATCGTGATCCCCTCGGAGCGGCTGGTGATCGTGCGGCTGGGACGTTCGCCGAACTGGCCGCCTGAAGCGGACGGCGTGTTCGATCTCGTGCGCGACGTCGTAGAAGCAACGCGCGAGAAGGGGAAGGTAGCCGGGATGAATTGATGAAAGCAGAGCGAAGTGCCGCCTTTTCTTCCTTCTCCCCTTGTGGGAGAAGGTGGCGCGAAGCGCCGGATGAGGGGTCTGCATCCGCGAGTTCAACTGCTGAAGAGTTTGCGGAGGCAGACCCCTCACCCGTCTCGCGGCTACCGCGGCGAGCCACCCTCTCCCGCGAGGGGAGAGGGTGCAGCGTTCGTGTTGCGAGAGCTTACGACCTTCCCAGCTCCGTGGCCTTCGCCACCCGGTCGAACCGCTCCAGCGTCATGATCGCATCTGCAAACTTCTCCGCCCGCGCGTTCAGCACGGGCCGCGCCAGCGTCAAAAATTTCTGCTGCATTGCCTGCGTGTCCGGAAACGAATTCGGTTCGCCCGACGGATCGGCATAGAGCCGCTCATGCACGCCATCGTCCGTCGTGATGCTGACGCGGGCGCCGAACGGATGGGTGCGGCCGATTTCGAGCCGGTCGTCCTGCACGACGTCGAACTTGTCGGCGAGCGCGTCGATGGCGGCATCGCCGAGGCGGCTGTAGTCGTCCCAACCAAATGAGCCCTGGTCCAGCGCGAGCGCGCCGGTGAAGAACATCGAGAACTGACCGCCGACGATCGAGGTCGGATGCCGCTTGGTGGCGGCATCGCCGGTCAGCGTGATGCCGTTGCGATGCAGGCCGATCTCGACGCGCTTGACCTGGTCCGGCGTCAGATTGTGCTCGCGCCGCATCGCGATCAGCGCGTCGATTGCGGCATGGGTGTAGCGGCAGCTCGGATAGGGTTTGACGCCGATCTTCATGGTCTCGTAGCTCTTGCCGAGCTCGGCGACCGCCTTGCCCGGATGCGCGTCGTCAGTGTAGCCGGCGAGCAGGCCGTGCTTGCCCTCGACCGATTCCGTCGCGCCGACGAAATCGTTGCGCGCCAGTGTCGCGGCGATGACGCCGTTCATTGCGGCGGTGCCGACCTGGTAGCGCTTGTTCCAGGCGCCGTTCACCAGGAATTGCAGCGATCCGGCGGCCTGGCTGCCGGAGACGCCGAAGGCGGCGATGATCTGTTGCTCGGAGAGGCCGAACAGTTTTGCGGCGGCCGCGGCCGCACCATAGGTGCCGGCGGTCGCAGTCGGATGGAAGCCGCGCGCATAATGCGAGGTCGGATCGAGCGCATTGCCGAGCCGGCAGCAGACCTCATAGCCCGCGACGATCGCCGTCAGCACGTCGCGGCCCGACGCGCCGACCATCTCGCCGACCGCGAAGGCGGCCGGCACCACCGGAGCGCTCGGATGCAGCGAGGAATCGGCGTGGGTGTCGTCGAAATCGAGCGAATGTCCCAACGCGCCGTTGAGCAGGGCCGCCACCGCTGGCGTCCAGGTCTTGCTGTCGCCGAATACGGTGGCCTCCCCCTTGGTGTCGAGCGCGAGGGCTTCTAGCGTCTTCAGCATCGACGGGGTCGATTCCGCCTCGTTGCGGGCGCGGATGGCGCTGCCTAGGAAATCCAGCGTCAGCACTTTGGCGCGATCCAGCACCTCCGCCGGAATATCCTGGTATTTCAGATTGAAGACATAGGCGGCGAGCGTTGCGGTTTCGTGGGCCATCGTGTTTCCTCGTTTTGGCCGGCAAGTTAGGCGGGCTGATTTCGCCTTTCAAGCGGCCATGCCGGGGCGGGCATCAGCCATGCTTTTGCCTGGCTCAAGAGGATCTGACCAGGACGTTGACGATGACACGCGCAAGAGAGCTGTTCGACCAGATCCGGGCGCGACGGACGCAACTGGGGCTGGCGATCCGGGTCACCGTGGCGGCCGTCGCGGCCTATGCCATCGCCACCGCGCTGCATCTGCTCTTGCCGCTCTGGGCAGTGCTGACCTCGCTGATCGTGACCCAGATGAGCGTCGGCCGCTCGCTGAAGGCGACGCGCGACTACATGCTCGGTACCATCGGCGGCGCCATCTATGGCGGCGCCATCGCGATCCTGATCCCGTACTCCAGCGAAGCGGGCCTGTTGGGGCTTCTGGTGCTCTCGGTCGCCCCGCTCGCCTTCATCGCCGCGATCAATCCGAGCCTCAGCGCCGCGACGGTCACGGCCGTGATCGTGCTTCTGGTTCCGACCATGCATCACTCCGATCCCATGACCTCGGCGATCGATCGCGTCAGCGAGGTCGCGGTCGGCGCCATCACGGGGCTGCTCGTTTCGTTCCTGGTGCTGCCGTCGCGCGCGGTGCGGCAGATCCGCGCCAGCGCAGCAAAACTGCTCGAGCTGATCGCCGATGCCTTTACCGAGCTGCTCGCGGGCCTCACGCGCGGGCGCGACAACGATGCGCTGCACCGGATCCAGGACGGCATCGGCGCTGCCATGGTCAGCCTCAACGCGATTGGCGCCGAAGCCGAGCGCGAGCGCGCCGCGCGCCTGTCGAGCGGGCCGGACACCGGTCCCTTGCTGCGAACCATCCTGCGGTTACGGCATGACGTCGTGATGATCGGCCGCGCCACCGTGGTGCCGCTGCCGGCCGAAGTGCAGACGCGGCTCGCAGCCCCGCTGACGGAGGTCTCGACGGTGATCGCGCGTTTCCTGCGCTCGGCCGCCGCAGCCTTGCGGGAGGGCGCCGGTGCGCCGCCGATCCATCCCGTTCACGTCGCGCTCCAGCACTACGCCGAGGCCGTCGCCGCCGTTCGTCACGACGGTCTGATCCGCGGCCAGCCCAGCGACACCGCCGAGCGCTTCTTCGCGCTCGGGTTCTCGCTGGAGCAGATGCACCAGAACCTCTGCGACCTCGATCGCGTCGTCGGCGAATGGTCGGAAGCGGCGGCCGACAAGCCGGCGCGGTTGGCGGAGTGAAGCTAGCGCGTCGGCGCCACGACCCGTCCCATCATGCTGCGGACCACGAGCTTGTGAAAGGGCATGATAAGGCCGAGATAGGTCCGGCCCAGGAGATTATGCGTCCGCACCAGCGTTGTGGATGTTACCCACCGGCCGTCGGCATCGCAGGCAACATCGACCACGATACGGAAGTCGAGATGATGATCGTTGAAGCCAGCGACCAGCCGCTCCGGTGTTTCGCTCAGCACCGGAAACAGGCCGATCATCCCGTGCGGTGCCGGTGCGCCTTCGCCGGATGTTTTCAGCCCGAACGGCGTCACCAGGATGTTGCGCAGGCGAATCAGCACATCGATCCAGCGCGGCCCGTGCAGCACCATCCGCATGCAGGCCTCACGGGCATTCACGGTCGCAGCGCCGATCTCGACGCGAAACGCGTCGACGAACTGCGCGCCTGCTAGCAGCGTGCCGGCATCGACATTGGGGGTGACTTCGCGGACGGTCCCGATCATCCCGCCAATGTGCGCGTCAGCGTGCGGAAGCGCAAGATCAGGAGACCGGCATAGACGAAGGTCCCGACCGAGAAACCGATCCAGACGCCGACTGCGCCAAGGGCGGCGTTGAAAGCCAGCAGCCAGGCGATCGGGAAGGCGACGCACCAATAGCCGATCACCGCGAACAGCAGCGTCATCTTGGTGTCGTTGATGCCGCGCAGCGCGCCGCCCATGATGGTCTGGAGGCCGTCGGCGATGAAGAAGGTCGCGCCGACCACCAGCAGTGTCGCCGTCAGTTCGACGGTTGCCGCGCTTGCCTCGCTGCTGCCGAAGAACAGCCGTCCGAGCTGGTAGCGGCCGAGGATGATGGCGACCGTCAGCGCGGAGATCAGGACGATTCCGAGCACGGCCGCGACCAGCCCCGCGCGGTTCACCGCGAGCGGGTCGTTGCGGCCGAAGGCGTGGCCGACCCGTACGGTGGCGGCCATGCCGATGCCGAGCGGCACCATGAACAGCACGGCGGTGACCTGGAGCGCGATCTGATGCGCGGCGAGCGCGGTGGTCGAGATCAGCCCCATCAACAGCGCCGCCGAGGAGAACAGTCCGTATTCCATCAGCAGCGCGAACGAGATCGGTGCGCCGATCGCGATGAGCTGGCGCATCAAGGGCCAGTCGATCCGCCACAGTCGGGCGAGCGGGTGATAGTCCGCGAACGGTTTTCGCCATGCGGCAATGGTGAGCGCGGCGAGGAAGGTGCCGAGATTGACTAGCGTGGTCGCAAGCCCCGCGCCGAACAGGCCGAGCTTTGGTAGGCCGAACAGACCGTGGATCAGGACATAGACCAGCGCGGCATTGGCGGGGATCGCGGCGAGCGTGATCCACAGCGGCGCCTGCGGCCGGTTCACCGCGCTCATCATGCTGCGCAGCGCGATGAAGCCGAGCGCCGGCGCAATGCCCCAGGCCAATCCGTTGAGGTAGCGCTGCGCCAGCGCTGCCGAGTCCGGCGCTTGCCCGAGCGCGAGCAGGATGTGCTCGCCATAAAGCGGCGAGGCCATCATCGGCAGCGAGATCAGCAGCGCGGCCCACAGCCCGACGCGCAAGGAGCGGCGTATCAGCCTGACGTCGCCGGCGCCAAACGCCTGCGCGGCGAGCGGCGACACCGCCGACATCAATCCGAGCCCGAAGGTGAAGCTGACGAAATAAACCGTATGCGCGAGCGCCGCCGCGGCCACGGCGTCCTCGCCAAGCCGGCCGATCATCGCGAGATCGGTCGTGATCATCGCGATCTGCCCGAGCTGGGTCAGCATCAGCGGAACAGCCAACCGCAGCGTCTCGGCGAATTCCACGGCGAGATGATTTGACGGCACGCCGGCTTGCGGCTGCGAATGATGGACGGTGTCGAGCATGGCCGGTCCTTAGCACAGCCACACGTCGAAAACATGGCCTGCGTTTTTCCCCTCTCCCCTTGTGGGAGAGGGTGGCTCGCCGCGATAGCGGCGAGACGGTGAGGGGTTCTCTCCGCGAATTCAAATCAGAGCTTAGTTCGCGGATAGAACCCCTCATCCGGCGCTTCGCGCCACCTTCTCCCACAAGGGGAGAAGGGAAGAAAAAACTCACCCCTTCCGTTCCGGCACGCGCTTGATCTTCGCGCCCAGCGCGTTCAGGCGTTCCTCGATGCGCTCGTAGCCGCGCTCGATCTGGTCGGCGTTGTTGATGGTGGAGGTGCCCTCAGCGCAGACGGCCGCGAGCAGCATGGCCATGCCGGCGCGGATGTCGGGCGAGATCATCGATGCGCCGCGCAGGCGGCTAGGACCGGCGATGATGGCGCGGTGCGGATCGCACAGCACGATGCGCGCGCCCATCGCGATCAGCTTGTCGACGAAGAACATCCGCGATTCGAACATCTTCTCGAACATCAGGATCACGCCCTCGCATTGCGTGGCGGTGACGATCGCGATCGACATTAGATCGGCCGGGAAGGCCGGCCAGGGCTGGTCCTCCAGCTTGGGCACGTGGCCGCCGAAATCGTCCTGGATCTTCAGCGTCTGGTTCGAGGGCACGATGAGGTCGTCGCCCTCGACGCGGCAGAGGATGCCGAGCCGCTCAAACCCCATCCGGATCGAGCGCAGATGCTCGACGCCGGCGCGGGTGATGCGTAAGGGCGAGCGCGTCACCGCCGCAAGCCCGATGAGCGAGCCGACCTCGATATGGTCGGGCTGGATCCTGTAGGTCGCACCGCCCAGCGTGGCCTGACCGTGCACGACCATGGTATTGGTGCCAATGCCCTCGATCTTTGCGCCGAGCGCGACCAGGAAGTTGGCGAGGTCCTGCACATGCGGCTCGGACGCGGCATTACGCAAATAGGTGACGCCGCCGGCGGCGACCGCCGCGACCAACGCGTTCTCGGTCGCGGTGACGCTCGGCTCGTCCAAAAATACGTCCGCACCGGCGAGCTTTGGCGCGCGGAATTCGAGCCGGTCGGTTGCGGTCACCTTGGCACCGAGCTGTTCCAGCGCCAGCACATGGGTGTCGAGCCGGCGCCGGCCGATGACATCACCGCCGGGCGGCGGCAGCATCACTTCGCCGCAGCGGGCGAGCAGCGGACCTGCGAGCAGGATCGAGGCGCGGATGCGCACGCACAGCTCCGGGTCGAGATCGGCGGCACGGATGCTCTTGGCGTGGATGTGCAGCGTATTGCGCTCGGTCCACTCCGCCGCGGCGCCGACCGAGCGGACCAGCTCGACCAGTGTCTCGGTGTCGCGGATCCGCGGCACGTTCTGAAGCGTCACCGGTTGTTCGGTGAGCAGCGCGGCCGCGATGATTGGCAGCGCCGAGTTCTTGTTCCCGGACGGCTCGATCGAGCCCGAGAGCCGGTGACCGCCCTCGACGATGTATTGGATGGGCGCCAAATGGGGTCTCGCTGTCTTGTTGGTGGGGGTGGTTTTCGAGCCGGAAACTACAGAGAATTGAGTGCGGGAGCAATTGCGCTTGCTGCCGCTGACGTCCGTCCGTCAGCCTCGACAGGCTCAAAGCAGGCCGATGATATTGCCGACCACATAGAGAATTGCCATCAGGATCAGCGCGCCGATCATGACGAAGGAGATCTCGATCGCAATGGCGCCGGTGCCGAGAATGGCCGCTACGCCGGCCAGCAGGCGCTCTTCGCGGAAGATGAGCGCGACAACGGAGAGCAGGATGGCAAGCAGACCGAGCGAGATCGCGGCGGCTGACGCGGTTTCGCGCCAGGTCCTTCCGGCCGAGTTTTCGACCTTCGGAGCCTGATACTCGACACCCTTCACCCGCGCGATCACGCGGTCCTTGATGCGATGCCCGGTGTCGACGATGACCTGCTCCGCCGGCGGCGGCGGAAACACGAGCGGCACGACCCAATGCGGCAACACCGCCGCCACCAGCGCGAGCACGCCGACAATGCTGCCGATGATGCCGAACCGGCGGGATGGCACGCTGGAGCTGGTCGTTGCGGCGCTGGTCATGGCGTGAAGGCTTCCCGGCCGAACCGGCCAACGGGGTTCATGCCACTTCGTCGCGATGGCGGTTGGGCAGGTTCACCTTTCCCGCCGGGGAGAGGTGAGCCCGCAGAGCGCCAAAGCGCAGCACGCCTCAGATATCGATCGTCGCGCTGAGCGAATGTTCCTGGATAAAGTCGCGGCGCGGCTCGACCACGTCGCCCATCAGCTTGGTGAAGATATCGTCGGCCTCGTCGACTTCCTTGACCTTCACCTGGAGCAGCGAGCGCCCGTCGGTGTTCAGCGTCGTTTCCCAGAGCTGTTCCGGGTTCATCTCGCCAAGGCCTTTGTAGCGCTGGAGCGTGATGCCCTTGCGGCCGGCGTCGGTGACGGCCTCGAACAGATCGACCGGACCGTAGACCATGTGCTCGACATCTCTGCGCCGCAGCTTGCCTGGGCGGGCATAAACGTCTTGAAGCTTTACCGTGTACTCGTCGAGCTTGCGGGCCTCGGCGGACCCCAGGAAGGCGTCGTCGATCACAGCGGCCTCCTTGACGCCGCGCACCGTGCGCTCGAACTGAAAGCCCTGGCCCTCGACATATTGCCCGACCCAGCCGCGCTCGACCTCCTCGGCTTGGTTGTCCAGCCGGCCTGCGATGTACTGCGCCGCAGCCGCGGCCTTCTCGGGATCGCCGTAGATCGCCTTGTTCAGCACGCCAGTGATGGCGGCCTGCTCGATGACCTTGCGGTTGTAGCGGCTGTGCAGGTTGCGCAAAATACTGCGGACCACGCGGGCGTCGTCGACCAGCGAGCGCAGGTCGCGGCCCGTACGGTCGCCGCCGGTTCCGGGAACGAAGACGCAATCATCGAGACCGGTGTCGATCAGATAATCCTCCAGCGCGCGTTCGTCCTTCAGATATTGCTCGGACTTGCCTCTGGAGACCTTATAGAGCGGCGGCTGGGCGATGTAGAGATAGCCGCCGTCAATGATGTCGCGCATCTGCCGATAGAAGAAGGTGAGCAGCAGCGTGCGGATGTGGGCGCCGTCGACGTCGGCGTCCGTCATCACGATGATCTTGTGATAGCGCAGCTTCTCGATCGAGAACTCGTCGCTGATGCCGGTGCCCAGCGCGGTGATCAGCGTGCCGATCTGCTCCGACGACAGCATCTTGTCGGGACGCACGCGTTCGACGTTGAGGATCTTGCCGCGCAGCGGCAGCACCGCCTGGAACTCGCGGTTGCGGCCCTGCTTGGCGCTGCCGCCTGCCGAGTCACCCTCGACGATGAAGAGTTCGGATTTGGCCGGGTCCTTTTCCTGGCAGTCGGCGAGCTTGCCGGGCAGCGAGGAGACCGACAGCGGGCTCTTGCGTGTCAGCTCGCGCGCCTTTCGCGCAGCCTCGCGGGCCGCGGCCGCCTGGATCACCTTGCCGACGATCACCTTGGCTTCGCTCGGGTGCTCCTCGAACCAGGCCTGGAGCGCCTCGTTGAGGATGTTCTCGACCACGGGACGCACCTCCGAGGACACCAGCTTGTCCTTGGTCTGCGACGAGAATTTCGGGTCGGGCACCTTCACCGACAGCACGGCGGTGAGGCCTTCGCGGCAATCGTCGCCGGTCAGCGCGATCTTTTCCTTCTTGGCGTTGGCCTCGGCATAGCCGTTGACCTGGCGCGTCAGCGCGCCGCGGAAACCGGCCAGATGGGTGCCGCCGTCACGCTGCGGGATGTTGTTGGTGAAGCACAGCACATTCTCGTGGTAGCTGTCGTTCCACCACAGCGCGGCCTCGACGCCGATGCCGTTGGCTTCCGCGCGCACCATGATCGGCGCCGGCACGATCGCCTTCTTGTTGCGGTCGAGATATTTGACGAACTCCTCGACGCCGCCGGAATAGTGCATCTCCTCGCGCTTCTCGACCGCGTGGCGCATGTCGGAGAGGGCGATGTTGACGCCGGAATTGAGGAAGGCGAGCTCGCGCAGCCGGTGCTCGAGCGTGGCGAAATCATATTCGATGTTCTTGAACGTCTCGGTCGAGGCGAGGAACGTCACCTCGGTGCCGCGCTTGCCCGGGGCATCGCCGACGACCTTGAGCGGTGCGACGGCATCGCCATGGGCGAACTCGATATAGTGCTCCTTGTTGTCGCGCCAGATCCGCAAGCCGAGCTTGCTGGACAGCGCGTTGACGACGGAGACGCCGACGCCGTGCAGGCCGCCGGAGACTTTGTAGGAATTCTGGTCGAACTTTCCGCCGGCATGGAGCTGGGTCATGATGACCTCGGCCGCCGAGATGCCTTCGCCCTTGTGGATGTCGACCGGAATGCCGCGGCCGTCGTCGCGCACCGTGACGGAATTATCGGCATTGAGGATGACGTCGACGCGCGTCGCGTGGCCCGCGAGTGCCTCGTCGATCGCGTTGTCGACGACCTCGTAGACCATGTGGTGCAGGCCCGAGCCGTCGTCGGTGTCGCCGATATACATGCCCGGGCGCTTGCGGACGGCGTCGAGACCCTTGAGCACGCGGATCGATTCCGCGCCGTAATCGCTCGCGTTGGAGAGCTCGTTTTCGGCAGCGGGCTGCCGAGCAGGTTCTGTCATGAGAGGCCTTCGAGATGTCGCCCGAATCAGCGGCGCAAAAGGCGCTGATTTGCAGGCTATTTGTGCCATGAAAGAGAGTTTGCGCCTAGCGCAAAGTATCTCCTTGCAACCCTTTGGGAAGATAGGGTTTTTGGACCGATTTTCAAGGCTTTCGAAAGCCGATTCACGGCGGTGCAAAAAGCGCGATTCGAAGGCGCGTTTTGGGTCTTGAAGCCCTGGTTTTCGCGGGCTTGGAGGAGTGGTTCCGGGGCGTCTTGGAGTTGCTTCGAAATGGCTCGGTGACGCTTTACTCTCTCAATTCCGGCGCACCGGCGACACTGCTGCGCGCGCGGCATCAGCGCCGGGGCAGGGTGAGACTGTTCGTGGTGGCTGAATGACCCGGCACGCTCAGTCTATAGGCGTATTGGCCTGGCAGGTCCGGCGCTAGCGGCCTCAAGCAGCTAATTGCTGATGGAAACGGCCGGGGTTCAATGTGGCGGTCTACCTTCGGGCAGAAACTCGTCCGCTTTCGACGTCAAAGACTTCGCCGCTGGCGCCGATCTCGGCGAAGGCAGCGGGGTCCGCGCCGGTCAGCCAGACCTGCGCGCCGAGCTTCTTCAGCTCCTCGAACAGCGCCGCGCGGCGGTTCGGATCGAGATGCGCGACGACTTCGTCGAGCAGCAGCAGCGGCGCGATGCCAGTCATCTCGGCGACCAGACTCGCATGCGCCAGCACGAGGCCGATCAGCAGCGCCTTCTGCTCACCGGTCGAGGCATCGCGCGCCGGCATGCTCTTTGGCGCATAGACCACCTGGAGGTCGGTGAGATGCGGGCCGTCGGTGGTGCGGCCGGCGATGGCATCGCGCGGACGGTTATCGCGCAGGATCTGGCGGTAGCGGTCCTCGACCGACGTCGCGGTCTCGTTAAGCAGCGCGTTCTCCATCCAGCCGTCGAGCGCGATGTGCGCCGACGGGAAGGCGGAGGCCTGCGCGCGCGTATTGAGCATGCCGGTCAGCCGTGCCGCGGTCTGGCCGCGCGTTGCGGCGACCGCGACCGCAAGCTCGGCGGTCTCGCGCTCGATCGCGTCACACCAATGGTCGTCGTAATTGCGCGTCTCCAGCAGGCGGTTGCGCGAACGCAAGGAACGCTCCAGCGCCGCGATACGGCTGGAATGGTCGCTGTCGATGGCGAGCACCAGGCGGTCGAAGAAGCGACGTCGCTCGGAGGCCGCGCCCATGAACAGGCCATCCATCGCCGGCGTCAGCCACACCATGCGGATGTGGTCGCCGAACGAAGCGGCGGAATTGACCGGCTCGCGGTCGATACGGCAGCGCCGGCTCACGGGGCTGTCAGGCCGCGGCGCATCGATGCCGGTGCCGAGCGTGGCGAGCCCGAGCGCGCCCTCGACCTGCGCCGACACCGCCCAGGAGCCGTCGCCCTGGTTGTCGGCGACCTCTTCCAGCCTCGCCCGCCGCAGGCCGCGCCCCGGCGACAGGAACGAGATCGCCTCGATGCAATTGGTCTTGCCCGCCCCGTTCGGCCCGACCAGCGCCACCATATCAGCCGCCGTCTCGAGCCCCGCCGCCCGGTAATTGCGAAAATGCGTCAGGGTCAGGCGATGAATGCGGGAGGGGGTCATCAGTTCTTCGTCGTGAACGGGATTCTTCCCCTCTCCCCTTGTGGGAGAGGGTGGCGCCTCACGTAGTGAGGCGACGGGTGAGGGGTATGTTACCGCCCGGCAAGCTTTGCAAGGATGTCCTCCAATACAGAGGCGGACTGCTGAAGCACGTCATTATTCCAATAGCGCGCTATAGAGAAACCTTCTGCGGAGAGCGCGGCTTCACGAGCTGCATCGCGTTGCGATTCAACGTGCTGGCTTCCGTCGATCTCGATCACAAGACGCTTCTCGAAGCAGACGAGTCGAGAATGTAATTCTTGAACGGGACTTGCCGGCGAAACTTGAAGTCCGACAGGCGTCGCTCCCTGAGCAGCCGCCACATCGCGCCTTCCGCATCGGTCGGCTCGCGCCGCATATTCTTCGCAAACGCGCGGAGATGTTTGGGGACCGGCCGATGGGACGGCTCTTGCGGCACTAACCCCTCACCCGATCGAATATATATCCGCCAGCGGAGCTGCCCTCTCCCACAAGGGGAGAGGGCGCAATAATGCGCATCGCGCCTGGCTCACGAAGGATTGCTCGGGGCCGAGAGCCACCTCCCTCACACCCGCATCGGCATCAGCACGTACAGCGCGCTCTTGTCGTCGCGGTCTTGCACCAGGGTGGGCGAGCCGGGGTCGGCGAGCCGGAGCGTTGCGACGTCGCCTTCGATCTGGGCGGCGATGTCGAGCAGGTAGCGGGAGTTGAAGCCGATATCGAGGGCATCGGAGGCGTATTCGACCTCCAGCTCCTCGGTCGCGCTGCCGGAATCCGGATTGGTCACCGACAGCACCAGCTTGCCCGCCGACAGCGACAGTTTTACCGCTCGCCCGCGCTCGCTCGAAATCGTCGAAACACGGTCGACCGCGTTCTCAAAATCCTTCTTGTCGACGATGAGCTCCTTGTCGTTGCCTTGCGGGATGACGCGGCCGTAGTCGGGGAAGGTGCCGTCGATCAGCTTCGAGGTCAGCACCACGTTGCCGATCGTGAAGCGGATCTTGGCCTGTGACAGCTCGATCGTCATCTCGGCCTCGGTGTCCTCGATCAGGCGCTGCACCTCGCCGACGGTCTTGCGCGGCACGATCACGCCGGGCATGCCCTCGGCCCCCTTGGGCTGGACCAAATCGAGCTGGGCGAGGCGGTGGCCGTCGGTGGCGACGCCGCGCAGGGTCGCGGCCTTAGGCGTGCCGGCCGCATGCAGATAGATGCCGTTGAGATAGTAGCGCGTCTCTTCCGTCGAGATCGCGAACTGGGTGCGGTCGATCAGCCGCTTGACGTCCTTGGCGGCGAGCGAGAACGAGTGCGACATGTCGCCGGCGGCGAGATCCGGAAAGTCGTTCTCCGGCAGGGTCTGCAGCGTGAAGCGCGAGCGGCCGGCGCGGATCGCCAGCACCGCACGGTCGCCGTCGGCCTCCAGCACGATCTGCGAACCGTCCGGCAGCTTGCGCACGATGTCGTAGAACATGTGCGCCGGCACGGTGGTGGAGCCCGCGGTTGCGGTCTCCGCCGGCAGCGTCTCGGTCACCTCGAGGTCGAGGTCGGTCGCCTTCAGCGACAATTTCGCGCTCTCGGCGCGAACCAGCACGTTGCCGAGGATCGGGATCGTGTTGCGGCGCTCGACCACGCGATGGACATGGCCCAGCGACTTCAGGAGTTGCGCGCGTTCAACCGTAACCTTCATTGCACTACTCGCCCGATCCCCAAGATGAGAAGGCCGGGCGGCGGGACGCGCGCCACGGCACCGAAGACCCCAAAAAGCCGGATCATCCTGCCGATATGACCAAAGCTGCCAGGGTCGCGCAAGGTGGCGCGGATGGCCTCCGGATTCAAGGGATCGGAGGCAGTTCCCCCACGATTTACCGCCCAGAACGAAAGCCGCCGCCCAGGCCTGGCCGGGGGGAGCATGGCGGGAGCTCTAGGCGTTTATTCCTGAAGCTGGCGCTTCAGCGATTCCACTTCCTCGGACAGCGCGGTGTCCTTGGAAACCAGCGCCTCGATCTTGCGCACCGCATGCAGCACCGTGGTGTGATCGCGTCCGCCGAAGCGGCGGCCGATCTCGGGCAGCGAGCGCAGGGTGAGCGTCTTGGCGAGATACATCGCCACCTGGCGCGGGCGGACCACGTTGGCGGTGCGACGCGAGGACAAGAGATCGGAGCGGCTCACGTTATACTGCCGCGCCACCACGCGCTGGATGTCCTCGATCTTGATCCGCTTGGGCTCCTGCGGCCGGACCAGGTCGCGCACCTCGTGCTCGGCCATTTCCAGCGTCACCGGGCGGTTGTTGAGTTTCGAGTGCGCCAGCAGACGGTTGATCGCGCCTTCGAGGTCGCGGCCGTTATGGGTGATGGTGCGCGCCAGATAGTGCAGCACCTCCTCGGGCACCTCGAAAGTTGCATGGTGGGCGCGGGCCGCCGCGACACGTGACTTGAGAATGCCGTGCCGCAGCTCCTCGCCGAGCGAGCCCATCTCGACCACGAGGCCGCCGGCGAGCCGCGAGCGGACGCGATCGTCCAGGCTCTCGAGGTCGGACGGCGGACGGTCGGCCGCGATCACGACCTGGCGGCCGGCGTCGATCAGCGCGTTCAGCGTGTGGCAGAACTCGGCCTGGGTCGACTTGCCTTGCAGGAACTGGAGATCGTCGATGACGAGCACGTCGATGCCGCGCAGCGCTTCCTTGAAGGCCAGCGCCGTCTGCGTCTTCAGCGCGGCGACGAAGCCGTACATGAATTTCTCCGCAGTGAGATACAGCACTTTGCGCTCGTTGCCGGAATTGCCGGCCCAGGTCACCGCCTGCAGGAGATGCGTCTTGCCGAGGCCAACGCCGGCATGGATGTAGAGCGGGTTGAACATCACGGGGTCGCCGCGGCGTCCTTCGGCGACCTGGCGAGCGGCTGCATGCGCCAGCGTGTTGGAGCGGCCGACGACGAAGCTCGCAAAGGTCAGGCGCGGATCGAGCGGCGAGCCGCCGAGCGCATCGTGATTGGCCGAGACTGGCGCGGTCGCGGTCGAGCGCAGCTCCGGCGCCGGCGTGCGGCGCGCCTCGACCGGGGCGGGCGCTTCCTTCGGCTGGGCGAGCGGGCGCACCGCCGAGCGGACCGTGAGATCGATGCGATGCACTTCCGGCATCTCGGCCTGCCAGCACGACAGCACGCGCTCGGCGTAATGGGCCTGAATCCAGCTCTTCAGGAAGCGGGTCGGGACCGAGAGCCGCACGCTCTCGTCCTGCACGCCTTCCAGATCCATGCGCGCAAACCAGCTCGTGTAAACGTCTTCGCCAACGCTTGAGCGCAGCCGACCCTTCACGCGTGACCAGCGATCCTGTTCCATTGTCATCGTCTGAAAAACTTCTCTTGAGAGATAAGGTTGCGTTGTGAGCGCCATGCAGGGTTCCTGCCGGGATCCCTGGAATGGCACGACCTCAAGCGAGTCCATCGTCAGGCATGGCTCGACCGTCCGGCGAGAACGCCGCGTCCGATCAGCGATGTCAGAGATGAAGGGGTCGCGAGGTCAGCGCGTACTCTGCGCGCTCTCACACGTGGGAGGCTGGCCGTATGACGGATCGGAGACGGCATCGCCGAAAGAAGGACACTGTGTCAATACCGCGTTGAATCCGTAGGACATGATACCTCCCCGTCCCGCCGTGATTGCTCACGACAAGGTCCTGCGTGTGAAAGACAGCCGCACCTGAAAGCCCCAGTCGCGGATGCCCTGCCCGTCTATACTCGTCCGCTCGACTTCGCCGCCTTGCGAGCCGGGGTAGCCTTGCGATGTCTCTCGTGAGCGCTTGGCGCGAGGCGGGAAGATCCCACTTGGAGACATTCAGACAAAAAACTACCATTCCCATATTGCTATGGGTTTTGAACCGACATCGCTTGTTGAAGCGTCGCCTACGTGCACATCGCCGCCGATTTGCACGCTCGCCCCGTTTCCTAAACCGCGCTGGTCTGAAGATCGTGGGCGCCGCTGACGACTTAAGGAATACACTAAGCGGAAAGACTCGCAATCGAATTGATTCACACTTGAGGCATCAAAAAACTTGATCTGCGTTAATGGCGCGCCCGAGTTGTTCACAGGCTGCGAAGCAAGTTTTTGGATTCGTGCACAGAATCGAGAACGCCGCGCCTCATGTGACAAATTCTCCGCCACCGCCAATATTTTTTTACAAATTCGTCACGCCCCTGACGTGCCGGCGATTTTTCCAAACGCTTGCGATCACTATGTCGATAAGTGATTAGCGAGACATCGTTTTTTGAGTCTCGTTTTGCAGGGTAACTCCACGCCGACGTGCGTTCCTGTGAATCTACGGTGTGTAGAACTTTCGTCACTCGCGGATTCAATTCAAGCCGGCAGCGCAGGGGTTTTTGCAACGCGGTGAAAGTTTCCGCTGTTGCAGAACATCTGCAGGTAGAATTACGGTACGAAGAATAGTGCAGACGATCCAGATCTTCCAATGCGAAGATCGAGCAATGGCGTCACTGCTTGCGTGAATCAACAAAAAAGCCCGGCGCGATGCCGGGCTTTGTTTGACGTGCTGATCGGGTCGGGCCGATCAGATCACGCCGATTACTTCGCGAGCTTGGCGATCTGCGCGGTGAGGCGCGAGACTTTGCGGCTGGCGTTGTTCTTGTGAATGATGTTGCGCTGCGCGGCACGCATCAACGCCGGCTCGGCATTCGCCAGCGCCTTCACGGCAGCGGCGCGATCGCCGGTCTTGATGGCTTCCTCGACGGTGCGCACGGCACCGCGCATCTGAGTGCGGCGCGACTTGTTGACGGCGGTGCGGCGGGCGATCTTGCGCGTCGCTTTCTTGGCGGAAGTGGTATTGGCCATGGTCTCAATGTCCTTTGCGGTACCGGTCGCGTCTTGGTCGGGTAGCGCCGGCTGCTTGACCGCTTAATCGACGCTCGGATTTAGGGTGTTCGGTTGCTGGGCCGTTCCCGGAACATGAGCGACGGCCTTGCGGTCGTCTCTGAGGCTCCAAAGAGTCTTAAGCTCAAGGTGCCTGCAATTGCTCAAAGAACAGCGGCGGCAGGATTGCGCCCACCGCCAGTTGGCGTCCTTATAGAGAGGGTCTTCGGCACCGTCAACGCTTTCGGGAGTTGGAAAAGCGGCCGCGAACGGGCTGGAGGCGGGCCCTAACGCTCTGAAGAGGTTGAATTTCTGCCGTCGCCCGGCTATTGGCTGGCGACGTTCCGCAAGGCCGTCCGGTCGGACGACCATCGTAGGTGAGGCATGATCCGCGGCTTTTTCCGACTTATTGGGCTGTTGCTGCTCGCCGGCGGGTTCATCTTCATGGTCTATGACGGCGCCCGCTGGGTGGCCGACCAGACCCTCAAGTTCACCCGGTTCGGCCAGTTCTGGAACGATATCAATCAGGCCAGCCAGACCGCGTTCCGGACCTGGGTCGAGGCCAAGGCGCCTTGGCTCTGGACCTCGGTGATCCGCCTGGTGCTGGATCAGCCGGTGTTCGCCGTTCTCGGCGTTCTCGGCATCCTGCTGATGATCCTGTTCCGCCCCCGGAAACCGCTGATCGGCTATTCTCGGGATTGAGCGCGCGCGGGCCACGTAACAGAGCTACCTCTCGCTGCGTAGATGCTTATATTCCCCACTGATCGCGAGCTCGCCGCCTGAGCGCTTGTCTCATGGACCGGACGGCTCGTTGCGGAGACCCAATCATGCTGTTCATGCGCAAGACCACCGCATTGCCGAGCGCAACTGAGGCGCTGCCGGGCCGTGCGCAAGCCATCCCGACTGCGACCACCCATTTCGTCAACGGTGCGAAGCTGCAGCCGCCTTATCCCCCCGGTCTCGAGCAGGCGGTATTCGGCCTCGGCTGCTTCTGGGGCGCCGAGCGCAAGTTCTGGGAGCTCGGCGATGGCGTCCATGTGACTGCCGTCGGCTATGCCGGCGGCCACACGCCGAACCCAACTTATGAAGAGGTCTGTTCGGGCCGCACCGCCCATACCGAAGTGGTGCTGGTCGTGTTCGATCCCAACAAGATCTCCTACGACAGGCTCTTGAAGACATTCTGGGAGAGCCACAACCCGACGCAGGGCATGCGCCAAGGCAACGATGTCGGCACGCAGTACCGCAGCGCGATCTACACCTTCAGCGACGCGCAGAAGAAGGCCGCCGCGGAATCGAGAGCGCTCTATCAGAAGGCGCTTACCGCAAAGGGTCTCGGCGACATCACCACCGAGATCGCGCCCGCCGGCGCATTCTATTTCGCCGAGGACTACCATCAGCAATATCTGGCGAAGAATCCCGCCGGCTATTGCGGCTTAGGGGGCACCGGCGTGTCCTGCCCGATTGGAGTCGGTGTGAGCGCGTAATTGAAAGTGGTCGAAGCGTGCTGCGCTTACCCGCCCTCTGGAGGGTAGAGCATCGCATATGACTTCTCGCAACGCCGGAGCGCAGGCCTCGTCCTTCGAGACGACCGCTTCGCGGTCTCCTCTGGATGAGGCTAAGCAGCACGGCCCGTTGACACTGCTGCCACGCATTCCGTCCTTATCCTGAGGCGCCCGCCTAAAGCGGGCGTCTCGAAGGATGGCCACAGGAACCCGCTCTCAACCTCCAGGCGAGGGTACGAAACGCTTTATTAACCATAACCGGTGCAAGACTGGAGCTGTCTCGTTTCGAGGGATGGGTCCGGTGCCGGTTGCACGCGCGTTTCGATGGTCGAGTTTGGCAGCGTCCCTGGCAGCGTCCGCGGCGCTTGCCCTTGGCGGCTGCATGCAGACCGCCGGCCCGGTCGCGGTGATGCAGCCGCGCCCCGATCTCGACTCCATGGCCTACGGCCAGCCCTATGGCGCGCCGCAGCCCGTTGTCGTCGCCGACGGTGGCGGCGCCATCGGCGCGCTGCGCAATTCCTTCGCCTCGTCGCCCGCGCCCATGCCGGTCGGCTATGCCGTGCCCATGGCGGCGCCGGTGCGCTATGACTCTTCCTACCATCTCGATGCTGGCGACAAGCTGCGCGTCGTGGTCTACGGCCAGGAAGGTCTCACCAACAGCTATGCGATCGATGCCGGCGGCTCCATCACCATGCCGCTGATCGGCGCGGTGCCGGCGCGCGGACGCACCACGGCGGGCCTTGCCGGCGAAATCGCCGCACGCCTGCGCAACGGCTATATCCGCGAGCCCTCGGTCGCCGTGGAGATCGAGGCCTATCGCCCGTTCTTCATTCTCGGCGAGGTCCTCGCGCCCGGCCAATATCCTTACGTGCCGAATATGACGGTCGAAAGCGCGGTCGCCATCGCCGGCGGCTTCTCGCCCCGCGCCAAGCGCGATGTGGTCACGGTCACGCACACCGAAGCTGGCGGCGCTATGCGCGCCGTCGTCCCGCTCGGCACGCCCTTGGCGCCGGGTGACACCGTGTTCGTCGGCGAGCGCTGGTTTTAGGTTTCAGCCGACTATCTCCGTCATCATTCCGGGGCGCACGTGAGCGCGAGTCCGGAATCCATTCCTCCACCAACTCTGTGGCAAGATGGATCTTTCCGGGTCTGCGCCTGTCGGCGCGTCCCAGAATTGACGAAGGTGAGAGTGGGGGCGCTACGTCCGCATTTCACCTTCGGAAATCCAGCCGCCCGTTCGGAAAACACCCGTCGATCCGCGTATCGTCGACCACGCGCCCGACCCATGGCCGTGTGATCGCCGGCGTGGTCAGGTTGATGTACTTGCCGACCAGGCGATCCGCGCCCTCCCGCGCCGCATCGATCAGCCCGTGCCGGCGGCCGTTGTCCCAGTCGAAGCGCAGGTAGATGCGGCCTCCCGTGATGCGGATTTCCGCGCGCCCTTCTTTCCATCTGTCCGATGTATCGCCGGCAATGGTCGGATCGGCGCCGCCATTCCAGCGGCTCTGCCAGCAGCCCTCGAGCGGATCGGAGGGCGAAGCGGCTATTGCCCACGCCGCCGCGTTGGCGTCCGCGGCATCGCCGGACAGCGTGGCCGTCGCGGCATAGTTCCTCACTTCGGAATCATCGGGCTCTGGCACGTCCATGGTTCCGAACGGATTGCGACGGATGAGGTGCGTGATGGCTTGCTGCATGGCGAAGCTCCGGAGCGAGTTGGCTTGATCGGCCAGCTCTATCGCCGCGCGGCCTGATGCAGCCACCCGATTTCCGCTCTCTCCGTCATGTCCGCGGCGCAACGACGTCGCGAGCGCAAAATCCATTCTTCCACTAACCCTGACGCACAATGGATACCGGGCTCGCGCTCCGCGCGCCCCGGGATGACGGAGAGAGAAATGCTGTGCTCTACTTCAAATGCTTTGCGAAAAAATCCATGCTGCGCGGCCAGGCGATGTCGGCGCTGGCCTTGTCGTAGCTTGCCCGCTCGTCGCAATGGAAGCCATGCTGCGCGCCCGGATAGACGAAGACTTCGACATCGGGCCGCTTCGCCTTGATGGCGTCGACGTCGGTCAAGGAAATGCCGGCATCCTTCTCGCCGAAATGCGGCTGCGTCGGCACCTTCGGCGTCTCGTCCGCGAAGCGCACCACCGCGCCGCCGTAATAGCCGATCGCGGCCTTGAGGCCCGACAGCCGCGTCGCCGCGAGGAAGGCGATGCTGCCGCCAAGGCAAAAGCCGATGATGCCGACCGGGCCAGCACCCCGCGCCGCATCGATCGCCGCCTGGGTGTCGCGCAGCATCGCGGCCCAGTCCGGATTGGCGACGAATTTGCGCGCCTCCGCGATCTCGTCGGGCGAGTAGCCCGATTGGAAATTCGGCGCGGTCCGATCGAAGATCGACGGCGCGATCGCGACATAACCCTCCTTGGCGAGCCGATCGCAGACCGAGCGGATGTGGTGATTGACCCCAAAGATCTCCTGGATCACCACCACCGCGCCCTTCGCCGTGCCTGCGGGATCGGCGCGATAGGCGCCCAGCTGGAAATTGTCCGAAGCCGTCAGCTTGATATCTTGTCCCACGCAGGTTGTCCTTCTTGGTTGGTCTTCGATCCGAAAGCTATTTCCCCTCATCTGAGGAGCGCGTCAGCGCGTCTCGAAGGATGCCAGGCCGAGATGTCGCCGCGGGGCCTTTAGTTCGAGACACGGCTTCGCCGCTCCTCACCACGGGGAGGTCCACCTCACTCCCACATCCAGTTCTCGCCGTAATCCTCCTTCCATCCTGCCAGCCGGCCGTGACGGAATTGCAGGAACAGGCGGTGGCGGTTGGGGATCAAGCGGCTGCCGCCGATGTTGCGCAAAGCAAGATAGATTTCGTCGCCAGGACGCCCGCGCACATATTGCAGCGGCTGGCCGAGGGCACGGGCGGTCTGTTCGGCATCCATGCCGAAGGCGAGCGGCGTGTTGTTCGACAAGGTTGCGAGGAACGGTCGGCGCGGCGGCACGGTGCCGAACGGCTCGGCCTGCGCCGCCGACGCCAGCAGCGACACGACTGCGCCCACCGCGAAGATCCCTCGCATCATGGTCTTGCGTCCTCGATTGACCGGCCTATCCCGGCAAGTTCTTCAGGAAAGGCGCGACCGCGTCAACAAAAGCCTCGGGCTGATCGATGTTGACGGCGTGTCCGGCGGCGGGGATCACGACCTTTTGTGCGCCGGGGATCTTTGCCGCCATGTAGTCGGACGCCGCCAGGAACGGCGTGTCGTCGGCGCCGACCACGATCAGCGACGGCACCGTGATGTCGGGCAATAGCTCGATCACGCGCGCGTCGCGCTGGGTCAGCATGCCGCGTGCGGCGAGCGCCAGCCCGTTGGCGTTGCGATGGCTGGCGGTGGCGCGCTCGCGCGTCGCCGATTTGAGGACGTCAAGGCCTTCGCGGTCGAGCCTGTCGGCGGTGGCAAGCGCGCGCGCGTTCCAGGCCTCGCGCGCATCGTCTTTCTTGAAGCCCGGGCCAGTGTCGATGATCAGCAGCGCGCGGGCGCGCTGTGGGTAGGCGCGATAGAACGCAAGCGACATGTAGCCGCCGAGCGAGAGACCCCCGATGATGGCGCGCTCAGTGCCGACAGCATCGAGGATCGCCGCCATGTCGCCGACCGTGAGTGCTTCACTGTAGGCGTCGGGATCATCGGGGTAATCGGACTGGCCGTGGCCGCGCATGTCCCACAGCACGAGCTTGTGGTTTTTCGCGAGCGCATCGATTTGCCCATGCCACATCGCCGATGTCGATGAATAGCCGTGAGTGAGCAGCAACGGCGGCCCCTCACCATGAACCTCGTAGTAGATTCCGACGCCGTCTCGATCGATCCTTGGCATTGCTCCCGCCCTGTTGTTTCTGGTTTCGTCGCCGCGATAACGGTGCACCCTCTCCCCTTGTGGGAGAGGGTGGCTTCGCGCAGCGAAGCCGGGTGAGGGGTTCTCCCCTCACAAACAGTCTCGCGAGCCGAGAGATACCCCTCATCCGGCGCTTCGCGCTGAGCAACCGGCGACATGGGTAACAGTTCAAACCGACGACATGGGTAACACAATTCTCGTTTCGTTCAGGCCTGCTGTTGTTGGGGCTGTGGACC
>NZ_JADPKE010000022.1:0-631 GCF_023073795.1 Bradyrhizobium sp. 159 | reverse complement strand
CTCTTTGCCTTTGGCGATCAGGCGATCGTAGAAGGCCTTGAGTACCGGGTTGTGCCGTGTCGCGGCTCCCATGCACGCCATGTAAAAGAGATTGCGGACCTTGCGCCGCCCGCCCTGGATATGACGAACACCCCGACGCTTGCCGCTGTCGTCGTCGTAAGGCGCAGCACCCAGCAAGGCCGCGGCAACATTGTTGCTTATCTGGCCTAGCTCCGGCATCCCCCCGATCAGCCCGGCGGACGTGCCCTCGGCAAGACCCGGCACGCTCTCGATGATCTCGGCGAGTTCGGCAAAACGCGGCGTGGCCTTGATCAGGGCCGCGATCGCTGCTTCGAGCTTGGTAATTTCCAAGGAGATTTGCTTCAGCAGGCGACTCTGCATTTTCTGTACAACGTCAGGTGTGGAATGCTCCCCCCTGTTATGCAGGCTGGTCCGCACTTCAATCAGAGTTTGGCGCGCAGTCACCATCTGCGCCAGTTCCTCACGTGCTGCATCATAGGCTTGGCCTCTTGCCTCGATGAAAGTCTCGGCGAACCAGGCAATCATCTCCGCATCGATCGGATCGTTCTTGGCAAGTTGCCCGGCCGATCTTGCGAAGTTGCGCACCCGCTTCGGATCGACAATCAGGGTT
>NZ_JADPKE010000082.1:0-117428 GCF_023073795.1 Bradyrhizobium sp. 159 | reverse complement strand
CTCGACCACTTCGCCAACGAACTGTTCGACTATCTCGTATACTACAACAACCACAGACCCCATCAGGCCTTGGCAGGACAAACTCCCAAGGCCTTCGCCGCTACCAAGACCACCGCGATCCAATCAGCGAATTATTGAACATCGACAGCAATGACGGGGAGATAGTCGGGAATCGGGTGGCGGCGGGTAGGGCAGTCTTGCGAAAGTCCTGGCCATGACAGCAACCGCACGCAAATCACCCCAGAAGCCATCCGCTGACCCTTCCGCCCAGGTCAACGCCCTCGACTGGCCGCAAATCACCGCCGAACTCGACGCCCAGGGTTGCGCTGTCCTGAAAGGCCTGCTGACGCCGGAGCAATGCCGTAGCATCGCCGCGCTCTATCCAGACGACACGCACTTCCGCAGCCGCATCGTCATGGGGCGCCACGGCTTTGGCCGCGGCGAATACAAGTACTTCTCTTATCCGCTCCCCGACCTGATTGCGCAATTGCGCCCCGTGCTTTATGCGCAGCTTCAGGGCGTCGCCAATCGCTGGAACGAGGCGATGGGGATCGACATCCGCTATCCCGCCGCGCATGCGGCGTTCCTCAAGCGCTGCCACGAAGCAGGCCAGAGCCGGCCGACGCCGCTGCTGCTGCAATATGAGGCCGGCGACTACAATTGCCTGCACCAGGATCTCTATGGTGAGCATGTGTTCCCGATCCAGGTCGCGATTCTGCTGTCAGAGCCGGGGCGCGACTTCACCGGCGGCGAATTCGTGCTGACCGAGCAGCGGCCGCGCATGCAGTCGCGCGCCGAGGTGGTGCCGCTGGCGCAGGGCGACGCCGTCGCCTTCGCCGTGCATCACCGCCCGGTGCAGGGGACACGCGGGACATACCGGGTTAACCTGCGTCACGGCGTCAGCCGGATTCGCTCCGGCCAGGGCCACACGCTGGGTGTGATCTTTCATGATGCCAAATGAGTGAGGCGATTGACTGCGGATTTGTTCGATAGCGTCGCCGAGGCGCAGCCATTGCGCGAGGAGATCGCTGACGGCGCCGTGCTGCTGCGCGGCTTCGTCACGCCGATCGAGAGCGAGTTGATCGAAGCCGTGCGCGCCATCGTGGCGCAATCGCCGTTTCGGCGCATGACCACGCCCGGCGGCTATCAGATGTCGGTGGCGATGACCAATTGCGGCGAGCGCGGCTGGATCACCGATCACACCGGCTATCGCTATGATCCAATCGATCCGCGAAACGGCGAGCATTGGCCGGCGATGCCGGCAGTATTCCGTGATCTCGCCCGCCGCGCGGCGGAGCAGGGCGGCTTCAAAGACTTCGCGCCCGATGCCTGCCTCGTCAACCGCTACGAGCCCGGCACGCGGCTGTCGCTGCATCAGGACAAGGACGAGCTCGACTATTCGGCCCCGATTGTCTCGGTCTCGCTCGGCCTGCCCGCAACCTTCCTGTTCGGTGGCTTGGCGCGCAGCGACAAGCCGCGCCGCTTCCGCCTCGTCCATGGTGACGTCGTGGTCTGGGGCGGGACTAGCAGGCTCGCTTATCACGGCGTCGCGCCGCTCGCCGACGGCGAGCATGCTCTGCTCGGCCGGAAGCGAATCAATTTGACGTTTCGACAAACACGCTAGTCCATCCCCTCATCCTGAGGAGCTTGCGAAGCAAGCGTCTCGAAGGATGAAGGCCCGAGCCGCCGCAGCGGGGGACCTCGTGGTTCGAGACGGCGCTTCGCGCCTCCTCACCATGAGGACAACTACGGCTTCGGCGGGTGAATGAACGCCCAGGGACTGACTTCGGAGTCCCGCGTCACTTCCACCGAGATCAGATACGGCCCGCCATGGGCGAGCGCCTTCTCCATCGCCGCCTTGAACTGGTCCGGCGCGGTGACGCGCGCAGCGGCAACGCCGAAGGATTCCGCGAGCTTGACGAAATCCGGATTGACGAGATCCGAAGCCACCACGCGGCCGTCAAACCGCTCGCGCTGGTCGCGGCGGACATTGCCGTAGGCGTTGTTGTTGAACACCAGCGTCACCACGCCGATGTTGAACTGCACGGCGGTCGAGAGCTCCTGCACGCCGAACATGAAGCCGCCGTCGCCGGTGATGGCGACGACGGGTTTGTCAGGGTTCGCGACCTTGGCGCCAAGCGCAGTCGGAAAGCCCGAGCCGAGCGTGCCCTGATAGCCTGATGTGATGAAGGTGCGCGGCTGATAGACCGGAAAGCCGTACCAGGAGGCGAAGCCGAACTGCGACAATTCATCTGTCACGATCGCATTCGCCGGCAGCACCTCGCGCAGGATGTTGAGATGCGCCATCTGCGGCTGGATGCGCTGGATTTCCTGTTGCGCGGTTGCGGCGGCCTCGCGGATGTCTCCCCGCCGGCTGCGGCTTCTCGCATAGCCGGCCTTCTTCACGGCGGTGACGAGATCGGCCGTGCCAGCCTTGGCATCGGCGACGATGGCGGTATCGAAGGCGAGCCGGCGCATCTCGGCCGGATCGATATCGATCCGAATGGATTTCAATCCCTTCGGCTGATAGGGCCAGCGAAAGCCAGAGGCCGGCAGCTCCGCGCGAGTGCCGATTGCGATCATCAAATCAGTGTGCGGCCACAGTTTGTAGGCGGCGGCCATGGTGAGGCCGAGCTCGTGCGCGTTGGAGACGATGCCGCGGCCGCTGCGGAAGGCAACGACGGGCGCATCGATCATCTCGGCGAGCTCGAGGATCTCCTCGCACGCCTCGATCGCGCCGCTGCCGACGAAGATCATCGGCGCCTTGCTGGTCTTGATCAGCGTGGCGGCCTGCTTGATCAGGTCAGGATCAGGCTGCGGCGCGGGCAGGGGTGCCAGCATCTGTGCGGCGGCGGTTTCGGCGCGCTGGGTGAAGACGTCCCAGGGCATCTCGACAGACGCAGGCCCGCGCCGCCCCGACATCATCTCCTGAAAGGCGCGCGCGACGACCGTCGGCGCATTGCCGGGATATTCGATACGGTCTGCCCATTTCACATAGGTGCGCAGGGTCGCGAGCTGGTCCGGCATCTCGTGCAGATGGCCGCGACCCTTGCCCAAAAATGGCGTCGGCACCTGGCCGGTGACGCAGAGCACCGGCTCGTTGCAGCCGAACGCGGTGAGCAACGCCGCGCTGGCGTTGAGCACGCCGGGGCCAGGCACCACGCTGAACACGCCGGGCTTGCCGCTGGAGCGCGCATAGCCGAACGCCATGTAGCCGCAGGCCTGCTCGTGCCGCGCGCCGATCACCTTGAGCTGGGCTTGGTGGAAGGCATCGAACAGGCCGTAGACCTGCGCGCCGGGCAGGCCGAACACGGTGTCGACGCCGTGGGCGACGAGGCCGCTTACGATCGCTTCGCCGCCGGTGAGAGTGGTCATGGTGCTATTCCACTTCGATGGTTGATCAGGCTTCGTCGACGACGCCGTTGCGCAAGAGCCCGATGCCTTCTGCTTCGACCTCGACGATATCGCCCGGCCTCAGGTAGCGCGGCGGATCGAACCGCGCGCCGGCGCCGGTCGGCGTGCCGGTGACGATGATGTCGCCGGGGACGAGGGTGGCAAAGGTCGAGATATAGTTGATGAGGTAGCGGAACGGGAACATCAAGCGGCTGGTGCGATCGTCCTGCCTGAGCTCACCGTTGACATGCGTGGTGAGGCGAATGTCGGCGATCTGGGATTCCGTTGTATAGGGCACGAGCCATGGCCCGAGGCTGCCGCTGGAATCAAAGTTCTTGCCCTGCGTGACGTTGAACTTGGCATGACGCAGCCAGTCGCGCACCGAGCCTTCGTTGCAAAGGGTCAGCGCGGCGACGTGATTTAGCGCGGTGCTCTCCGCAATGTGCCGGCCTTCCTTGCCGATCACCAGCACGATCTCGCCTTCATAGTCGAGCTGTGCGGAGGCGCGCGGCCGCACCAGCGGCGTTCCATGGCCGACGAAGGAGCGTGGGCTCCGCATGAACATGCTCGGGTATTTCGGCGCGTCCTGGCCATCCTTGTACTCGGCGTTGCGATCGGGATAGTTGACGCCGATGCAGATGATCTTTTCCGGCGCGGGCACTGGCGGCAGAAAGGTGATCTCGCGGAGGGGATGATCCGGCGTGCGGCCTGCGGCTTCCTCGGCAAGGCTCGTCAGCTTCCCGGCCGCGATCACCTCGCGCAGCGTCGGAAAATCCTTGGCGTGGCGCGCGGAGAGATCGACCACGCCGCTATCGACGACCGCGCCGTAGCGCGTTGCCCCCTTGACGGAATAGGTGGCGAGGCGAGGGAGTGTCATCAGTCTGCCACCAGCACGTCGGCCACGAATTTCGGCTCGCGCACGGCCTGGCCAGTGAAGGGCGAGCCCTGCTCGAACCAGGAGCGCGGCGCGGGGGCACCCCACAGCGTCTGCCGGCGCGGATCGCGCAGCGACCAGCGCAGCGGCTCGTGGTCGTGATCGCCCGTGAAGTAATCGCTGGTGTAGAGCTCGAGCCGGTGGCCGTCAGGGTCGCGCACATAAAGGAAGAACGCATTCGAGATGCCGTGGCGTCCGGGGCCGCGCTCGATGTTCTTCACGAAGCCCTGGGAGGCCATGACGTCGCAGAGATGGATGATGTTCATCGCCGTCGGCGTCCAATAGGCGAAGTGGTGCAGGCGAGGGCCCTTGCCGTTGGTGATGGCGAAGTCGTGGACGTTGCCCTTGCGATGCATCCAGGCTGCGGCGATACGTCCGTTCGGTCCGTCCTCCTCGGCATATTCGGTCAGCCGGAAGCCGAGCCGGGCGTAGAAATCGACGGTGTCCTGCACCTCGGCGGCGAAGACGTTGAAATGGTCGAGCCGCTGCGGGTGGCAGCCTCTGTAGAGATCGTAGCGGCGCAAGAGGTGTGGCCGGCGGTCCATCGCTGCATAGAGCTCGATCTGGAAGCCGAAGGGGTCCGTGAATTGCAGAGTGCGGCCCTGGAACGGCTGGTCCGCGAAGCCGTAGGCGAGACCGTTCTCGGAGAGGAATGCGGCCGCCTTGTCGAGATCCTTGTCGTTGCCGACCTTGAAGCCGAGCCGCGCGCAGGCGGGCGCTGCGGCCTTGCGCAGGACGAGCGAGTGATGCTGATGCTCTTCAGCTCCGCGCAAATAAACGACATTGTCGTCGGCGTCCTCGACATGCAGGCCAACAATGGTCTCGTAGAACTCGCGGCTCAGTTTCAGATCGGTGACGTCGAGCACGACATGGCTGGAGCGAATGATGTTGAACGGCGGCTCGAAGACGTGTTGCGGTATGGGCATTTGCGTTTCCCCTCTCTCGGCTTCGTCATTCCGGGGCGTGCGAAGCACGAACTCGGAATCCATTCATCCACGAACTCTGCTGCACAATGGATTCCGGGTTCGGCTCTTCAAGCCGCCCCGGAATGACACTGCGTTAAATTCCCAGCTTCTGAATCTTGTGCGTGCCCCGCGCCAGCGAGACGTGCTTGGTTTCCATGTAGAAATCGAACGAATAGTCGCCGCCGTCGCGGCCGATGCCTGAGGCCTTCATGCCGCCGAACGGCGTCGGCAGGTGGCGGACGTTTTCCGAGTTCAGCCAGATCATGCCGGCCTCCAGCGCGTCCGCGACACGCAGGGCGCGGCCCATGTCGTTGGTCCAGACATAGCCGGTGAGGCCATAGCGAATGTCGTTGGCGATCTCGATCGCGTCCGCCTCGTCACGGAACGGCAACACGGTCAGGAAGGGGCCGAACACCTCCTCCTGCGCCACCCGCATCTTGCCATGCGCACCGGTCACCAGCGTCGGCTCGACGTAATGTCCGCCGCCGAGGCCGTCACAGGGCTTGCCGCCGACCGCGATCGTCGCGCCGTCCTGGCGCGCGACGTCGAAATAAGAGCAAACCTTTGCGAGGTGACGCTCGTGGATCAGCGGCCCGATCTCGGTTGCGGGATCGAGGGGGTGGCCGACCTTCAGCGCCTTCACGCGCGCGGTCAGCTTCTCCACGAATGTCTCGGCGATGCTCTGCTGAATCAGCAGGCGGCTGGAGGAGGTGCAGCGCTCGCCATTGAGCGAGTAGATCATGAACACCACCGCATCGAGCGCGCGGTCGAGATCGGCGTCATCGAACACGATCACGGGGTTCTTGCCGCCGAGCTCGAAATGCACGCGCTTCAAGGTCGGCGCGCCCTGGATCATGATCGCCGAGCCCGTCGCACTCTCGCCGACGAAGCCGATCGCCTTGATGGCGGGATGTTCGGTCAACGCCTTGCCGGCCTCTTCACCAAAGCCGTGCACGGTGTTGAGCACGCCATCGGGAATGCCGGCTTCCTTGACGAGCTTCGCCAGAATGGAGGCCGTCACCGGCGACCACTCGGCCGGCTTGTGCACGACGGTACAGCCGGCTGCCAGGGCAGGGGCGATCTTCCAGGTCGAGAGCATGAACGGCGTGTTCCACGGCGTGATCACGCCGACCGGGCCGATCGGCACGCGCGTCGAGACATTCCAGTGCTCGTCGCTCGGCGTGTTGAGGCCGTCGCGCGCCTCGGCGCATTTGTCGGCGAAGAACCGAAAGTTCTCGGCGGCGCGGATGGCGGCCTTGGCCATGAAGCGATAGGCTTGGCCGGTGTCGATGCATTCGAGCACCGCGATGTCATCGGCATTGTCCTCGATCGCGTCGGCGACCCGATGCAGCAGCTTGCGCCGCATAGCCGGGCCCATGTCGCGCCAGGATTTGAAGGCCAGCGCGGCAGCAGTGGCCGCACGATCGATGTCCTCGGCATTGCCGCGGGCGACGCTCGCGAGCGTCGCGCCATCGACCGGCGACTTGGTCTCGAAGGTCTCGCCAGAGATCGATGGCTCGATCTTGCCGTCGATGATGTGACCGATGCCGTCCGCGCGGAGCTTTTTCAGCAGCGGTGCGAGGAGGTCGCGGTTGGCCTGGAACACGTCGGCTTTTGGCGCGGGCTTATCCATTTGCGGCCTCCACTTTCAGGGCGTCGTGGATGTTGTTGCGCTTCCAGCTCGTGTCCTTGTCGTTGATCTGCATGTCGAACGACAAGGCGAACTTGCTGGCAGCGAAGACGGGGTCGAGATGTTTTGAGAGCGCCTGGAATACGTGCTCGCCGGCTTTCTGGCGCGTCTTGAGATCGCGGCCCTCGCCGATGCGCAATACCATGTCGAGAAAGCCGTAGTCCTGCCGCGCGTCCGCGATCGCGTAATGCTCGCACCTGACGGCGCGAACGCGGATGCCGCCGAGCGGGAAGATGCCGGTCTCGACCGCTGCCTTGCGCACGACTTCGCATACCAGGCCCATGTCGAGGCGGCCATCGAGATTGGCGGAATATTCGATGGTGAAATGCGGCATCGCGGTTTCACTCCCTGTCTTCTTATTGTCCGTCTAAGCGAAGTAGCAGCTCACCGAGCCGTAGGCGCCATAATCGGCCTGAATTGTGTCGCCCTTGCGGGTCTCGATCGGGCGGATGAAGGAGCCGGCGAGCACGACCTGTCCGGGCTCCAGCGCATGGCCGAGCGGTGCGATCTTGTTCGCGAGCCAGGCCACGGCGGTTGCGGGATGGTTGAGCACGCCGGCGGCAAGTCCGGTTTCCTCGAGCTGGCCGTTCCGGAAACACAGCGCGCCGATCCAGCGTAAATCGGCGTCCAGCGGCCGTATCGGCCGCCCGCCGAGCACGATGCCGGCATTCGCCGCGTTGTCGGCGATGGTGTCGAAAATCTTCCGCGTCGCTTTGGTCCTCGGATCGACCCGCTCGATGCGCGTGTCCAAAATCTCCAGCGCCGGCACCACGAAGTCGGTGGCGTTCAGCACGTCGAACATCGTGCAGCCGGGTCCTGAAAGGCGCTTGCTCATGACGAAGGCGAGCTCCGCCTCGACGCGCGTCGCGATGAAGCGCTCCGTCGGGACGGGGCCGCCATCAGCAAAGAACATGTCGTCGAGCAGCACGCCGGAATCCGGCTCGTCGATATCGAGCGCGCTCTGCATCGCCTTCGAGGTCAGGCCAATCTTGTGGCCTTTGACGATCCGCCCCTCGGCGATCTTGACGTCGACCCAAGCCTTCTGAATCGCGTAGGCGTCAGCGATGGTGATCCCAGGAAAATCCTGCGAGAGCTGCCGGATCTGCGTGCGAGTCTTCTCCGCCTGGTGCAGACGCCTCGCGCAAGCTTGGATATCGTCGTTGGAAAGCGCCATTTGTGATCTTACAAATCGGGGTGCCCGGAGATACTTAACATGTTAAATGAATGCGTCAAACACAATTCGCGCTTGCTGCATTGCGAAGATTTTGCAGCTTGAAAGGGTATCATGACGAAGAAACCCGCCGATCCCGCCGGCGAAAACGCGCCTGCCGCGCGGCAGGTGCCGATGCGCGACTTCTCGCGTTCACTGCCGATGTCGCTGCTGCGGGCACGCGAGGCGGTGATGCGGCAATTCCGCCCCTCACTGCGCGAGCACGGCTTGACCGAGCAGCAATGGCGCATCCTGCGCGCGCTGGCCGGCATCGAGGCGACCGAGGTCACGGAACTCGCGCGCACGGCGTTCCTGCTCGGGCCGAGCCTGTCACGCATCCTGCGCGACCTCGAAGCGCGCAATCTGATCGAGCGCAAGACCGCCAAGGCGGACCAGCGCCGCAGCATGGTCTCGATCTCGAAAGAAGGCGTGAAGCTGATGGCCTCCGTGGCGCCGACGTCGGAGGCGATCTATGCCGAGATCACGCGACGCTTTGGCGCACGCAAACTCGTCGAGTTGCAGGACATGCTTGGCGAGCTCGAACAGAGTCTCGCAGGGCTCGGCAGCGGCGAGGGGGCAAGTGCCGAGGAGTGAAAGCTGATATGCGCGAGCGCGCGGTGCGAGCCATGGACATGGCCGCGTTTTTTCGCTCAAAGTGCCGCCCAAGCCGATCGCTGCAAAATCGGCAGCGGGTAGAGGTAAGCAGACCGTCATGGTCACCATTCAAGTCCAGAGGCTGATCGACTTCGTCAGCGAGGTCTTTGCGCATGCGCAGTCCTCGCCGGAGGAAGTCAGGCGCATCGCCACCTACCTCACAACAGCGAACCTGACCGGCCATGACAGTCACGGCGTGATCCGCGTGCCCGTCTACATCCGTTGGCAGAAATCCGGCGCGGTCGTGCCCAACCAGAACGCGGAAGTGGTGCTGGACACGCCCTCGCTCGCGGTGGTCGACGGCAAGTTCGGCTACGGCCAGACCGTGACGCCGCAGGCGGTTCGGATCGGCCTCGACAAGTGCAAGAAGGCGGGGCTTGCCGCGGTCGCGCTGCGCAACGCCGGCCATATCGGCCGTGTCGGCGACTGGGCCGAGATGGCTGCCGCCGAAGGGCTGATCTCGGTGCACTTCGTCAATGCGGCGGGCTCGCTGCTGGTTGCGCCGTTCGGCGGCGTCGAGAAGCGGCTGTCGACTGCGCCATATTGCGTCGGCATCCCCCGCGCGGGTCAGGATCCGATCGTGCTGGACTTCGCGACCTCGGTCGTCGCCGAAGGAAAGGTGCTGGTCGCAAGCCGTGGCGGCAAAAAGCTGCCGAAAGGCGCGCTGGTCGATTCCGACGGCAGCCTGAGCGAGGACCCAGTCGTGCTCTACGGCCCCTACACGCCGGCGGGACCGCGCGATCATACCAAGGGCACAGGCGCCATCCGTGCCTTCGGCGAGCACAAGGGATCGGGGCTCGCCTTCATATGCGAGCTCTTGGGCGGTGCGCTGACTGGAACCGGGGCCACATCGGGCGGGCGGCGCTTTGCCAACGGCATGCTGGCGTTCTATGTCGATCCGAAGGTGGTCGATACCTCCAACCTTTTCGACGACGAAGTCTCGCGCTATGTCGATTTCATACGCGCCACCAAGCCGATGGCCGACGTCGATCGGGTGCTGATTCCCGGCGATCCCGAGCGGAAAATCCGCGCGGAACGCACGAAAAACGGCATCCCCTTGCCGGATGACACCTGGGCGGCAATAGTGAACACGGCCCGCGAGGTCGGCGTCAGCGAAGTCAGCATCCAGAGGGCGACCGCATAGGTCTTGCGCCATTGCGAGCGTAGCGCGGCGATCCAGTTCGCGGTAACAGCGGGGTTGTGCTGTCGCGGCGCTCGTCATGGTAAGGTTCAAACAACAAAGAAGGAAGGCAACGTGGCGAACAAGGTCAAGGAAATCTGGAAGTCGGGCAAGGCCGTGGTCAACGCGTGGCTCGCTATACCCTCTGGCTTCTCGGCCGAGATGGTCGCGCAATGCGGCTTCGACAGCGTCACCGTCGACATGCAGCATGGCGTGCAGGACTATCTGTCAATGGTCCAGTGCTTCCAGGCCATGGACAAGCATCCGATCACCCCGATGGTCCGCGTGCCCTGGAACGAGCCCGGCATCATCGGCAAGGTGCTCGACGGCGGCGCCTATGGCGTGATCTGCCCGATGGTCAATACGCCGCAGGAAGCCCGGAACCTGGTCTCCTATTCGAAATATCCGCCGAAGGGCGTGCGCTCCAACGGTCCGATCCGCGCCGGCATGTACGGCACCGCAGGCTCCTACCAGAAGACGGCCAACGACGAGATCGTGCTGCTGCCGATGATGGAGACCAGGACCGCGGTCGAGAACATGGAAGCGATCCTCGACGTCGAGGGCATCGACGGCGTCTATATCGGCCCGTCCGACCTCGGCTTCTCCTACGGCCTCGAGCCCAAGCTCGACCGCAGCGAGCCGGAGATCCTCGCGATCTACGAGAAGATCATCAAGGAGTGCGGCAAGCGCGGCCTCAACCCGGGCATCCATTGCAGCGGCGCCGAAGGCGCAGCGCGCGCCATCAATATGGGCTTCAAGCTGGTGACGTTGTCGAACGAGGTCGGTCTGATGACGACCTACGCCAAGATGCAGGTGAATGCGACCCGCAAGGAATCAGGCGGGAAGGCGTGATCTAGCGTGTCCCGGACGCGGTGCAGCGACAAAAGCGCGTTTACGCGCGTCTTTGACCGCTATGGCGATGCACCGCAGAGCCGCGACCCAGTTGCTGCGCAAGGCTGGCGTGACAAGGCTGACGTGACAATGGGCCCGGGATCAGCAGTGCATCCTTTCACGCTGCGCTGCGTCCGGCGCACGATATTTTGAAGACCCAAGGAGACCTCCCATGACCATTAGCCCCGTCATCCGCCTGCATCCCGATGATGGCGTGCTGATCGCGCGCGCGAGCCTGCCGCCCGGCACAATGGTCGCCGACGGCGTGATCACGGTCGATCGCATTCCCTCCGGCCACAAGGTCGCGATCAAGCCGATCGCATTGGGAGAGCCAATCAAGCGCTACGGCCAGATCATCGGCTTTGCCACGGTGCCGATCGCGCCGGGCCAGCACGTCCACACGCAGAATTGCGGCATGGGCGATTTCGCCAAGGACTATGCCTATTGCGCCGACGTCAAGCCGACGCCGAATTTCGACCTGCCGGCGACCTTCGAGGGCATCCGCCGTCCGGACGGCCGCGTCGCCACGCGCAACTATATCGGCATCCTCACCTCGGTGAATTGCAGCGCGCATGTCGCCAGTCTCGTTGCCGACGTCTTCAAGAAGAATCCCTTCACCGGCGACAACCCGCTGGCCGATTTCCCCAACGTCGACGGCGTGGTCGCGCTGACCCACAAGACCGGCTGCGGCATGACGCAGAACGAGCCGCTGGCGCTGCTCCGCCGCACGCTTGGTGGCTATGCGCGGCACGTCAATTTCTCTCACGTCATCGTGCTCGGCCTCGGTTGCGAGGTGAACCAGATCGGCGGCCTGATGGAAGAGCAGAAGCTCGCCGGCCGCCTGCGTGCGATGGACATCCAGGAGGTCGGCGGCACGCGCAAGACGGTGGAGGCGGGCATCGCCTTCGTGCGCGAGGCGCTCGCCGATGCCAACAAGGTCAGGCGCGAATCCGTGCCGGCAAGCGAGCTCACCGTGGCCCTGCAATGCGGCGGCTCGGACGGCTATTCCGGTGTATCAGCCAATCCCGCGCTCGGTGCTGCCAGCGACCTCGTCGTCCGTCACGGCGGCACCGTGATCCTGTCGGAAACGCCGGAGACCTATGGCGCCGAGCATCTGCTGACGCGCCGCGCCGTCAGCCGCGAGGTCGGCGAGAAGCTGGTCGACCTCATGCGCTGGTGGGACGAATACACCGCGCGCGAAGGCGCTGAGATGAACGCCAATCCAAGCCCCGGCAACAAGGCCGGCGGCCTCACCACCATCCTGGAAAAATCGCTCGGCGCAATGGCGAAGGCCGGCACCACCAATCTCGTCGAGGTGCTGCGCTACGCCGAGCCCGTCACCAAGAAGGGTTTTGTCTTTATGGACACGCCCGGCTACGACCCGGTTGCAGCGACCGGCCAGGTCGCAGGCGGCGCCAATCTCGTCTGCTTCACGACCGGGCGCGGCAGTGTGTTCGGCTGCAAGCCGGCGCCGTCGATCAAGCTCGCCACCAACACGCCCATGTACAAGCGCATGGAAGAGGACATGGACGTCAATTGCGGCACCATCCTCGAAGGCGAGGAGAGCGTCGAGCAGTGCGGCCAGCGCATCTTCGATCTCATCCTCAAGACGGCCTCGGGACAGCCGACCAAGAGCGAGAGTTTTGACTTTGGCGGCGCCGAGTTCGCGCCGTGGGTGTTAGGGGCGACGATGTAGTAAACCTGCAGCCTGCGCCATAGGCACGGTCTGCACGTTGTTAGTGCTTGATCGCGCTCACATCAGGTGTTCTGCTCAAAAAAGCTGCTGGAGCACCGCACCCCGTGTCGATCTACGTCGCACTACACCACGTCACGCACTACAAATACGACCGCCCGATCGATCTCGGCCCGCAGACCATCCGGTTGCGGCCGGCGCCGCATACTCGCACGCCGATCCTGAGCTATTCGCTCAAGGTCACGCCATCCAATCATTTCGTAAACTGGCAACAGGACCCGCAGGGCAATTGGCTCGCGCGCTACGTCTTCCCGGAGAAGACGACCGAGCTGAAATTCGAGGTCGATTTTACGGCGCAGATGACCGTGGTCAATCCGTTCGACTTCTTCGTCGAGCCTTATGCCGACAGCTTTCCGTTCGACTATCCGAAGGACCTGAAGACGGAGCTTGCGCCCTATCTCGAGACCATCAAGCCCGATCGCTTGTTTGCGCAATATCTCGATGCGATCCCGCAGGAAGCGCCGAACACCGTCAACTTCCTGGTCGATCTCAATCGCGAGCTCCAGAAGAAGATCCGGTACGTCATCCGCATGGAGCCGGGCGTGCAGTCTCCGGAGGAGACGCTTAGTTCCGGCGCCGGCTCGTGCCGCGATTCCGCCTGGCTCTTGATCCAGACCTTCCGCCATCTCGGGCTCGCCGCCCGTTTCGTCTCCGGCTATCTCGTCCAGATCCGTCCCGACATCGATCCGATCGAGGGGCCGCCGGAGGTTGAGAACGATTTCACCGATCTGCACGCCTGGGCCGAGGTCTACCTTCCGGGCGCGGGCTGGATCGGGTTCGACGCGACCTCCGGCATGCTCGCGGGCGAGGGGCACATCCCGGTTGCCGCAACACCGCATTATCGCTCGGCCGCGCCGATCTCCGGTGGCGCCGGCTTTGCCGAGGTCGAGTTCGCATTCGACATGAGCGTGAAGCGCATTCGCGAGGCGCCGCGCATCACAAAACCGTTCTCTGACGAAGCCTGGGCGCGGCTCAACGATCTCGGCGAGCAGGTCGACGGCGAACTTGCCGCCCACGACGTGCGGCTCACCATGGGCGGCGAGCCGACCTTCGTCTCGGTCGATGATCTTGAAGCGGCGGAATGGAACATCGACGCCGTCGGTCCGACCAAGCGCGCCGTTGCCGACGATCTGATCCGCCGCCTGCGCGTGCGGTTCGCGCCCGGCGGCCTGCTGCACTTCGGCCAGGGCAAATGGTATCCTGGCGAGACCCTGCCGCGCTGGGCGTTTGGCCTGTATTGGCGCAAGGACGGCGTGCCGATCTGGAAGAATGCGGATCTCATCGCCAGGATCGAGAACCCGGGGCGCGCTAACGTCAAGGACGCCGAGGCCTTCATGGAGGGCACGGTCGCACGGCTCGGCCTCGATCCCGGCTACATCATGCCGGCCTATGAAGATCCCGCCTATTGGTTGCAGAAGGAGGGGGAGCTTCCGATCAACGTCGATCCCTCGGATTCCAAGCTGTCCGATCCGGAAGCGCGCGCCCGCATGGCGCGGGTGTTCGACGAGGGGCTGAATACGCCAAAGGGCTTCGTGCTGCCGGTGCAGCGCTGGAACGCGGACGCGCCGCGCTGGCGCAGCGAGCGCTGGAAGCTGCGTCGCAAGCATCTGTTCTTGATGCCCGGCGATTTCCCGCTCGGCCTGCGATTGCCGCTCAGCGCGCTCGAATATGTTCCGCCCGATCGCTATCCCTATATCGTCGAGCAGGATCCGATGGAGCCGCGCACCAAGCTGCCGGTGTTCGAGCGCATGCCACGCCTGCAATCGCCGCCGCCGCGACTGGCGCCGGACCGTCCCGACGCAGCGGAGCCGGTACGCACCGCGATGTCGATCGAAGTCCGCGACGGCGTGCTCTGCGCCTTCTTGCCGCCGGTCGAGCGCATCGAGGATTATCTGGAGCTGGTCGCGGCGCTCGAAGCCACGGCCGAGGAGATGCAGCTCCAGGTTCATGTCGAGGGTTATCCGCCGCCGTTCGATCCGCGCATCGACGTCATCAAGGTGACGCCTGACCCTGGCGTAATCGAGGTCAACGTCCAGCCGGCAAAGAATTGGCGTGAGGCTGTCGACATCACCGTCGGGCTCTATGAGGATGCCGCCAAGATCCGTCTCGGCGCCAACCGTTTCCTGGTCGACGGCCGCCACACCGGCACCGGCGGCGGCAATCACGTCGTGGTCGGCGGCTCGTCACCGCAGGACTCGCCGTTCCTGCGGCGGCCCGATCTCTTGAAGAGCCTCGTGCTGTACTGGCAGCGGCATCCGTCGCTGTCCTATTTCTTCTCCGGCCTCTTCATCGGCCCGACCAGCCAGGCGCCGCGTATCGACGAGGCGCGCCACGACAGCATCTACGAGCTCGAGGTCGCGCTGTCGCATGTGCCGCCGCCGGGCACCCAGACGCCGCTGTGGCTGGTGGATCGCCTGTTCCGGCATCTGCTGGTCGACATCACCGGCAACACCCACCGTGCCGAGATCTGCATCGACAAGCTCTATTCGCCGGAAGGTTCGACCGGCCGCCTCGGACTGGTCGAATTCCGCGCGCTCGAGATGCCGCCTGATCCGCGCATGTCGCTGGCTCAGCAGCTCCTGATCCGCGCGCTGATCGCAAGGTTTTGGCGCGAGCCGCTGACAGGCAAGTTCGTGCGCTGGGGCACCGCGCTGCATGACCGCTACATGCTGCCGCATTTCATCTGGGAGGATTTTCAGGACGTGCTCACCGAGCTGAAGCAGTTCGGTTATACCTTCGAGCCGGAATGGTATCTGGCCCAGCTCGAATTCCGCTTCCCCGCCTTCGGCCGCGTCCATCATGGCGGCGTGACGCTGGAGCTGCGGCAGGCGCTGGAGCCCTGGCACGTGCTCGGCGAGGAGGGCTCGGCCGGCGGCACGGTGCGCTATGTGGACTCATCGGTCGAGCGGCTTCAGGTCAAGGCCGAGGGATTCGTCGAGGGGCGCCACATCGTCACCTGCAACGGCCGCCGCCTGCCGATGACATCGACCGGCCGCTCGACGGAAGCCGTGGCCGGCGTCCGCTTCAAGGCCTGGCAGCCGGCCTCCGGCCTGCACCCGACCATTCCGGTCCATGCGCCGCTGACCTTCGACCTGATCGACACCTGGAACGGCCGCTCGCTGGGCGGCTGCGTCTACCACGTCGCCCATCCCGGCGGACGCAACTACGATACCAAGCCCGTCAACACCTATGAGGCCGAGGCGCGGCGGCTGGCGCGCTTCCAGGACCATGGCCATACCCCTGGGCCAATACAGCCGCCGCCCGAGGAACGCACAAATGAGTTTCCGCTGACCCTCGACTTGCGGACCCCGCTCCTGCAATGAGTATGATGGTGGGGCAGGGAGAGGCGCATGGCCGAGGGCGCAGCCGAGCAGGACGACCAGGCGGGCAGGGCGCAAGGACTGCGTGAAGGCCAGCGCCGCCTTGCGCAATGGGTCCGCGATTATAGCCGCCTGCCTGGCATCCCCGACGAGTTCCTGGGACCCGACGGCGCCCCGCGGGCGGTCTGGAGCCGCTTCTTCGATGCCTTCGGCGCGCTCGCGCCCGACGAGGTCGAGCGTCGCTTTGGCATGGCCGACCGCCATCTCCGCGAGGCCGGCGTCACCTACCGCGCCCCAGGCGACAGCGCCGACCGGCCGTGGTCGATCAGCCATCTGCCGCTCCTGATCGACGAGGCCGACTGGAAGCAGCTCTCCGCCGGCATCACCCAGCGCGCCGAATTGCTCGAGCTCGTGCTGCGCGACATCTATGGCGAGGGGCGCCTCATCGCCGAGGGCGCACTGCCCGCGGCTGCGATCGCCGGCAGTCCCGAATATCTCCGCCCCGTCTGCGGCGTGCCGCCGCCCGGCGGGCGCTACCTCTCGATCTATGCCGCCGATGTCGGCCGCGGTCCTGACGGCCGCTGGTGGGTGCTTGGCGACCGCACGCAGGCGCCGTCGGGGGCCGGCTATGCGCTGGAGAACCGCCTGGTGCTCTCGCGCGCCTTCTCCGATCTCTACAAGTCGATGAATGTGCCGCGCGTCGCGCCGTTCTTCGAGGCGTTCCGCGACAGCCTGCGCGCGCGTGCCGACCGCGACGAGCCGCGGATCGGCGTGCTCACGCCGGGCAGCTTCAGCGAGACCTATTTCGAGCATGCGACGCTGGCGCGCTATCTCGGCTTCCTCCTGGTTGAGGGCGACGATCTCGCGGTCAGCGACAACCGCGTTCACATCCGCACCGTCGCCGGCCTGAAGCGGCTCGACGTGCTCTTGCGCCGCGTCGATTCCAACTCGCTCGACCCGCTCGAGCTCGACGCGTCCTCGCATCTCGGCGTGCCGGGGCTGATCGACGTGCTGCGCAAGGACGGCGTCGTCATCGCCAACATGCCGGGCTCGGGCGTGCCGGAAGCACGGGCGCTGCTCGGCTTCCTGCCGGCGCTGAGCCGCCGCCTGCTCGGCGAGGAGCTGAAGATGCCGCACATCGCGACCTGGTGGTGCGGCCAGCGCGCGGCGCGCGACGAGGTGCTGGCGCGGCTCGACGAGGTCGCGATCGAGGGTGCCTACCGACGCGGCGTTCCCGGCTTCGACAGCACGGGACCGGTGCTCGCGAGCGAGTTGGATGCGAGCGAGCGCCAGCGCCTGGTCGATGCGATCACCGCGCGCGGCATGGACTATGTCGGTCAGGAGGTGGTGCGGCTCTCGACCATGCCGGTGTGGGAGCAGGGCCAGCTCACGCCGCGGCCGTTCGTGCTGCGCGTGTTCGCAGCCGCCACGCCCGATGGCTGGGCCATCATGCCCGGCGGCTTCTGCCGGATCGCCGAGCAGGCCGACGCGCGCGCGGTATCGATGGGCGACGGTGCCCGCGCCGCCGACGTCTGGGTCGTCTCGGACAAGCAGGTCTCGACCGCGACGCTGCTGCCGGCGACCGACAAGGTGCGCATCCGCCGCATCGCCGGCGTGCTGCCGAGCCGCGCCGCCGACAATCTGTTCTGGCTCGGCCGCTATCTGGAACGCGCCGAGGCGACGCTGCGCCTGGTGCGCGCGTTGGGATCGCCGAGCGGGCCCAACAAGGGCAGCTCGGCTACGATGCAGTCGATTGAACGGATCCAGCGCCTGCTGGTCGCATGGGGCGCGGTCTCGCAAACCTCGCGCGCGGCGCCTGGACCTATCGTCGCCGAAGCGCTGCAGAGCCCGGAGCGTTTCGGCTCGGCGCTGTCGCTGGTCCGCGCGGCGCAGCGCACGGCGACCTCGTTGCGCGAGCGCCTCTCGCCTGATGCCTGGCAGGTCATCACCGAGATGGCCGAGCGCCTCGCCCACGAGGTCGAGGACGACGACAGCGTCTTGAGCGCGGCCGAGCTCACTTTGCAGGAGCTCGCGAGCTTTGCAGGCCTCGCGCAGGAGAACATGAACCGCGCCGCCGGCTGGCGCTTTCTCGACATCGGCCGCCGCGTCGAGCGCGCCGTCAACACCACGCGCTTCACGCGTCAATTCGCCTATGACGAGGCCGGCGACGAGGATCTCGACATCCTGCTGACGCTGGTGGATTGCCAGATCACCTACCGCTCGCGCTATCTGCTGGCGCCGGTCCTGGCGCCGGTACGCGACCTCGCCGTGCTCGATCCCTACAATCCGCGTTCGGTGGCGTTCCAGGTGACGACGCTCAACGAGCACATCGCCGCGCTGCCGAGCCTGAAGGAGCACGGCCTGATCGAGAAGCCGCAGCGGCTTGCAGTGGCGATGCAGGCGATGCTCGCGACCGCGGAGGCCGAGAAGCTCGAGGTCAAGACGCTGTTCGCGCTGGAGCAGGATCTGCTCAGCCTCGCGGAGGCGATCGGGCAGCACTATTTCCCGCACGGCCCCAATGCCAGCCGGCCGGAAAAGTTGACGGGGCTGGCGTGATCTACGACATCCGTCACGTCACGACTTACGAATATGAGAGTCCGGTCAGCTTCGCCCGCTGCACGCTGCGGCTGGAGCCGAACAGCGGCAATGGCCAGGAACTGATCTCACACCACGTCGAGATCCGTCCGCGTCCGGCCGAGCGCAATCTCCGCCGCGATTTCTTTGGCACGCTCACCGAGAGCGTGGTGATCGAAGCTGCGCACCGCAACTTGCGGATCGATTCTCGATCACGTGTGTCCGTCTCGCGACAGCCGCCAGCGCGTGATGCGGAAAGCCCGGCCTGGGAAAGCATTCGCGACATTGCCTTCGAGGCGACGAGCCTCGGGCCGTCCTCGCCAGTCGGCTATGTCTTTGCGAGCCCGCTGGTGCCGGTGTTGCATCCGCTCAGCGCCTACGCGGCGATGAGCTTTGCGCCCGGCGCCGGCATCCTCAAAGGTGCCGCCAATCTCATGCATCGCATCCGCAGCGATTTTCGCTACGACCCGAAGGCGACAGTGATCTCGACGCCGCTCGGCGAGGTCTTCGACAAGCGTCACGGCGTCTGCCAGGATTTTGCCCACGTGATGATCGCAGGGTTGCGCGGGCTCGGCCTGCCGGCGGCCTATGTCAGCGGTTATCTGCGTACCGTTCCGCCGGCGGGCCAGCCGCGTCTGCAAGGTGCCGACGCCACCCACGCCTGGGTGTCGCTGTGGTGCGGGGCGGAGCTCGGCTGGGTCGATTTCGATCCCACCAACGATCTCCTGGTCGCAAATGACCATATCGTGCTCGCGGTCGGGCGCGATTTTTCCGACGTGTCGCCGGTCGACGGCATCATCGTCGGCTCGCCGAAGCAGAAACTCGGCGTCGCCGTGGACGTGCTGCTGGTGGAATGACCGCAATCTTGCGGTTTGGACGGAAGCCACCCCAAGATGTATCGCGCCGCAACTGCAACTGAGGTATGACGCAGCGCAACTGCAACATATTTTCGTGTTTTCGTGCCGGGATTTGGTCAGTCGGCCCAAGATGGGCTATGCTCGCTCGTGCGTCGAGGACAAGAATGAGGCGTCGGGAGTTGGTATGGAACACCAGCGACAGACGGGGCTGCATCCATGATGACGTTACCGAGACTGGCGGCCGAGACCCTCGAGAAGATGCTGGGCTCGTTCATGCGTCGCCGGTACGACGAGACCTCTGCCAGGATGCTGGAAGGCTCGACGCGCACCGCGATGGAATGCATCGGCAACAGCGACGCGTTGTATCACAACATCGAGCATACGATGCTGGTGACATTGGCCGCTCAGGCGATCCTCATGGGACGTAATCTCCATGCGCATCTTGCCGCCGAGGACTACCTCCATATCCTGATCGCCTGCCTCGCGCACGACATCGGCTATGTTCGCGGCCTGTTTCCCGAGGATGACGAACACGGTTTTATCATCGACGAGGCTGGAACCAAGGTGTCGCTGCCGCGGGGCGCGTCGGATGCCAGTCTGATGATGTATCACGTTGATCGCTCGAAACTCTTTGTGCGGCGGCGGCTGCCGCCGATCCGCGGCCTCGACTCTGAGCGTGTCGCGCGTGCCATCGAGGGCACGCGGTTTCCGGCCCGCGAGGGCCAGGACTATGACAAGGAAGCCTCGATCCTGCGCGCCGCCGATTTCATCGGCCAGCTCGGCGATCCCAACTATCTGCGCAAGGCCAACGCGCTCTATTACGAGTTCGAGGAGGTCGGCATCAACCGCCAGCTCGGCTACGACTCGCCCGCCGACATCGTCAACCGCTACCCACAGTTCTACTGGAACAGCGTCGCGCCGCACATCCAGACCGAGATCGGCTATCTGAACAAGACCGAGATCGGCCGGCAGTGGATCGCCAATCTTTACAGCAACGTGTTCCGCGCCGAACGCGACATCTCGCTGTCCGGTCCGCAGAAATGACATCGAGCTCCTAGCTCGGATGAACGCAGCGATATCCAGGTTCAGCATGGCCTCGGAAGTCGCTCCGCTCGTCCGAGGCTACGATAGCGAACAGCTCGGCGAACAAATCATGCAACACAAAACGATCGCCACCGACATCCTCGACATCGCCTATCTCGACTATGGCCCGCTCGACGGCTGGCCCTGCATCATGGGCCACGGCTTTCCCTACGATGTGAACGCCTATGCCGAGGCCGCACCGATTATGGCACGGGCCGGCGCGCGGGTGCTGGTGCCCTGGCTGCGCGGCTACGGGCCGACGCGGTTTCGCGCTGCCGGGACGCTGCGCTCCGGCGAGCAGGCGGCGCTTGGCGCGGATCTCCTGGCCTTCATGGACGCACTCGGCATCAAGCGCGCGGTCGTCGGCGGCTATGACTGGGGCGGACGCGCCGCCTGCGTGGTTTCGGCGCTCTATCCGGAGCGCGTGATCGCTCTCGTCTCCGGCAATTCCTACAACATCCAGAACATCGCCCTCGCGATGGAGCCGGCCTCGCCGGCCGAAGAGGCCGCGCTCTGGTATCAATATCTCTTCCACAACGAGCGCGGCCGCCGCGCGCTGGAGCGCAACCGGCGCGGCTTTGCGCGTCAGCTCTGGTCGATGTGGTCGCCGAAATGGACGTTCGACGAGGCGACGTTCGAGAAAAGCGCGGTATCCTTCGACAATCCTGATTTCGTCGATGTCGTGATCCATTCCTACCGCCACCGCTATGCGCTTGTTGACGGCGACCCCGCCTATGCCGCGATCGAGGCCAAGCTCGCCGCGCAGCCGCCGATCCGCGTCCCGACCATCGCAATCGACGGCGATAGCGACGGCGTCAATCCCGGCACTGCCCATCACGCGCGCAAGTTCGAGGGGTTGTTCGAGCGGCGCGTTTTCACGAATGCCGGTCATAATTTGCCGCAGGAGCGGCCGGTCGAATGGGCGAGGGCCGTGCTCGACGTCCGGAAAGCGGCCGCATAGAGCCCGTTTCTAGTCTCGCGGCTGGCTTGTCTGTCATGCTTCCGATTTTTCCTGATTCTGGGAACCTTTTCCGATTGCAGCCGTCCAAGCTGTGGGGCCGCCTCTGTGTTGCGGCTCGTCGCAGGGGAGGATCTAGATGAAGTCACAAGTGCGCAAGCTGGAACGTGTCGCGGTTGCGCAGAGGCCAACCGAACGGCCTGATCGGGCGGAGGTCGAGCAAGCGGTCCGGACCATGATCCGCTGGGCGGGCGATGATCCCGCGCGCGACGGCCTGCGCGATACACCGGATCGGGTTGCGCGTGCCTTCGAAGAATATTTTTCCGGCTATGCGCTGGATCCAACCGAAATCCTGCAAAAGACCTTCGAGGAAATCGAGGGCTATGACGAGATGATCGTCCTGCGCGGCGTCCGCTTCGAAAGCCATTGCGAGCACCACATGGCGCCGATCGTCGGCCGCGCCTGGGTTGCCTATATTCCGCAAGGGCGCGTGGTCGGCATCTCAAAGCTGGCGCGCGTGGTGGACATCTATGCGAAACGCCTCCAGATCCAGGAGAAGATGACCGCGCAGATCGCCAATACCATCAACGACGTGCTGAAGCCCGAAGGCGTCGGCGTCATCATCAAGGCGACGCATCACTGCATGACCACGCGCGGTGCGCACAAGCCCGGGACCGATCTCGTCACCAGCCGCATGCTGGGCGTGTTCCGCGACAATGCGCTGACACGTCAGGAGCTGTTGGGGCTGGCCAATTCGGACGATTGATCCGCGCTTGCTCAAGGAGATGACGCCATGACCGAGGACAACAAGCCGAGCGGACCCGATCTGGCCAGGGGCGTATCACTGACCGCGTTCGAGGACGGCAAATTGCTCGGCCACGTCGGCGAGGAAGACGTCCTGCTGGTGCAGGCCGGCAGCGAGATTTTTGCGATCGAGCCGGCCTGCAGCCACTACCACGGCCCGCTCGCCGATGGTCTGGTGGTCGGCGACACCATCCGCTGTCCCTGGCATCACGCCTGCTTCTCCCTGCGCACAGGCGAAGCCACCCGCCCGCCGGCGCTGAACGCGCTGGCGGTGTGGGAGGTCACGCGCGATCGGGACAACATCGTCGTCCAGCGCAAGCGCGACGCACCGAAGCCGTCGGCAGCGCATCGCAGCGCGTCGACGCCGGAGAAATTCGTGATCATCGGCGGCGGCGCGGCTGGCTTCGCCGCGGCCGACACGCTCCGGCGCGAGGGCTTTGCCGGTGCCATCACCATGCTCAGCAATGACGGCGCGATGCCGGTCGACCGGCCCAACCTCTCAAAGGATTACCTCGCCGGCAACGCGCCAGAGGATTGGCTGCCGCTGCGGGCCGAGGATTATTATCACGACGCGGGCATCGATCTCAGGCTCAACACGAACGTCTCCGCCATTGATCCGCAGGCGCGCAACGTCACGCTGGGCAATGGCGACAGACTGCCGTTCGACAAGCTGCTGCTGGCGACCGGGGCCGAGCCGGTCAAGTTGCAGATCCCGGGCGCGGACCAGCCGCGCGTCCACACCTTGCGCTCGGTTGCCGATAGCCGCGCCATCATCAAGGCCGCAGGGACCGCCAAGCGCGCCCTGGTGATCGGCGCCAGTTTTATCGGCCTCGAAGTCGCAGCTTCCTTGCGGGCGCGGAAGATCGAGGTGCATGTGGTCGCGCCCGAGCAACGGCCGATGCAGCGCGTGCTCGGCTCGGAGATGGGCGACTTCGTTCGCGCACTGCACGAAGAAAACGGTGTGATCTTCCACCTCGAGGACACCGTGGAGAAGCTCGAGGGCGCACGCGCCACGCTGAAGAGCGGCGGCGTCATCGAGGCCGATCTCGTCGTGGTCGGCATCGGCGTCAAGCCGCGTCTCGCGCTCGCCGAGCAGGCGGGTCTTGCCGCCGATCGCGGCGTGAGCGTGAACGAATATCTGGAGACCAGCGCATCCGGCATCTTCGCCGTCGGCGACATCGCGCGCTGGCCCGATCCGCACTCAGGCCAGAACATCCGCGTCGAGCATTGGGTCGTTGCCGAGCGCCAGGGCCAGACCGCAGCGCGCAACATGCTCGGCAAGCGCGAGCGCTTCGACGCGGTGCCGTTCTTCTGGTCCCAGCATTACGATGTGCCGATCAACTATGTCGGCCACGCCGAGAGCTTTGACGATATAGTGATCGACGGCAGCATCCCGGGCAAGGACTGCCTGCTGAAGTACCGCAAGGGCGCCCGCGTGCTCGCGGTTGCTTCGATTTACCGTGATCTCGACAATCTCAAGGCCGAGCTCGGGATGGAGCGGTCGCGCACCTGAAGCCAAGCATCGGGTTTGACCCTCAACTCCTCACGTTACAGGCGCTGGAGGCGCTCCATCAGCAACTCGACGCAAGACCGTCTGGCGCAACTCCGCTGATCTGATGTGCTGACAAAAAACAGCACGCAGCGCGTTCGCTTCGCGCGGAGATGATCACCGGGGAGAAACCATGAAATCCGCCTTGGTCCTGGCCGCAGCGCTGGCTTCCGCCTGTCTGTTCACGCCCGTCGCCGCGCAAAAATCCTACGGTCCGGGCGTCACCGACACCGAGATCAAGATCGGCAATACCATGCCCTATAGCGGCCCGGCCTCGCCGCTCAGCATCACCGGCAGGGTGATCGCGGCCTATTTCGATGAGGTCAACGAGAAGGGCGGGGTCAATGGCCGCAAGCTCAATCTGATTTCCCTGGACGACGCCTTCTCCCCGCCCAAGACCATGGAAGCGGCGCGGCGGCTGGTCGAAGGCGATGGCGTCGCCTTCATCTTCGCCACCATGGGCACCGCGCCGAGCTCGGCGATCGCAAAGTACCTGAACAGCAACAAGGTGCCGCAGCTGTTCCTGATCAGTTCGGCCTCGAAATGGAACGATCCCGCCAACATGCCCTGGTCAATGGCGCTGCCATGGGCGCCGAACTACACCAGCGAAGCGGCGATCGACGTCGCCTATGCCCGTGCCAAGAATCCGAATGCGCGCTTTGCGGTGCTCTATCAGAACGACGACGCTGGGAAGGAATATCTGCGCGGCGTCAAGGAAGCGCTCGGTGCCGACGCCGACAAGGCGATCGCGATGGCCTCGAGCTTCGAGGTTGCCGACCCCACAGTCGATTCCCAGGTGCTGACGCTCGCCAATACCAAGGCCGACGTCTTCATGATCTATTCGGTGACGCCGCGCGCCTGCGCGCAGGCGATCCGCAAGGCGCATGAGGTCGGCTGGCAGCCGACGCGCTTCCTCGCCTCCGGCTGCGCCAACAAGGCGACCGTGATGGTGCCGGCCGGCCTCGATGCCGGCAAGGGCGTGCTGTCGCTCGGCGCGCTCAAGCCGTTCGTCGCCGAGCCCAAGAACGATCCGGCGATGACGGCCTATATCGATTTCATGAAGAAGCGCCTGCCCAATGCAGACATCAACAACGTCGCCGGCCTCTACGGCTACACCGTGGCCGAGGCGCTGGTGGTCCTGCTCAAGCAGTGCAAGGACAATCTGACGCGCGAGAACATCATGGCGCAGGCGTCGAACCTGAAGAACGTGCCGCTGTCGCTGCTGATGCCCGGCATCACCCTCAACACCACCCCGCAGGATTTCCGCCCGATCAAAGACGGCTACATGCTCCAGTTCGACGGCAACGACTGGGTCGTGGCGAGCGAGCTGCTGCGCGGTACCTGACGCGCCGGCCGAGCGAACGGGAGGATACGATGGATTTTCAACACTCCGCCCGTTCGCTCGAGCTCCAGGACCGCGTCCGCCAATTCATGCGGACGCATGTCGAGCCCGTCGAGGAGCTCTATTACGAGCAGGTCAAGCCGGAGGCCGCGCGCTACAAGACGCCGCAGGTGCTTCAGGACCTGAAGAAGCTGGCGCGGGAGCACGGGCTCTGGAACCTGTTTCTCTCCGGCGAGCACGGACCGGGCCTCAGCAACCTCGACTACGCGCCCGTGAAGGAGATCATGGGCCGCATCCTCTGGGCGCCCGAGGTCTTCAACTGCTCGGCCCCTGATGTCGGCAACATGGAGGTGCTGGCGAACTACGGCACGCCCGCGCAGCAGGAGCGCTGGCTGAAGCCGCTGCTGGAAGGGCGCATCCGCTCCGGCTTCTCGATGACGGAGCCGCAGGTCGCCTCCAGCGATGCCACCAATATCCAGTGCGAGATCCGCCGCGACGGCGACGATTACGTCATCAATGGCCGCAAATGGTTCACGTCAGGCGCCATGAACGAGGATTGCGAGATCCTGATCGTGATGGGCAAGACCGCGCCCGATCATCCCGACCGCCACCGCCAGCAATCCATGATCCTGGTGCCCAAGGCGACGCCTGGCGTGCGCATCGTCCGCGATATGCTGACCTACGGCTATGACGACGCGCCGGTCGGCCATCCCGAGATCGTCTACGACAACGTCCGTGTGCCCGCTGAGAACATCCTGCTCGGCGAGGGCCGCGGTTTCGAGATCGCGCAGGGGCGGCTCGGGCCCGGCCGCATCCACCATTGCATGCGGCTGATCGGCTGTGCTCAGCGCGCGCTGGAACTGATGTGCCGGCGAGCGACTTCCCGTCTTGCCTTCGGCAAGCCGCTGGCGGAGCAGGGCTCGGTGCGCGAGGACATCGCGCACTCCTTCTGCGAGATTGCGCAGGCGCGGCTGCTCACGCTGCAAGCCGCCGATAAGATGGACCGCGACGGCAACAAGGCCGCGCGCGACCTGATCGCCGCCGCCAAGATCGTGGTGCCCAGCATGGCCGCCCGCGTCATCGATCGCGCCATCCAGATCCACGGGGCTGCCGGCGTCTCGCAGGACACGTTCCTTGCGCGTGCTTACGTCTACGCCCGCTTCATCCGCATCGGCGACGGGCCGGACCAGGTGCATCTTGCGGCGGTGGGGAAGGAGCTGATCAGGCGTGGCGGGGTGACGGCGGGCTAGGGCTATTGCGCTCCTGCTCTCGGTCAGTCGGATAGCCAGGCTGCCCATGTCGAATGCAGGCGCACCGGGCCCACGTCTCCAGGGCTTGATAGCTCTCGCCCGAAAAAGACCGTGATGGCCACCGGAAGCGAGATCTCTGCGGCAGGGCGAAGTGCCTTCACTGTTACCCTCTTTTAGGGCGTGTGGGCTAAACACGCGGGTGCCCGATCGATGCGGATGTCCGCCTAGGCTGCCACGGGCTGCTCTGCAGGAGAAGGTACGCCGTGGGTCTGTTAGATGACCAATTCAGCGCAAGACGACGTTGGATTGTCGTGGCTGCGATCCTCCTGGCGGCCCTGGTCATTCAAATCCCCCTCGTCCTCCACGCGGATCTGGGCTGGCTTCTGACTGCAAACGAAAAGATCCTGGATGGCCGGAAGCTCGGCATCGACCTCTTTGAGTCCAACCCGCCTCTGTCGGTCTACATGTACATGCCGACGGTGATGCTCGCGCGCGTGACCGGTGTTGCACCCGAATTCGTCGTGATCGTCTTGGTGATTGCCGAGATCGCCGGCGCGCTTCTGTTGATGGACCGAGCGGCCGCAGCCGCAAGGCTGGGAGCCCGGGAGAGAAGTATTTCAACCTGGTCGTTTGCGCTTCTGCTCGCAATTCTTCCGGGTGCCATCTTTGGACAACGTGAACACATCGCGGTGATCGCGTTGACCCCGTTTGTCGCCGTCGCCGCACTGCGCTGGCGCGGGCTCGATTCTGGATGGGTGGCGATCGTCGCCGGAGCGGGGGCGGGGCTCGCCATGAGTATCAAGCCATTCTTTGCTCTGGTGGCAGGCCTCCCGATCATCCTGGGCGCGCTCCGCCAGCGTTCTTTCAGGTCCTTGTTCACCTCGGAAGCGTGCACGGCTGCTGCTGTCGTCATCGGCTACGCGGCGGTGGTGATAGCCGTCTTCCCCGCCTATCTCTCCACCTATGCCCCGATGGTCGCCGAGGCGTATCTGCCGATCAGAAGGGAATTTGGTCGCCTGCTCCCCATTCCAATCGCGGTGATAGGCGCTTCCATCGGCTTCCTGCGCCTGCTTGGCCGCCAAACTCTCAAAATGCAGAGCGAGGCGATCCCTTGGCTGGCCGCCGCGGTCGGCGGAGCCGCGGGTTTCCTTCTTCAGGGCAAGGGCTGGCCATATACGGCTTTCGCGCTTTGTCTGTTTGCGATTGCGGCGCCGCTGCTACAGGCCTGCGCGAGGGCAGTGCGAGCGCCGATTGTGATCGGTGGCCTCGCAACCGTTGTGGCCATCGGGCTGTATTTGTCCTCACCGGCCCCAGGGTTTCCGCCGCTGAAGGAGCGTGTCCAGGCCCTCGTGAAGCAGCCGCGGCTGATTACGATCACCGACCACATCGGACTGGGGCACCCCCTCGTCCGTCAGATCGGCGGCACTTGGGTGGGCAGCTCGTGTGCGCAGCTTTTGGCGGCCGGCGCAATACTGCGCGAGAACAGCTCGCAACCGACTCCGGAGGAGCGGGCACGATTGGACAGCATCATCAATTTCGAACGACGGCATTTGCTGGCGGACCTGCGAAACGGTCGGCCAAATGTCATTCTCGTGGATACTTATCTGCTGAGCACGTTCGAGTTCGATTGGTTGGCCTGGGCCAATTCAGACGCTGAACTCAAGCTGGAGCTAAGTCGCTATCGCGAAATCGAGGACGTCGGCCGCGTTCGCATCTTCGTCGATCGATCAAGCCTGGAATGATAAGCCGCTCTCTCGTTCGATGTGCACCGACCGAACGGCAGATAAAGGCTCCGGCGCAGCCGGGGCTGCAGGGAGAACGCTGGAGGGCGCGCCATTGCGATGGTGACATCATGCCCCTGTTTTGCCCGACGTGTCAAACGGCTTCGTGAAATCCGCAGTCGTTGGCGCCGACCGTCAAGTCATTGATATAGCTGCCCCCGCCTACTGTGCATGGGGTTGTTTTTCGACTTTTTTCGAGGATGGGCCTTGCCGTTCGCTCACCCCGCCTTGGCGGTGCGGCCGTCCGCCGCGCCCGAACGCAGGTTCTGGAAGAATTTCTCCACCTCGCGCGACAGCGTGTCCGCCGTCTCCGTCAGGCTGCTCGCCGCCGTCAGCACGGATGCCGCCGCCGTGTCGGTCTCGCCGATCGCGTCGCGCAGCGAGGTGATGTTGGCGACCAGGGTCTCGTTGCCCTGCGCGGCCGATTGCGCGTTGGAGGAAATCTCGCGCGTGGCGGCGTCCTGCTGGTCGATGGCGCCGGCGATCGCCGAGGTGACCTCGTTGATCTCGCGCACCGCGCCGCCGATCTCGCGGACGGCCTCGACCGCATTGCGCGTGGAGGCCTGGATCATCGAGACGTTCTCGCCGATCTCGGCGGTGGCCTTGGCGGTCTGGCCCGCGAGCGCCTTCACCTCATGGGCGACGACGGCAAAGCCGCGGCCGGCATCGCCGGCGCGGGCCGCCTCGATGGTGGCGTTGAGCGCGAGCAGGTTGGTCTGCTCGGCGATCGCCTGGATCAGGTTGAGAACGCCGTCGATACGTTGGGTGGCCGCGGCAAGGCTCTCGATCTCGGAGATCGACTTCTCGGTGCGCTGGCCGGTCTGCTCGACCGCGCCGGCGGATTGCCGCACCTGGCGACCGATCTCTTCCACCGAGGTCGACAGTTCCTCGGCGGCGCTCGCCACCGCCGTGACGTTCTGCGAGGCCTGCTCGGTGGCGTTCGCCGCCGTGCCGGCGCGACTATTCGCATCCGCAGTGACGCGCGTGATGGTCTGCGCCGTCTCGCGCATGGTGGAAGCGTTGTCGCTGAGGCCGCGCATGATGGCGCCAATCGCCTCGCGAAACGCCTCGACGGATTTTTCGATATGGCGGGCGCGCTCCTCGCGCGCGGCGGAGTCGTGCGAGACCTGCGAGGCGAGATTGCGGTTGCGGTCCATTGCCTCCTGGAAGACCTCGATCGCGCGTGCCAGCGCGCCGATCTCGTCGGCTCGGTTGCTATAGGGCACCACGACGTTCTCGGTCCCGTCGGCGACCTGCTTGATGGTCGCCGTGATGGCCGAGAGAGGCCGTGCGATCGAGCGGGCGATGATGACGATACCGATCACGACCAGGGCCAGCGCGATGCCGCCGAGGCAGGTCAGGACGAAAGACAGCGTGCGATTGGTCTCGGTCTGCTGGGCGATTTGCCTGCCGCGTTCGGCATACACCTTGGAGAGCGCTTCGAGGTCCTTGTTCAGCGCCGAGCGCACGCTGCGATTGGCGTCGTTGTCGCCCCATTCGCGGCCCGCGGCCGCATTGATCTCAATGCCGCGGCGCACCAGCTCCTTGCGGAACTCGACGAACTGTTCGATGCGCTTCTTGAAGGTGGAAAACTGCTCGGCGTCGTCGGCCTTGACGATGGTCTCCCAGCGCTTCACGACGTCGAGGATCTGCGCGTTGAACTTGAGCAGGCCCTCGCCGTATTTCTTCACCACGGCGGGCTCGGTCGACATGTAGACGCCGCGCGATTCCATCACGACCGCATAGACCAGCGAGTTGACCCGCTCGACGTTCAGCGCGGCCGCGTTCGCCGTCTCGATCGCGCTGGTCAGGTCGGCGCTGCGGCGGCTGTTGTAGTCGGACAGCATCGCGATCGCTGCCGTGAGCAGCGCAAACAGCGCGAAGATCGCGTAGAGCTTGGTGGCAAGCGTGAAACGGCCGGCAAGGCCAGCGGCATTCCCAGATCGGTCTGATGGCATGGTGTTCAAGAGGCCCGTGATGGCCTGGAGCGGCCGGTGGCGCGGTCGTTTGAATTTGATGCAAAACTATGCAGAACGAAGATGGATGCGGCGTTAACGCCGCAGGCCCGGAAGAGCGCGCCGGCCGGGCGGAAATACGAAATGTTTCAGCTGGTTGGGAAAGCCGCATCGATCTCCGGCAGGTCGCCCCCCGGGAATCCGGCGGGATGCTCCAAACATCGGCGTGCACGCCGGCCGCCGAAAGCGTATTCCTGCCGTCGGGATCGCCTTCGAGATTGAATTTGGACTCGGCCACCGGCCGACGACCCTGGAGAGGCCCTTGGTCTACCGCCACACCATCGACGCGACGACCTACACGTTCCCGGACCTGCGCGACCTTCTCGCCAAGGCGACGCCGCCGCGCTCCGGCGACCGGTTGGCTGGGATCGCCGCCGCCAGCGCCGAGCAGATGATCGCGGCGCGGATGGCGCTCGCCGATCTCCCCCTCGGACAGTTCCTCCAGGAAGCCGTCATCCCCTATGAGGCCGACGAGGTCACCCGTCTCGTCGTCGACAGCCACGACGCAAAGGCCTTTGCGCCGGTGGCCTCGCTGACGGTCGGCGCTTTCCGCGACTGGCTGCTATCGGACGCCGCCACGCCCGAGGCATTGAAAATGCTCGCGCCCGGCCTCACGCCGGAAATGGCGGCCGCGGTCTCGAAACTGATGCGCAACCAGGATCTGATCCTGGCGGCGCGGAAGTGTGAGGTCACCACCGCCTTCCGCAACACCATCGGCCTGAAGGGGCGGATGAGCACGCGGCTGCAGCCCAACCATCCGTTCGACGATGCCAGGGGCATCACCGCCTCGATCCTCGACGGCATCCTGCTCGGGGCCGGCGATGCCTGCATCGGCATCAACCCGGCGAGTGACGATCCGGCCGTCGTCGCCCAATTGCTGCGGCTGCTCGACGAGATCATCGCGCGGCTGAAGATCCCGACCCAGGGCTGCGTGCTCACCCATGTCACGACGACGCTGTCGCTGATCGGGCAAGGCGTGCCGGTCGATCTCGTCTTCCAGTCGGTCGCCGGCACCGAAGCCGCCAACCGCAGCTTTGGCGTCGACCTCGCACTTCTGAGGGAAGCCCACGAGGCCGGGTTGTCGCAGCGGCGCGGCACCGTCGGGCAGAACGTGATGTATTTCGAGACTGGCCAGGGCTCGGCGTTATCGGCGGGCGCCCATCACGGCGTCGACCAGCAGACCTGCGAGGCGCGCGCCTATGCGGTCGCCCGCGCCTTTGCGCCGCTTCTGGTCAACAGCGTGGTCGGCTTCATCGGACCGGAATATCTCTATGACGGCAAGGAAATCATCCGGGCCGGGCTAGAGGATCATTTCTGCGGCAAGCTGCTCGGCCTGCCGCTTGGGGTCGACATCTGCTACACCAACCACGCCGAGGCGGACCAGGACGACATGGACAATCTGCTGACGCTGCTCGCCGCCGCCGGCGTCACCTTCATCATGGGCGTGCCCGGTGCCGACGACGTCATGCTGAACTACCAGTCGACCTCTTTTCACGACGCGCTTTATGTCCGTGACGTCTTTTCCCTGCGCCGCGCGCCGGAATTCGATGACTGGCTGGTGTTATCAGGCATTGCCGGCGCCGACTTCCGCCTTGCCGGAGATGCAGGCCTGCTGCCCGATTTTGCCTCGCGGCTGATCGCGTAAGGTCACGGAAAACGCCCGGGAAACTATTGGCGCCCCTCGCTAATTGAATGCCGGCCACAATATTGAGAAATTCCGGCGACAGCATTACGCTAGGTGACTGGCTGGCAATTTCCGCACCATTCGGTCGAGCGTGGCGGGGGAGCTTTGATGCGAGCTGAAAGTAACGGAACGTCCCGGCGGATTCTCTGTGTGTTTCCGCGCTACACCTCGTCGTTCGGCACGTTCGAGCATTCCTATCCCCTGACCGATGGCGTCCGCGCGTTCATGCCGCCGCAGGGGCTGCTGCTGATTTCCGCCTATCTTCCGAAAGAGTGGCAGGTCAAATTCGTCGACGAGAACCTTCGCCGCACGTCGAAGGAGGAGTTCGAATGGGCCGAGGCGGTCTTCGTCAGCGGCATGCACATCCAGCGCCAGCAGATGAACGACATCTGCCGCCGCGCCCATGAATTCGATCTGCCGGTCGCGCTCGGCGGTCCCTCGGTCAGTGCCTGCCCGGACTATTATCCCTCGTTCGACTATCTGCATGTCGGTGAGCTCGGCGACGCCACCAACCGGCTGATCGACATCCTGTCGCGCGACACCTCGCGGCCCCAGCAGCAGGTCGTGCTCACGACCAAGGACCGCGTGCCGATGACGGCGTTTCCGATCCCGGCCTACGAACTGGCCGACGTGAAGAAATACTTCCTCGGCAGCATTCAGTATTCCAGCGGCTGTCCCTATCAGTGCGAGTTCTGCGATATCCCCGGCCTCTACGGGCGCAATCCCCGGATCAAGACGCCGGAGCAGATCATCGCCGAGCTCGACCGTCTGCGCGAATGCGGCATGACCGACACCGTCTATTTCGTCGACGACAATTTCATCGGCAACCGCAAGGCAGCGATGGACCTGCTGCCGCATCTGATCGAATGGCAGAAGCGGACCGGCTACGTGGTGCGGCTCGCCTGCGAGGCGACGCTCAACATCGCCAAGCGGCCCGAGATCCTCGAGAAGATGCGCGAGGCCTATTTCATCACCATCTTCTGCGGCATCGAGACGCCCGACCCCGATGCACTGAAGGCGATGCACAAGGATCACAACATGATGGTCCCGATCCTGGAGGGCGTGCGCACCATCAATTCCTACGGCATGGAGGTCGTGTCCGGCATCATCATGGGACTCGACACCGACAAGCCGAACACGTCGGAGGCGCTGCTCGCTTTCGTCGAGGAGTCCCGGATTCCGCTGCTCACCATCAACCTGCTCCAGGCGCTGCCGAAGACACCGCTGTGGGACCGGCTGGAGCGTGAGGGACGCCTGGTCGACGACGACCGTCGCGATTCAAATGTCGACTTCCTGTTGCCCTATGACGAGGTCGTCGCATCGTGGAAGCACACCATGGCGGTCGCTTACGCGCCCGAGAAGGTCTACGCCCGCTATCAGTATCAATGCGACCACGTCTACGTGCACCGCCTCAAGATGCCGGTGCCGGACGAGATGAAGACCTGGCCCAATATCAGGCGCGCCCTCGTCATGCTGCGCAACATCTTCTGGAAGGTCGGCGTGCTCGGCGACTACAGGCGCGTGTTCTGGAAATTCGCGCTCGGACGCATCAAGCGCGGCGACATCGAAGGCCTGATCGGCTGCACCCTGACCGCGCACCACCTCATCACCTTTGCGCGCGCGGCCTCCAGCGGCAAGCAGAACGCCTCGAACTATTCCATTCGCCTGCGCGAGGCCGCCATTCCCGCCGAATGATGCGACATGTCTGATCCGCTTCCGCCGCGCCGTCCCACGCTCGATCTTCTGCGGACGTTCACGCCCGCGCGCGTTGCGCTGGGCCGCAGCGGCGCGAGCGTGCCGACGCGCGCGCTGCTCGATTTCACGCTCGACCATGCCCGCGCCCGCGATGCCGTGCATGCCGTCTTCGAGGTGCCGCGTCTGGTCACCGATCTCCGCGCGCTAGGCCTGGTCGTGACCGAGGTGAGGAGCCGGGCGGTCGACCGCAGGGACTATCTGCGGCGGCCGGACCTTGGACGGCAGCTTGATGCCGGCTCAGCCGAGCTTCTGGCGCAAAGGGCCTCGGCGCCGTGCCAGCTCGTGGTCGTGATCGGCGAGGGCCTGTCGGCGGCAGCGGTCCACGGCCATGCGGTGGCGCTGCTGAGGCGCCTGCTGCCGCTGCTCGCGGCCGGCGATGGTGTCGCGATCGGCCATGTCGTTGTCGCCTCGGGCGCGCGCGTCGCGCTCGGCGACGAGATCGGCGCGATTCTCGGCGCGCGCATGGTCGCGATGCTGATCGGAGAGCGGCCGGGCCTGTCGGCGCCCGACAGCCTCGGCGCCTATCTGACCTTCGCGCCCAAACCCGGCCGCACCGACGCTGAGCGCAATTGCGTGTCGAACATCCACCGCGCTGGGTTGAGCTATGAGGACGCTGCTTTCAAGATCGCCTGGCTGGTCCGTGAGGGGCTCGCCCGGAAGACCACCGGCGTGGCGCTGAAGGACGAGAGCGCGGACCGCGCGCCGCGTCGAATTGGCACGGCTTTGCTGGAATGACTAGCATTCCGGCAAAATCGCCGCATCTTGATCGATTCGGCCACATTTCGCCGGCTTGCGAGAAGGGTGATTGACCTGCTAAACCCCTCGCGGCGATTTTCCGCGCATTTTCAAAGGGCAAGCCTCCCATTGGTATGGCGTTTTCAAGCCGTTCGCGGGGCGTAATAAGCTCTCAAGACCGAACCGATTTAGGAACTGGATAAGGCATGCTCGAAAAGCACAGCGAGAATGAGGTTCATGTCGACAAGGTCGAGCAGGGACCTACGTCCTCGATCGCCTTCGGGCTGGAACGGCTCGGGCTGATCGCCGTCCGGACCCCGATCGTTTCCTGTATCGTCCTGCTCGCGCTGATCGTCGGCGCCGTGTTCGGCATTCACCGGATCAAGATCGACGATTCGCTGTCGCAGCTCTTCCGCTCCGACACCCGCGAATTCCACCAATACGAAGAGGTGACCAAGAAGTTCCCGGCCGAGGAGTTCGACGTTCTCGTCGTGGTTGAGGGCAAGGATCTGCTGGCGAGGAACAACCTGGAGAAGCTGCGGGACTTCATCACGGACCTGCAATTGGTCGAAGGCACGCGCGGGCTGGTCTCGCTGTTCTCTGCGCGCCAGGCGCCGGCGCCGGGCAAGCTGCCGGCGGCGCTGTTCCCGCCCGAGCTGCCCGAGGGCGCGGCCTATGACAAGTTCATCGAGACCGTCAAGAACAACGAGATCATCCGCGGCAAGCTGTTGTCGGAGGACGGCACGCTGGCCCTGATCGTGTTGTCGCTCGATCCGGAGGTGGTCGGCTCCAATAAGCTGACCAAGACCGTCGGCGACATCCGCGCGCTGATGAAGGAGGACCTTAGCGACACCGGGCTCAACGTGCAGCTCTCCGGCGTGCCGGTGATGCAGCTCGAGATCCGCAACGCGGTCGAACGCGACGGGCTCACCTACAACATCCTCGGCATCCTCGCCGGCTGTATCATCGCCATCATCTTCTTCCGCAAGATCTCGTTCATGGTCGCGGCGGCATTCCCGCCGATGATCGCGATCCTGCTGGCGCTCGGTGCGCTCGGCTGGGCTAATTTCAACCTTAACATGTTCCTGAACGTGATGACGCCGCTCATCATGGTCATCAGCTTCTCGGACTCGATGCAGCTCACCTTCGCCGCGCGCGACCGGCTGATCGCAGGCCAGGACAAGTTCACCGCGTTCAAGAACGCCGTGCTGGTGGTGGGACCGGCCTGCGTGCTGACGCACGGCACCGCCGGCATTTCCTTCATCGCGCTCCAATTCTCCGACTCCGACCTGATCCGCAAGTTTGGCGAAGCGGGCCTTGCTGCCACCATCATCGCGCTGGTCGCGGTGCTGTCGCTGGTGCCGGTGTTCGGCGTGCTGTTCGTGCGCAACGAGAAGGTTTTTGCGGTCAAGTTCCAGGGTGCCGATGCCGGCGTCCAGGCGCTGCGCAATTTCTGCTATTGGATCGCGGTGCGCATGGTCGGCCGTCCCGGCCTGTTCAGCCTGATCGCGGTGCTGTTCGTCGGCGGCCTCGGCGTCATCTATGCCAATCTGGAGCCGCGCTACCGGCTCGCCGATCAGGTGCCGGACAAGCGCCAGGCGGTCGCCGCCAGCGACCGGCTCGACGCCAAGCTGACCGGCGCCAATCCGGTCAACGTTCTGATCGCGTTCCCCAAGGGCGAATCGCTCTATTCGCCGGAGACGCTCCAGACCATCGGCGACGTGCATGCGATCGTGGAGAAGGCGGCCGGTGTCGGCAACGTCTGGTCGCTCGAGACCCTGCGCCGCTGGCTGGCGGAAAAGGCCGGCAGCGCCGACGTCGCGACGCTGCAGGAATATGTCAACGTCATCCCCGAGCACCTGGTGCGGCGCTTCATCGACGCCGAGCAGGACGCGGTCGTGGTCGCCGGCCGTGTGCCGGACAAGGATTCCAGCCAGCTGCTGCCGATCGTCGACAAGCTCGATTCCGAACTCGACGCCGTCCGCAAGAAGCATCCCGGCTACGAGATTGCGGTGACGGGCCTCGCTGCGATTGCGGCGCGCAACTCGGCCAGCATGATCGAGAAGCTGAACCGCGGCCTCACCGTCGAATTCGCGCTGGTCGCGATCTTCATCGGCCTCGCCTTCCGCTCCTGGGTCGTGATGTTGGCCTGCATCCTGCCTGGCATCTTCCCGGTGGTGATGTCGGGTACGGTGCTGTGGGCGATGGGCGAGGGCCTGCAATTCGCCAGCGTCGTCGCGCTCACCGTCTCGTTCGGCCTCGGCCTCAGCGCCACCATCCACTTCCTCAACCGCCTGAGGCTCGAGAGCAAGCCGGGCGTCGGCTCGGCGCTCGCGGTGGAGCGCGCCACCGTCTTGGTCGGCCCGGCGCTGATCCTGACCACGGTGGTGCTGGCCTGCGGCCTCGTCGTGACCGTGTTCTCCGACCTGCCGTCGCTGCGGCTGTTCGGCTGGCTCAGCGCCTTCTCGATGGTGATGGCGCTCGTCGCCGACCTCTTCATCCTGCGGCCGACGGCGATGTGGCTGATCAATCTGCACGCGAAGCTGCAGGGCGACAAGCCGGCGATTTGAGCGGGAGGGCCCGGGCCGTCTCGTATTCGACGTCAAGCAGCCATACGCATGTCCATGTCAACAAAAAGCCCCCGGCTCGCGAGAGCCGGGGGCTTTGTTGCTCGTGAGCGGAAAGGACGTCAGCCCTTCGTCATCGTGATGTTGACGCCGCGGATTTCGCCCTTGGAAGAGATCTGCACCGTCTGCTTGGTGCCGTTGGTGCGCAGTGACAGATTGGCGGCAAAACCGTTGGCCTCGACGAACACGTCGATCTGGCCGCCGCCGGCGGTGCCCTGGAGGTTGCCGAAGATGTTGCGGCTGGCTTCGCTCCAATTGCCGGAGATGCGGTCGCCCTGGCTCGTCACGTCGCTCGTGAGGTCGAACTTGTAGCTGTCGGACGCGCAGTGCAGCGCCTGCTTGAGGTTGAGGCCGCTGCCGGCGACCTTGTAATCGGCCTTGCAGCGGATGCGTTCGGTGGAGCCGTCGGACAGCGACACCGTGCCGGTGCCGGTCCACGCGCCGTCAAAACCGGCAAATGGGCCGGACGATTGAGCATGGCTTGCCGACACTGAGAAGAGCAGCGCAGCCCCGATGCCGACCGCCTTGATTGCCTGTCCAGATCGCCCAAAGAATGTCATCTCAAATATCCCGTTTTGGAACGACGTCCATTCAAGACAAGGACGTCTCGCCACATCGAAAGTTTAGTGTTCCGAGCCTGTGCTAGGTTCAACGCGTGACCACCGAAGATGGTGCTTCGTGCCACGCGCAATAACGCGATTCCCCGTGTTTCGGTGTGTTTCTGACCGAAACAGCGAGGCGGAGAGATGCAGCTCTGCAACAGATCCCAGCCAAAACGCGATGTTCCAGAATTATCTCGTAGTATCAGCCTCTTACATCTGCCAATGAAGGCGCAGGGAAGACCTGATTTGGTGGAAGTGGCGCCAATTTGGCCGCATTTGCCAGTGCTTGTGCCTTCTCTGAGCCCGCTACTCCCGCGGCAACTTGCCATCAGAAGAATCCGCGCCGGACATCCGCCCTGTGCAGCCCGTGATCGGTGCGATTCTGCCGTCAGAATGAAGGAATACAATGCGTAAGCTTCTCGTCGCTCTCACCCTGCTGTCGGCCTCTCTTTCGACGGCGGCGTTCGCCCAGCAAGGGCGTGGCACGGACGCTGAGCAGAAGGCCTGCACACGCGACGTGCAGAAGTTCTGCCGTCCGGTCATCGACCAGGGCGATTTCACCGTCCTGGCCTGCCTCAAGGAGAACCGGGCCAAGATCTCGCAGGCCTGCGACCAGGTCCTGAAGAACCACAACCAGTAAGCTCGGCCGCTGGCCGACAAGGGCGGCCTGGGCCGCCTTTGTCGGCGCGATCCGCAAGGGGCAGCCATCGAGAGACAGGATTGGTTTTGCGGCCGTATTCCCCTATATGGGGGCCGCCGGCATGAGCCCGCGCGAGCGAAAAAGCCCTTCCTGTCCAACCGATTGTAAACCAGCCCTCGATGACCTCTGCGAGCGAATTGCGATCCGGCAAGAGTGACCGCGACGAGAATTTTCCCGTCGCGTCCTGGATCATTCATCCGCGTCATCGCGCGCTGATTCTGGCGTATTACAATTTCGTCCGCACCGCCGACGACATCGCCGACCATTCGACGCTGCCGCCCGACGAAAAGCTCGCTTATCTCGACCTGCTCGAGGCGGAACTGCTCGGCAGGGGCGACACCCAGGCCGAATCGGTCACCCTGCGCCGTGCACTGGCCGAGCGCGGCATGGCGCCGCGCCATGCGCTCGACGTGCTCATCGCCTTCCGCATGGACGTCACCAAGCTGCGCTACGAGAATTGGGACGAGGTCATCCACTATTGCCGCTATTCGGCGATGCCGGTCGGCCGCTTCATGCTCGACGTTCATGGTGAGAGCACCTCGACCTGGGCTGCCTCGGATGCGCTCTGCGCGGCGCTCCAGATCAACAACCACCTCCAGGATTGCGGCAAGGATTTTCGCGAACTCAACCGCGTCTATCTGCCGCGCGATGCGCTGGCCGCGAGCGGCGCCTCCGTCGAGCAGCTCGGGCTGACGCAGTCGCCGCCGGCGATGCTGGCCTGCCTTCAGGCGCTCGCCGTGCGTAACGAAGCGCTGCTGAACGAGAGCAAGTCGCTCAGCGCGCAGGTGAGGGACTTCCGCCTGGGCGTCGACATTTCGGTGATCCAGGCCTATGCCGACCGCATCGTGCGCCTGCTCAAGGTGCGCGATCCCCTGCGCCAGCGCGTGCATCTGAACAAGCTCGAGCTGCTCGCCTTCAGTCTCGCCGGGATGATTGGCGAAGTCGGCCGTCGCGCGATCGGACGCAGGGCCATTTCCAGACCGGGGACTGCACATGACGCTTGAGGCGACCTCGCCCGGCGCCAATTATGGTTCGACCGCATCCGGCAGCTCTTTCTACGCCGCGATGCGCATCCTGCCGCATGATCAGCGCGAAGCGATGTTCCAGATCTACAGCTTCTGCCGCCAGGTCGACGACATCGCCGATTCTGACGGCCCGCGCGCGGAGCGGCTTGCCGCGCTTCAGCAGTGGCGCAACGACATCGATGCGCTCTATCAGGGCAATCCGCCGCCGCGCCTGAAGGACTACGTCGCCTCGGTGAAGACCTTCGGGCTGAAGCGCGAGGACTTCCTTGCCATCGTCGACGGCATGGAGATGGACGTGCCGCAGGACATCCGCGCGCCCGATATGGCGACCCTCGATCTCTACTGCGATCGTGTCGCCAGCGCCGTGGGGCGCCTGTCGGTGCGGGTGTTCGGCCTGCCTGAAGAAGACGGTATCCTGCTTGCCCATCATCTCGGCCGCGCGCTTCAGCTCACCAACATCCTGCGCGACATCGATGAGGACGCTGGCCTCGGCCGGCTCTATCTGCCGCGCGAGGCGCTGCTGCATGCCGGCATCACCGCCACCGATCCCAACCGCGTCATCGCCGAGCGCGCGCTGCCGAAAGTCTGTCTGCCGCTGGCGCAGCGCGCGAAATCGCATTTCGAGAAGTCGGACGAGATCATGAACCGCAACAAGCGCCGCGCGGTGCGCGCGCCGCGGATCATGTCGAAATACTATCATTCCATTCTGGACCTCCTGATGGCGCGCGGCTTCGACGCGCCGCGCGCGCCGGTGCGTGTGTCGAAGATCACACGCATCCTGATCCTGCTCCGTTACGCTTTCATCTGATGCAAAAGACAGTTCATATCATCGGCGCCGGGATTTCCGGCCTCTCCGCCGCCGTGCGGCTCGCCAATGCCGGCTTCAAGGTCGCCGTGCACGAGGCAACGCACCAGGCCGGCGGCCGCTGCCGGTCCTATTTCGACGGCGCCACCAATCTCACCATCGATAATGGCAATCATCTGCTGCTGTCGGGCAACAGCCATGCGCGTGCCTATGCGCGCGCGATCGGCACCGAGGCCGGCCTTGTCGGCCCCGAGCGCGCGCAGTTTCCCTTCGTCGACATCAAGACCGGGCAACGCTGGCAGATCGATCTCGGCGATGGCCGGCTGCCGACCTGGGTCCTCGACGAGAGCCGCCGGGTGCCCGATACCGGGCTGAGCGATTATCTCAAGCTGGCGCCGCTGGTCTGGGCGTCGGAGGAGACACTGGTCGGCAAGTCCATTCCTTGCGAGGGCATCCTCTATCAGCGTCTGGTGCAGCCGTTGCTGCTGGCGGCGCTCAATGTCGATCCGCCCGAGGGCTCGGCCGGGCTCGCCGGCGCGATCGTGCGCGAGACGCTGCTCGCGGGGGGGCAGGCCTGCCGTCCCCTGATCGCGCGCGACGGCCTCAGCGCCGTCCTGATCGAGCCTGCTGTGAAATTCTTGGCTGAGCGCGGCCACACGGTTCAGCTCGGCCATGAGCTGCGTTCGTTTTACACCAATGACGGCAAGGTCGCCGCGCTGAATTTCGGCGGCGAGGACGTGATCGAGCTCAGTGAGGGGGACGTCATCGTAATGGCGGTGCCACCCCGCGCCGCCGCCAGCCTGCTGCCCGGCCTGAAGACGCCCACCGAATTCCGCGCCATCGTGAACGCGCATTTCCGCTTCGAACCGCCGCCGGGCTCTGCGCCGATCCTCGGCGTGATCGGCGGCGTTGTGGAGTGGCTGTTCGCGTTCCCGAACCGACTTTCCGTCACCATCAGCAATGGCGACCGCCTGGTCGACATGCCGCGCGAGGAACTCGCGCAGGCGATCTGGAACGACGTCTGCAAGGCCGGCGGCGTGTCCGGTGAGTTGCCTCCGTGGCAGATCGTGCGTGAGCGCCGCGCCACGTTTGCCGCGACGCCAGCGCAGAATGCCCTGCGTCCGGCGCCGGTCACTGCGCTGAAAAACCTGTTCCTTGCTGGGGATTGGACTGCTACGGGATTGCCGGCAACCATCGAGGGATCGGTCCGGTCGGGCGATCGCGCCGCCGATCTGATTCTCGCCGCACAGCGGCCCTGACGGGCAAATGTCCCGGTCAATTTCAATCGACAATCGGAGCAATCGAGCGACATGGATTCCGTGAACGCGACCAGCCGCGAAGCCTTGGATCCAAGCATCTTGGAATCGAGCATTGCATCGGCGACGCAAGGCGTCCTCGGCTTCCAGCAAGCGGACGGCCATTGGGTGTTCGAGCTCGAGGCCGACTGCACGATTCCGGCCGAGTATATCCTGCTGCGCCATTATCTCGCCGAGCCCGTCGACACTTTGCTCGAAGCCAAGATCGGCAACTATCTGCGTCGCGTCCAGGGTGCCCATGGCGGCTGGCCGCTGGTGCATGACGGTGAGTTCGACATGAGCGCCAGCGTGAAAGCCTATTTCGCGCTGAAGATGATCGGCGATTCCATCGATGCCCCGCACATGGTGCGTGCGCGCGAGGCCATTCATGCCCGCGGCGGTGCGATTCATAGCAACGTCTTCACGCGCTTCCTGCTGGCGACATTCGGCGTCGTGACCTGGCGCGCGGTGCCGGTGCTGCCGATCGAGATCGTGCTGCTGCCGTTCTGGTCGCCGTTCCACCTCAACAAGATCTCCTATTGGGCGCGCACAACGATGGTGCCGCTGATGGTGATCGCCGCGCTGAAGCCGCGTGCGAAGAATCCGAAGGGCGTCGGCATCGACGAGCTGTTCCTGCAGGATCCGCGTTCAATCGGCATGACCGCGAAGGCGCCGCACCAGAGCATGGCCTGGTTCCTGCTCTTCCGCTCGCTCGATGCGATCCTGCGCGTGATCGAGCCGATGTTTCCCAAGAGCCTGCGCAAGCGCGCGATTGATGCGGCGCTCGCCTTCACCGAGGAGCGGCTCAACGGCGAGGATGGCATGGGCGCGATCTATCCGCCCATGGCTAATATCGTCATGATGTATGACGCGCTCGGAAAGGACGAGAATTATCCGCCACGCGCGACGACGCGGCGGGGCATCGACAAGCTGCTCGTTATCAAAGACGACGAAGCCTATTGCCAGCCCTGCGTCTCGCCGGTGTGGGACACGACGTTGACGGCCCATGCGCTGCTGGAAGCTGGCAACGCGCAAGCCGTGCCGGCCGCCAAGCGTGGCCTCGATTGGTTGGTCCCGAAGCAGGAGCTCGAAGTGAAGGGCGATTGGGCGGTGAAGCGGCCCGACGTGCGTCCGGGCGGCTGGGCCTTCCAGTACAACAATGCCCATTATCCCGATCTCGACGACACCGCCGTCGTGGTGATGTCGATGGACCGGATGCGCCGGGAGCACGGCGCGACCGGCTATGACGCCGCGATCGCCCGCGGCCGGGAGTGGATCGAGGGCATGCAAAGCGACGACGGCGGCTGGGCTGCCTTCGACGTCAACAATCTCGAATATTACCTGAACAACATCCCGTTCTCCGACCACGGCGCGCTGCTCGACCCGCCAACCGAGGACGTCACCGCGCGCTGCATTTCGATGCTGGCCCAGCTCGGCGAGACCGCGAAGACCAGCAAGCACGTGGCCGACGGGGTCGCCTACTTGCGGAAAACCCAGCATCCGGAAGGGTCCTGGTATGGCCGCTGGGGCATGAACTTCATCTATGGAACCTGGTCCGTGCTCTGTGCCCTCAACATGGCCGGCGTCGACCACAAGGACCCCATGATTCGCAAAGCCGCCGCCTGGCTGGCCTCGATCCAGAACGAGGACGGCGGCTGGGGCGAGGATGCCGTCAGCTATCGCCTGGACTACAAGGGCTGGGAGGCTGCGCCCTCGACCGCCTCGCAAACGGCATGGGCCTTGCTTGCCCTTATGGCGGCAGGCGAGGTTGATCACCCGGCCGTCGCCCGCGGGGTGGAGTACCTGATTGCAACACAAAACAAAAAAGGACTGTGGGACGAGCAGCGGTACACCGCCACAGGCTTCCCCCGCGTGTTCTATCTACGATATCATGGTTACCCAAAGTTCTTCCCGCTGTGGGCACTGGCGCGGTACCGGAACTTGCGGAACACCAACAGCAGGGTGGTAGGGGTCGGAATGTGACTTTGGGGACGGGGGACTATTTTACCGCGGGTAATACGATCGACCCGCGGCCGATACTGATCGTGACCGGTTTGGTTCAGGAGGCCCGCATTGCAGCCGGGCCCGGAATGGCGGTCATCTGTTCATCCAGCAGCCCGACCCAGTTGCGGGCCCTGCTGACGGTGGTGGATCCCGAAACGATTCGCGGTGTGATCTCGTTTGGTGTGGCTGGCGGGCTCGACCCGACCTTGCGCTCCGGTGACGTCGTGCTGGCGACCGAAGTGCTGTCCGGCGACACCCGCTGGGCCGCCGGCCTGTCGCTCGGCGACGACCTCATCGATCGCCTGACCTCGGGACGCCGCCGTGTCGTGCGCGGTAGCCTCGCCGGTGCCGAGGAAGTGGTCACCGGGCGGTCCTGCAAGGCGGCGCTGCATTCCGAGACTGGAGCAGCGGCCGTCGATATGGAGAGCCACATCGCGGCCGCCTACGCGGCCGAGGCCGGGCTGCCCTTTGCCGCGGTCCGCGTCATCAGCGACCCCGCCCATCGCGCGCTGCCGGCGCTCGCCCGCGCCGCCATTAAGCCGAACGGCCAGATCGACCTTCCGGCCGTGCTGCGCGGCATCGTGCGCAATCCGGCGACGCTGCATGCGCTGGTCTCGACCGGCCTCGACTTCAACCGCGCGCTGCGATCTTTGCGCGGCTGCCGCGACTTTCTGATCGGCACCGAGGTCGCCGGCAGCGAGACCCTGGTGTCAGAGGCGGCCTGAGCGGCTTCTTCGAGCTGACGAAAAGAAAGGCCCGGTCGCATTGGCGACCGGGTCTTTATCTTACCTGCATCTTACCTGCTTGGGCCTGCCTCAAGCCGCCGTCGAAGCCTTCGTCGCCTTCTCCTGCGCTGCGAGAGCTTCGTCGCGGCGGATCTCCGAGAGCTTCTTCTGGACCTGCTCGGAGAAGATGTACTGAGCCGGGCGCTGCTTGGACATGTCGATCTCCGGCGCCATCGGGCCAGTGGTCTTGATGCCGCGCAGCGACACCCACATCGCCTTCAGCGGGTTGTTGAGGGCTGCGGTCGCCGCGGTCGGCTCGTAGCCGCAATGGGCCATACAGTCGGCGCACTTCTCGTATTTGCCGGTACCGTAGCTGTCCCAGTCGGTGGTCTCCATCAGCTCCTTGAAAGTCTTCGCATAGCCTTCGCCGAGCAGGTAGCAGGGCTTCTGCCAGCCGAAGATGTTGCGCGCGGGCATGCCCCACGGCGTGCACTCGTATTCCTGGTTGCCGGCGAGGAAGTCCAGGAACAGGCCGGAATGCATGAAATTCCACTTCTTGCCCTTGCCCATGGCGAAGACGTCGCGGAACAGCTTCTTGGTCTTGGTGCGGTTGAGGAAGTGCTCCTGGTCCGGCGCGCGCTCATAGGCGTAGCCCGGGGACATCGAGACGCCGACGCCGAGCTCGACGGTGAAGTCGAGGAATTTCGCGATCTCCTCGGCCGGATGGCCGTCGAAGATGGTGGCGTTGACGTTGACGGTGAAGCCGCGCGCCTTGGCCGCCTTGATTGCGGAGACGGCGCGGTCGAACACGCCCTTCTGCGACACCGCCTTGTCGTGGTGATCGCGCAGGCCGTCGAGATGCACGGAGAAGAACAAATACGGGGAGGGCTCGAACAGATCCAGCTTCTTCTCAAGCAGCAGCGCGTTGGTGCAGAGCGAGACGAACTTCTTGCGCGCGACGAGGCCGCGCACGATCTCGCCGATCTCCTTGTGGATCAGCGGCTCGCCGCCGGGAATCGCGACCATTGGCGCGCCGCATTCGTCGGCGGCGTCCCAGCACTCCTGGGCCGTCATGCGGCGGTTGAGGATCGCGTCGGGATAATCGATCTTGCCGCAGCCGACGCAGGCGAGGTTGCAGCGAAATAGCGGCTCCAGCATGAGCACAAGCGGATAGCGTTTGCGGCCAAGCAGTTTCTGCTTGAGCAAATAGCCGCCGATACGCATTTCCTTGAAGAACGGGATGGCCATTACAAGTTTCTTTCTGGGCTTTGAATTCGGGTGGGTCAGCTCGCAGCCAGTTGCGCCGGAAGCCTGAATTCGATGTTTTCCTCGCGGCCCGGCAACACCGAGACCTTCACAGGTCCGATCCGCCGCATCGCTTCGATCACGTCATCCACGAGTACCTCGGGCGCCGATGCGCCGGCCGTGACGCCAACAGTTCTGGCATCCTTCAACCACTCCGGATTGAGCTCGCTGCCGTCGGCAATCAAATAACTGGCGACGCCGGCTTCAGTGCCGATTTCGCGGAGCCGGTTCGAGTTCGAACTGTTGGCAGCGCCAACCACCAAGATCACGTCGACCAGCTTGCTCAAATCCCTTACCGCAGTTTGGCGGTTCTGTGTCGCATAGCAGATATCCCGGATATCCGGACCTTGAATATCTGTAAAGCGGGCCTGAAGGGCCGCGATGATGTCCTTGGTGTCGTCGACCGACAGGGTGGTCTGGGTGATGTAGGCCACTGGCGTATCCGCCGGCAGCGTCAGCGCCTTAACCTCTTCAACGCTTTGAACCAGCAGCACGGGAGCGGGAACCTGGCCCATCGTGCCCTCGACCTCGGGGTGGCCGGCATGGCCGATCAGGATCAGCGTGCGTCCCTTGGTGATGTAGCGCTTCCCCTGATTGTGAACTTTCGTGACCAGGGGGCAGGTGGCGTTCAGCACCGGAAGGTCGCGCGCGGCGGCCTCTTCCTCGACGCTCCGGGCGACGCCATGGGCGCTGAAAACGGTGACCGCTTTCGGCGGCACCTCGGACAATTCCTCGACGAAGATCGCGCCCTTGTTCTTCAGGCTCTCGACCACGTATTTGTTGTGCACGATCTCATGGCGCACGTAGACGGGCGGGCCGTACTTTTCCAGGGCCCGCTCCACGATCTCGATCGCACGCACCACGCCCGCGCAGAAGCCGCGCGGCTGCGCCAGATAAACTTCCATTGGACGTCCATCACGCAAGTTGCACCAATCCACTTCAAAGTTCCCGACAGCACCCGATACTGACCAACGAGCTGCAATATCCGCACCATCGGTCTTGCGCACGCGGTAGCCGCCACTCCCCGTTCGGGGCTCCGGCGCATGGAGGCGCAATACTTTGTGTCAAAAAATCGGCAGCAAGGGAAGGCTGAATGAACCTAGGGTTCCCGACAAAATCCATTCGATGGTATTATAGTAGGGTAATCCACGGTGAGCGAGATGCGGCACGGTGCTCACTCTTTCGTCACTTTCCCGCCTCAACTTCCCGGTTATACCGACCGCCCCGCATTGGTTTTTGCCACGCTCCTCCGCCGTTTACCTCGAACCTTCGCGCGGCGAGAGCCACTCAAAACAGCAATAGGTTTCGCCCGGGAACTCCGATAAACAGCGGGCGTTTCCGGCAAGCTGTTAACCGCAGAAAGAAAAGAAGTGCTGCAAAGCGTCGTCGTTGCCATTGTCAGGGCCTGCACCCGGTTTGCCTCCCTCGTCGTCGTTCTCGGGCTCCTGCTGTCGGTGGGAGCGGGCTATTACGCTGCGCGCCACTTCGCCATCAACACCGACATCAATTCGCTGATTGCCCAGAATCTCGACTGGCGCCAGCGCGACCAGCAGTTCGACCGCGCCTTCGACCGCGATGCGACTATCACGGCGGTCATCGAGGCCAAGACGCCCGAAATGGCGAGCGCGGCGGCGGACGCGCTCTTTGCCAAGCTGAAAGACGACAAGACCAACTTCCAGTCGATGCAGCAGCTCGGCAGCGGCGAGTTCTTCGAGAAGAACGGCCTGTTGTTCCTGCCGACCGAGGAGGTCGGCAAGATTACCGGTCAGTTCGAATCCGCAGCGCCCCTGATCGAGATCATGGCGGGCGACCCCTCGATCCGCGGCCTGACCGGCGCGCTCGAGACCGGACTTGCCGGCGTCAAGCGCGGCCAGGTCAAACTCGACAGCACGGAACGGCCCTTCAACCTGATCGCGCAGACGGTCGAGACCGTGCTCAACAAGGGCAATGCCAGCTTCTCCTGGCGCGAGCTCGTCAGCGACGAGCCGCTGAAGGATTCGGACAAGCGCGCCTTCATCGAGTTCAAGCCGATCCTCGACTACAACGCGCTGGAGCCGGGCAAGGGCGCCACCGATGCAATCCGCAAGGCCGCAGCGGATCTGGATTTCCCCACCAAATACCAGGCGCGGGTGCGGCTGACCGGCCCGGTCCCGATCGCCAACGAGGAATACGCGACCGTCCAGGAAGGCGCCGTCGTCAACGGCATCGGCACGGTCCTCGTCGTGCTGCTCATCCTGTGGCTGGCGCTGCATTCGGCGAAGATCATCTTCGCGGTGTTCGTCAACCTCTTCGTGGGCCTCGCGATCACGACCGCGGCCGGCCTGATGATGGTCGGCTCCCTCAATCTGCTATCGATCGCGTTTGCGGTGCTGTTCGTCGGTCTCGGCGTCGATTTCGGCATCCAGTACAGCGTCCGTTACCGATCCGAGCGCTACAAGCACGACAATCTCTCGGGCGCGCTGGTGCTGGCCGCCAAGCGCTCGGCGGTGCCGCTGTCGCTCGCGGCGATGGCAACGGCCGCGGGCTTCCTCTGCTTCATGCCGACCGATTACAAGGGCATCTCCGAGCTCGGCCAGATCGCCGGCGTCGGTATGCTGGTGGCGTTCATCTCTTCGATCACCGTGCTGCCGGCGCTGTTGAAGCTGTTGAACCCGCCCGGCGAACCGGAGCCGGTCGGTTACGCCTTCCTGGCGCCGCTCGATCACTTCCTCGAAAAGCACCGCGTCCTGATCGTCGGCGGCACGCTGCTGCTGGCGCTCGGCGGCCTGCCGCTGCTCTACTTCATGAAATTCGACTTCAATCCGATGAATCTGCGCAACCCGCACGCCGAATCCATCGCGACCTTCCTCGACTTGCGCAAGGATCCCAACACCGGCGCCAATGCCATCAACGTGATGGCGACGTCGGAGGAGCAGGCAAGGCAGGTCGAAGCCAAGCTGGAGAAGGTGCCCGAGGTGCTGCGGGTGATGTCACTCGACAGCTTCGTGCCGCAGGATCAGCCGCCGAAGCTGAAGCTGCTCGCGCAGGGCGCCAAGGTGCTGAATCCCGCGCTCAATCCCGACCAGATCGATGCGGCTCCCTCCGATCAGGAGAACGTCGAATCGCTGAAATCCTCGGCTGACAATCTGCGCCGGACCGCGGGGGATGCGAAGAGCCCGGGTGCGGCCGCCTCGCGCCGGCTGGCGGACGCGCTCGAGAAGCTCGCCAATTCCGATGAGGCCGCGCGCAACAAGGCGCAGGACGTGTTCGTCACGCCGATGAAGATCGTGTTCGACCAGCTCAGGAACGCGATGCAGGCCGAGCCGGTCACCCTGAAATCCCTGCCGCCGGATCTCGTCAGCGCCTGGAAGAGCAAGGATGGCATCATCCGCGTCGAGGCATTGCCCAAGGGCGACCCCAATGACAACGACACCCTGCGCAAATTTGCGGCCGCAGTGCTCGCGGCCGAGCCGACCGCGATCGGCGGCCCGGTCTCGATCCTGAAATCCGGCGACACCGTGGTGAAGGCGTTCATCCATGCCGGCATCTATGCGCTGCTGGTGATCGGCTTGCTCTTATGGGTCACGTTACGCCGGTTCGTCGACGTGCTGATGACGCTGGTGCCGCTCCTGGTTGCCGGCGCGGTGACGCTCGAGATCTGCGTGTTGATCGGCCTGCCGCTCAACTTCGCCAACATCGTCGCATTCCCGCTGCTGCTTGGCGTCGGCGTCGCCTTCAAGATCTATTACGTCGTGGCGTGGCGCTCGGGCAGAACGAACCTGCTCCAGACCAGCCTGACACGCGCGATCTTCTTCAGCGCGCTGACGACGGCGACCGCGTTCGGCAGCCTGTGGCTGTCGAGCCATCCCGGCACGTCCAGCATGGGCAAGCTGCTCGCACTCTCCCTGGTGACGACGCTTGCCGCCGTGCTGCTGTTCCAGCCGGCCCTAATGGGCAAACCCCGCAATCTCCGGGAGTAGGCAGATGTCGCCGATCGGGTCGGCGGCGCTCTTCTGACCGGCCTTGGCTGCGCCGACGGCCTTCGGGGCAGCGGGGGCAGGTGCTGTGGCGCCCGTCGTTCCCTGGGCCTTCGGTGCCGCGCCGCTGGACTTCGGCGCGCCCCTGGCCATGGCGTTGGCGGGGCTCAAGGGGATCGGCGGACCAACCCGGGTCCAGGTCTCGCCCCCGCAGAGGAAGCCCATCACGCAGCCCTTGATTTCGAGCTGGTCGGTACCGGCCGGCGTGATGGTTGCACTGTAGAGCTGGCCGTCCTTCGCGTTGTAGACCTGTCCCTCCCACTGATCGACGCCGGGCTTCTTCTTCATGTCGATCAGGGTCGCCATGCCCAGCGTCGGCCTGTTCTTTTTTGACGCATCCGGGTTGTTCTCGTCGCGGCCGCCAGGCTGCTTTTCCCAGGACACGGCACCCCACATGCTGCCGTTGCATTGGGCGACACGGATGTTGGCGACGCCGTCGGCGACCCGCCAGTCGCCGGTCGGGTCTGCGGCGAGCGCGGGGGTCGGACAGGTGTAACCGGCAGCCAGTATTATTCCGGTGTAAAGGGCTAAACGCATGATAGTTCCTTGGCAGTGCAACATCGCTTAAAGCTGTGCTTGCGAAGATGGTCCGAAAAAGGGCAAAAGGCCGCACAGAGCGTTTTCGACAGCGGTCCGTTTTCAGTTGACGAGACGGCCCTCAACCGAAGTATGTAGCGGATGCACAGTCCAAATCCAGACATGTCTGAGCTCTTCGCGGACCGTCAGGCCCAGCGCAGCGCCCTGCATAATCGGTATCTGAATGAGCAGTTCGTTCGGGTTCTGAAGACCATCGGATACGATGTCGGGTTCCAGAAGGGGCAGGGGCAGTACCTCTATGATCGCGATGGCGCGCGCTATCTCGACCTCTTGTCCGGGTTCGGCGTGTTTGCGATCGGGCGCAATCATCCCGTCATGCGTGAGGCGCTCAAGAGCGTGCTCGACGCGGACCTGCCCAATCTCGTCCAGTTCGATGTCTCGGTGCTCGCCGGCGTGCTTGCCGAGCGGCTTTTGAAGTACGTCCCTTATCTCGACAAGGCGTTCTTCGCCAATTCCGGCGCAGAATGCGTCGAAGCCGCGATCAAGTTCGCGCGCGGCGCGACCGGCCGGCCCGGCATCGTCTATTGCGCTCACGGCTATCACGGCCTGACCTATGGCGCGCTGTCGCTAACGGGTGATTCGAACTTCCGCACCGGTTTCGAGCCGTTGCTGCCGGGCTGCACCCCGATCCCGTTCAACGATCTGGCCGCGCTCGAAAAGGCGCTGGCCTCGCGCGAGGTCGCAGCCTTCGTCGTCGAGCCGATCCAGGGCAAGGGCGTCAACATGCCCACCGATGAGTTCCTGCCCGGCGCGGCCGCGCTCTGCAAGAAATACGGCACGTTGTTCGTAGCCGACGAGATCCAGACCGGCATGGGCCGCACCGGCCGCTTCCTTGCGGTCGAGCACTGGAACGTCGAGCCCGACATGGTGCTGCTGTCGAAGTCGCTGTCGGGCGGCCACGTGCCGGTCGGCGCGGTGCTGACGCGCAAGAGCATCTTCGACAAAATCTTCAACCAGATGGATCGTGCGGTGGTGCACGGCTCCACCTTCTCCAAGAACGACCTCGCCATGGCTGCGGGCATCGCCACGCTCGACGTCATGGAGTCCGACAAGCTGATCGAGTCCGCCGCCAAGCGCGGCGCCGAGCTGCGCCTCGCGCTGACGCGCATGGTGCCCGGCTACGAGCTGATGAAAGAAGTCCGCGGCAAGGGGCTGATGATCGGCGTCGAGTTCGGCCCGCCGAAGTCGCTGCGCCTTCGCGCTTCCTGGAACGTACTGGAGACCGCCAACAAGGGCCTGTTCTGCCAGCTCATCACGGTGCCGCTGTTCAAGGATCACAAGATTCTGACCCAGGTCGCCGGCCACGGCAGCCACACCATCAAGCTGCTGCCGCCGCTCACCATCACCGAGGAAGACTGCACCTGGATCGAGCGCGCCTTCGACGACGTCATCGCCGGCAGCCATAAGGTCCCCGGCGCGATCTGGTCGCTCGGCAAGACCTTGGTCGACAACGCGGTACGACGGTCGGCGTAGTTTCGCCGATCGGTCTCAACGCGCGTCATTGCGAGCGAAGCGAAGCAATCCAGGATCGTTCCGCGGAAAGAACCTGGATTGCTTCGTCGCTACGCTCTCGCAGTGACGGCGAGACCCTTCTATCCCTCCACATTCGCCTTGATCGCCGCCTCGAACCTGTCGACGAACTCGGCGAGCTCGTCGGCGCCGAGATCGCTGACGGCCCAGAAGTTCAGGCCGCGATTGCCCCAACGACGGCAGTTGAAGCCCTGCATGGTTTCGGTCTTTGGCGCGCGATATTCTGCGTTCGATGTCTGCGACACGAACAGGTTGATGACGTGCTGCCGGCGCCGGTAGACGACGGCGCCGATGGCGCGCGCATCGATATAGTCGAGCCGGCCGCCGACCAGCGTGAAACCCTGCGCGGTGAGGTCGATCACGGGCGGGGCGACGTCGAGCTTGCCGTTGAACCATGGCTTGACGGTGTGCTGGTCGGTGGAAATCACGTCGGTAAGGTGACCGGCCTGGAGCGAGCGCAGATGCGCGGAGACGACCTCCGACAGGATACGCTGCTGGTCGTCCTGGCGCAGCACCACCGCGACGACCCCCGAAGCAGCAAGCGCGGAGACGGCTGAGCCCATTGCAAAGCCGCGCAGCACGGAGCGGCGGGTCGGTTGTTGGCGCTGCGGCTCGGGCAACGAGGCCTCGATCCGGCTGCGCAGGCTTACGGGCGCGGTGTAGCGCAAATTGGCGTGGGCGAGCACGCGTTGCATGTCGCGCTGCGCGGCGAACTCCGCAGCGCAGTCCGGGCAGCTTGCGATGTGGGCTTCGACCTCGCGCGCATGGCCCGCATCGAGCTCATTGTCGAGCAGCGCGTGAAGCAGGTTCCTTGCTTCTTCGCAAGTCATCTTGAGTGCTCCTCTTCCACATTCCAGGCCGCGCGCAGCATGGCGCGGGCGCGGGCGAGGCGGGACATCACGGTACCGATGGGCGCGCCGACGACCTCGGCGATTTCACGGTAGGAAAGATTGTTGATCTCCCGCAGCACGAAGGTTTCCTTGAACGGTTCGGCGAGCGCGTCGATCAGCTTGCGGATCGCGCCGGCATCGCGGCTGCGCTGCACTTCGGTTTCCGGGCTTGCCTCGCTCTCTTGCCAGATCGGCGTCTGCTCGGCGGCGCCGGGCGTCTCCTCGATCGCGCTGTGCGAATGCGCGCGCCGCGCATATTCGGCGTTGCAGACGTTGCGCAGGATCGCGAACAGCCACGGCTTCATCGCCGGTCCATGATAGCTGTCAAAGTGCTTCAGCGCTCGCAGATAGCACTCCTGCACCGCGTCCTCGGCGTCGGAGGCATCGCGCAAGAGATAGCGCGCGAGCGTGTAGACGTCGTCGAGATAGGGCAGCGCCGCTTCGCGGAAGCGCAGCGCCTTCTGCAAATCGTCGGTGCCGGGCATCGCTCCTCGCTTTGCCTTTTGCTTTGCCACTTCTTTTGCCGTGATCGAATAGGTCTGAGCCCGGCCGGCGTGGGACAACCGGCCGGGCAAGACGTGGGTGCCTTGGTTGGAGACGTTACTCAACCTTGATCATCCCCGTCATGTGCGGATGCAACGAGCAAAAATATTTGTAGTCGCCCGCATTGGTGAAGGTGAACGAGAACTTGTCCTCGGTGTCCAGGGTCTTGGACCTGAACTTGCCGGCCGACACCACGGTGTGCGGGATGTCGTCCCGGTTGGTCCAGGTCACGGTGGTGCCGACCTTGATCGTGAGCTCGGCCGGCTGGAAAACGAAATTATCGATATGCACCTCCGTCTCGTCGGCACGGGCAGCTGTTGTGGGCAACAGGATGGCCGCGGCCAAAGCGAGACCGAAGTCGACACCGAAGTCGCGCCGATTGAGTGTCTTCATGATCAGCTTTTCTCTCAGCCCTGGAGCGGCGTGTCGATGATGGCGAGGCGCTGCTCGTTCTGCTTGAAGTTGATGCTGGCAACGCCGAGCATGGAGCGGAGCCTGGCGTTCTCGACCTTCATCGGTCCTGGTGAGGGAGCGGCCCCCGGCGCCGGCTGCGGGAAGGCGGTCGAGCGCGCAGTGTGGAAAGTGACGTTGCCCTCGAGCTTCTGCATCACCTGGTGGATGTGGCCGTTGAGCACCGTGACCGAGCCGAACCCCTTGACGTATTCCAGCGCGCGGCCGCCGTCTTCGGTGCCCCAGCCCCATTCGGGATAGACGGTCCAGAGCGGGATGTGCGCGAACAGCACGACCGGAGTCGATTTTGACTTGCCGCGCAGATCGTCATCGAGCCAGGCGAGCTGCTCGGCGCCGAGATTGCCGAGGCCGCCGGCCTTGAGGTCGACGACGTTGACTAGGCCGATGAAGTGCACGCCGCCGGCGTCGAACGAGTACCAGCCGTGACCCTTGGTGCCACGGCCGTAGCGTTCGCGATAGAGCTTCACCTCCTCGTCGATGATGTCGTGCTCGCCCGGCACGTAATGCACGTCGAGCTTGGTTTGCGAGATGATGCGCTCGGCATTGTCGAATTCGGCGGCCTTCGACAGATGCGTGATGTCGCCGGTGTGGATCATGAAGGACGGCTTGACCGGCATCGCGTTGATCTTGCCCACGGCTTCCTCCAGCGTGCCGAGCGCGTTGGGATTGGCCGGCTTGTCGAAGCCGACATGGCTGTCGCTGATCTGGAGGAAGGTCATGCCGGGCGCGGCCGCGGTAGCAGCTTGCGCACTATCGATGATGCCGAGCGAGCGCGGCACGCCGCCGGTGATGGTCCAGAGCACCCCGGTGCCGGCCCAGGTCATGCATTCCAGCACCTTGCGGCGGCTGACGCCGTCGTCCCCGTGATCGTGTCCGCTCATCGCGCATCTCCTCTCGCCCGGAATTGGGCTTCGGGAAGGTGATCGGGGAAGGAAGCGTCTTATTCCCGAATGCGATGACGATTTCGTGAGGGGGAAATTCTCGTGTCCCGGACGCAACGCAGCACCTCTTGGTGATGCGTTGCAGAGCCGGGACCCTGAAAGCCGCGCGGTGCGCCGAGATGGGCCCCGGCTCGGCGGCGCATCTGCGCCGCGTCCGGCACGAGACTTACTTTGAAAAATCTCTCACGGCTTGCACCACGGCCTGCGGCACTTCCTGCGCCACGCAATGCCCGGCATCATCGAAGGCCAACGTACTGACGCGCGGAATCAGCGATACGGCGCGCGCCGACATTTCCTTGTAGATCGGCCCCGACTTCGCGGCGGTCGTGACGCGCACCGGGCAGTCGATCTCGGTGAGCGAGGTAAACGGATTCCCGCGGGCATCGCCAACGTAAACCTGCTCCATCGCCTCGTAGATCGGACACAGGATTGCCGACTCGATCTCCGGCGTGCAGCAGAGCTTTACCCGGCCGTCGTCGAGCGGCACGAAGCCGTGGCGCACGTAAGCCCAAAGCGACGTCTCGGTCCAATCCGCAAATGCCGGCGCCGCGCGGTAGCGCGCGAAGACGGCCGCAGCGTTCTCGAATTCGGCCCGTCGCCGCAGCGTGCCGTGCACGCGGGAAAGGGATTCGTCGCTCAATGCGCCGGAGCGCGCCGCGCGCGGGTCCATCACGGTCGGCTCCATCACGAACAGGCGCGTGAAGCATCCGGGACGAAGTTTTGCCGCGAGGAGTAGGTCGGTCGCACCAGCACTGTGGCCGATGCCATAGACGTCGCGCAGCTCGAGTGTCTCGATCACCCGGCACACGTCATCGGCGTAATCCAGGAAGTGATAGGCGCCGGGCTTGTGGCTGGCGCCATGGCCGCGGCGGTCGAGCGCATAGACGGTGTAGGTCGATGCAAGCTCGCGCGCGACCTCGTCCCAGACGTCAGCGACGAAGCCAGTGCCATGCAGGAGCAGGGCAGGTGGTTTCCCGCTCTCGCCCCATTGCAACATGGCGATCTGCGCGTCGGCTGGGCCGATTGAAAAGCGGTACGGATTGATCATGGTGGCCGGATGCTACTTCGCATCCTCCAAAATCATCGCCGCACCTTTCTCCGCGATCATCGCGGTCGGCGTGTTGGTGTTGCCCGAGGTGATGGTCGGCATGATCGAGGCATCGACGATGCGAAGACCGCCGAGGCCGTAGAAGCGCAGGCGTTCGTCGACCACCGCCATCGGATCGTTCGCCGCGCCCATCTTCGCGGTGCCGACGGGATGGAAGATGGTGGTGCCGATGTCGCCGGCAGCCTTCGCAAGCGAGGCATCGTCGTCGCCGACGGTGGGGCCGGGCAGATATTCGATCGGGCGGTATTTTGCCAGCGCCTTCTGCTGCATCAGGCGTCGCGTGGTGCGGATGGCGTCGGCGCCGACCTGGCGATCGTCGTCGGTCGACAGGTAATTCGGCGCAATGATCGGCTTCTCTTCAGGCGTTGCCGAGCGCAGCCGCACGGTGCCGCGAGAGGTCGGTTGGAGATTGCACGCGCTCACCGTGATCGCGGGGAAGCGGTGCAGGGGATCGCCGAACTTGTCGAGCGACAGCGGCTGCACGTGAAACTGGATGTTGGCGCGTGCGCGCGTCGCATCGGAGCGCGTGAAAATGCCGAGCTGCGATGGCGCCATGGTCAGCGGCCCGCGGCGGCGGAAGGCGTAGTCGAGCCCCATCAGGCCGCGGCGAAACAGGTTGTAATAGGTCTCGTTCAGCGTGCGCACCCCTTCGACCTTGTAGATCGCGCGCTGCTGGAGATGATCCTGCAAGTTGCGCCCGACGCCGGGCCGGTCCACGACGATGTCGATGCCGAGCGGCGAAAGCCAGTCGGCGGGGCCGATGCCGGAGCGATGCAGCACCTGCACCGAGCCGATCGAACCGGCCGAGAGGATCACCTCGCGCTTGGCGCGCGCCTCGATGATCTCGCCATTCTGGATGAAGCGCACGCCGACGGCGCGGCCCTGCTCGATGACCAGGCGGTCGACGAGTACATGCTTTTCCAGCCGCAGATTGGGACGGTTCAGCGCGGGCTTGAGGAAGCCGCGCGCCGACGACCAGCGCCGGCCGCGCTTCTGGTTGACGTGGAAATAGCTGGTGCCTTCGTTGTCCCCGGTGTTGAAGTCCGGGATGCGCTTGATGCCCATCTCCTCGGCGGCGTCCCCAACGGCGTCGAGAATGTCCCACGACAGTCGCGGCGCCTCGATGCGCCAGCCGCCTCCTGTGCCATGATGCTCGCTCGGCCCAAGGAAATGATCCTCCAGCCGTTTGAACAGCGGCAGCACGTCGCCATAGCCCCAGCCGGTCAGCCCGAGCTGGCGCCAATGGTCGTAGTCGGCAGCCTGTCCGCGCATGGAGATCATGGCGTTGATCGCCGAGCAGCCGCCGATCACCTTGCCGCGGGGATAGGCGAGCGCGCGGCCGTTCAAGCCCGGCTCGGCTTCAGTCTTGAACATCCAGTCCGAGCGCGGATTGCCGATCGCGAAGAGATAGCCGACCGGGATGTGGAACCAGATCCAATTGTCGTCGCCGCCGGCTTCGAGGATGAGGACGCGGTTGTTGCGATCGGCCGACAGCCGGTTCGCGACGATACATCCCGCGGTGCCGGCTCCGACGATAATGTAGTCAAACTCACCTTCGAGCCGTCTTGGCATTCTGCGTCCATCCCAATAGGCGTCATGCCAGGGCTTGTCCCGGCCATCCACGCGCTTTCTGTCGTAATAGTCGGACGTAGATGGCCAAGACAAGCTGGCTAAAAGCCCGGCCATGACGAAAGGACAGGTTACCTTCGATCCACCGGAGTTAGGTGGACCGGCGCTTGCATGGTAGGACAATCCTGTGTTCCCAAAAAAGCTTGAGATCCTCCATGCCTATCGTGAACCGCGTCGCCGACCTCCAACCGGATATTCAGGCCTGGCGCCGGGACATCCATCAGCATCCGGAGCTGCTGTACGAGGTTCACCGCACCGCAGCATTTATCGCTGACCGCCTGCGCGAGTTCGGCTGCGATGAGGTCGTGACTGGCCTCGGCCAGACCGGCGTGGTCGGCGTCATCAAAGGCAGCAAGCCGGCCGGCGACGGGCTCAAGGTGATCGGTCTGCGCGCCGACATGGACGCGCTCCCGGTCGAGGAGCAGACCAACCTGCCTTACGCCTCGAAGAACCCGGGCAAGATGCACGCCTGCGGCCATGACGGCCACACCGCGATGCTGCTGGGTGCGGCGCGCTACCTGGCCGAGACCCGCAACTTCGCCGGCGATGCCGTGGTGATCTTCCAGCCGGCCGAGGAGGGCGGCGCCGGCGGCGAGGCCATGGTCAAGGATGGCCTTATGGAGCGTTTCGGCATCGAGCAGGTCTATGGCATGCACAACGGCCCGGGCATCCCGATCGGCTCGTTTGCGATCCGGCCGGGACCGATCATGGCGGCGACCGACGAGGTCGACATTCTGATCGAGGGCGTCGGCGGCCATGCCGCGCGTCCGCACAAATGCGTGGACTCCGTGCTGGTCGGTGCACAGGTGATCACTGCCCTGCAATCGATCGTTGCGCGCAGCGTCGATCCCCTGGAATCGGCTGTGATCTCGATCTGCGAGTTCCACGCCGGCAATGCCCGCAACGTCATTCCGCAGACGGCGACGCTGAGGGGCACTATCCGCACGCTGTCGCCGGAGGTGCGCCAGCTGGTCGAGAAGCGCGTCCGCGAAGTTGTGGCCGGCGTGGCGCAGATCACCGGCGCCAAGATCGATCTGCGCTACAAGCGCAATTATCCGGTGGTGAACAACCACGCTGCGGAGACCGAGGTGGCAAGGCGCATCGCCAAGCAGGTCGCAGGGGACGCCAACGTGCACGAGATGCCGCCGCTGATGGGCGGCGAGGATTTTGCCTATATGCTGGAAGCGCGGCCTGGAGCGTTCATCTTCTGCGGCAACGGCGACAGCGCCGGCCTGCATCACCCCGCCTACAATTTCAACGACGAGGCGATCGTCTTCGGTACGTCCTACTGGGTCAAGCTGGTCGAGGAACAGCTGGCGGCGTCTTAAGGCTTCTGAGTCGTCATTCCGGGATGGTCCGCAGGATCAGACCTGGAATCTCGAGATCCCGGGTTCGGCTCTTCGAGCCGCCCCGGAATGACAATCTTGAATGCAAATGGCCGGGCTAAGGCCCGGCCATCCGCATTTATGAAGTGTCGTTCTTCTCAGAACATCCGCGAGAAGATCACGTAGAGCGTGGCCGACAACATGATCGCGCAGGGCAGCGTCAGCACCCAGGCCATCAGCAGATTGCGGATGGTCGACCATTGCAGGCCCGAGCCGTTGGCCGCCATGGTGCCGGCGACGCCGGACGACAGCACGTGAGTGGTCGAGACGGGCAGGCCGAACACGTCGGCCGCGCCGATCGTGGCGGCGGCCACGAGCTCGGCCGAGGCTCCCTGCGCATAGGTGAGATGGCTTTTGCCGATCTTCTCGCCGACGGTGATAACGATGCGCTTCCAGCCGATCATGGTGCCGAGGCCGAGCGCGATGGCGACTGCGATCTTCACCCAGGTCGGGATGAACTTGGTCGCGGCGTCGAGCGAGCCCTTGTAGGTGTTGAGCACCGCGATCTCGTCCTTGTTGAGATCGTTCGCCTTATCCTTCATCAGGAAGCGGATCGCTTCCGAGGTCAGGTACATGTCGTTGCGGGTGTTGCCGACGGCTTCGGCGGGTACCTTGCTCAACGTGCCGTATCGAGCGACCTGATCGCCAACGTCCTTCACCAGCAGGGCGAGCGAGGGATAGGTACCATCGTTGAGCTCGTGCAGGGCGATGTATTGCGTCACCGCCGGGCGAGGATCGCCGATGATGCTGTGGCCGGCGCCTTTCGCCGAGATCACCTTGGAGGCAGCCTCGGAGGCCTTCTGGAACTGGGCGACCTGAGATTCCGGCAGCGCCCGGTTGAGGGCGTAAGCCGTCGGCACGGTGCCGATCAGGATCAGCATGATCAGGCCCATGCCCTTCTGGCCGTCATTGGAGCCGTGGGCGAAGCTGACGCCGGTGCAGGTCAGGATCAGCAGGCCCCGGATCCAGAGTGGCGGCGCCTTGTTGCCCTCAGGTGCCGCGTACAGAGACGGATTGCGCACGATGAACTTGAGCAGCAGCAACAGCACGGCGGCACAGATGAAGCCGAACAGCGGCGACAGCAGCAGCGCGTAACCGATCTCGGTCGCCTTGCTCCAGTCCACGCCGGAGGTGCCGTCGCGGCCGCGCATGACGGCGTTGGCGACCCCGACGCCGATGATCGAGCCGATCAGCGTGTGCGAGGACGAGGCGGGCAGGCCGAAGAACCAGGTGCCGAGATTCCAGAGGATCGCGGCGATCAGAAGCGCGAACACCATGGCGAAACCGGCGCTGGAGCCGACCTGGAGGATCAGCTCGACCGGCAGCAGCGAGACGATGCCGAACGCGACCGCGCCGGAGGACAAGAGCACGCCGAGGAAGTTGAAGAAGCCCGACCACATCACCGCGACTTCGGCCGGCAGCGAATGGGTGTAGATCACGGTGGCCACCGCATTGGCGGTGTCGTGGAAGCCGTTGACGAACTCGAAGCCGAGCGCGATGAGGAGCGCGACGAATAGGAGGATGTAGGGCAGGTAGGTCGTCACCCGCGTGCCGGTCGCGTTGATGTCGACATAGATGCTGTAGGCGACGAACAGCGCGCCCGCGGCGAGGATGCCGAAGAACAGGATCAGCGTCAGCGGATTGAAGCCCTTGTCGAGATTTGGCCGCGACGCCTGCTGGACGGGCGCGCGATCTGTTACGGCGCGGTCGAATGCTACATCGGTCATCTCTGGACGCCCCTTAACCTTCAGGTAAGGGTATTGTCCGCGATGGATTTGAAGGCTGGATGACAACCAAGGCGTGAAAGCCGCCTTCCTGCCAGTATTTAAGCAGCCCGTGCAGCCTTCTTCTGCAAGCCGGCCGCGATCTTCAAATCTTCGACAAAGCGCTGATATTCCAGCACCTTGGCCTCGGGATCGGGCAGCCGCAGCAGATAAGACGGATGCACCGTCACCAAAGCCTTGCGCCCGTCGGGAAGGTCGATCAACCGGCCTCGGTTTTTGCCGATGGGCGTGATCTTGCCGAACACGCTTTGCGCGGCGGTGGCGCCCATCGCGACGACGAGATCGGGCTGAACGGCCGCCAGCTCCCGCTCATACCATTGCCGGCACGCCCGGATCTCCGGCGTATTCGGCTTCTGGTGCAGGCGGATCTTGCCGCGCGGCACGAATTTGAAGTGCTTGACGGCATTGGTGACATAGACCTTCTTGCGATCGACGCCGGCTTCCTCGAGCGCGCGATCGAGCATCTGGCCGGCCGGGCCGACAAAGGGATGGCCGGCGAGGTCTTCCTTGTCGCCGGGCTGCTCGCCGACCAGCATGATGTTGGCGGACTTCGGGCCCTCGCCGAACACCGTCTGGGTCGCGTCCTTGTAGAGATGGCAGGCGCGGCAATGCGCGGCCTCCTCGCGAAGCGCGTCGAGATCGTCGGTTGTGGTTTTGCGTTTCATCGGAGCCTCCGGCCGCTTCTGAGGCTTGTGCGGATCGGTTGCGGCATTGGCGATCATGGCGCCGGTCATGCGCTCGGCGTCCTCGATCAAGGGCTTAATGATCGAAGCCTCGGGCAGGTTCCTCCAGTATTTTTTCGGCATCTCGGCCTGCATCGGCTTCACCTTGAGCCGGGCCGGATTGAAGATGCTGGCATAATAGCGCCGCCAGGTTTCCTCCAGACGGTCTTCGCCGGGCGCCTCGCTCTTGCTGACGCCCGGCGTGAACGAGAGTGCGTGGCCATCCCAATGCGCGCAGAGGTCGGGCGTCAGGATCGACCAGGGCATGTCGGCAAAGCGCTTGGCGAAAAATGGCGCGGCGAGCTCGACGATGTGATGTTCCGGCTCGAACCAGGCGACGTAATGCGCCTGGCGTTCCCTGCCGATTTCGCGGAAGCGCACGAAGGCATGCATCTTGTGCTCGTCGCGGTAGACTGCCTTCGCCATGGCCGTGACTTGCGCGACATCGGGATCGGTTGCGACCTCGATGAGATCGTGATTGTCCTTCAGCCGAAATAGCAGGCGATAGAGGATCGCAAAGCGTTCGCGGTCGCGGTGCAGGATTGCCGCTTTGGCGAGCTCGACGAATTTCGCGGAGACGTTGAAGGTGCTATCGCTGCCCTCCGGCAGCAGAGACGGCGAGGGCGGCGCGAACAGCTCCGCTTCGCCTCCCTGCACGGCCCAGGTGACATCGGCTGGCCTGACGCGGTGAAGCACGAGGCTACGTGCGGCTTTGCGCCAGCCTTCGAAATCGGTTTCATGATCGAGAGTGATGAATTGCATCAGAAGCCAAATCCCAGTTGCGTCGCCTTTGGCTTGAACCGCTCGATCAGCCGCGCCTCGTCGAGACAATGCGGTGAGGGGCGGTGATCGCTGAGGACGATGAACGGCAGCGCCTTGTGCCGGGGCACGTGCAGCCGCGCGAGATCGGCGAGGCGGATCATTGTCGTGCGCCGCGTCGCGATGATGCGTTCGACTGCTTTGGTGCCGAAGCCCGGCACGCGCAGCAATTCCTCGCGGCTGGCGCGGTTGACATCGAGCGGAAAGCGGTCGCGGTGGCGCAGTGCCCAGGCGAGCTTTGGATCGATGTCGAGCGGCAGCATCGCGCTGTCGTCGACGATCTCGCCGACGTCGAAGCCGTAGAACCGCATCAGCCAGTCGGCCTGATAGAGGCGGTGCTCGCGCAGCAAGGGCGGCGCGCGCAAGGGCAGGGCGCGGCTGGCGTCGGGGGTCGGGCTGAACGCGGAATAATAGACGCGGCGCAGGCGGTAGGCGCCGTAGAGATTGGCGCTGGTGTGGAGAATGGTGTGATCGGAGGCCGTGTCGGCGCCGACGATCATCTGCGTGCTTTGCCCAGCCGGCGCAAAGCGCTGCGGCTTGGCCTTCGTTTTCGCGCTGCGGCCTTCCTCGGCTTCATCGAGCTTGAGCCGCAGCCGGCCCATGGTGCGGCGGATCGCGCGCACGTCCTTCTCCGGCGCGAATTGCTTGAGGCTCGTCTCCTGCGGCATCTCGATGTTGATGGAGAGACGGTCGGCATATTGGCCGGCTGCTGCGATCAGCGCATCGTCGGCTTCGGGAATCGTCTTGAGGTGGATGTAGCCGCGGAAGTGATGCTCCTCGCGCAGTTTTCGCGCGACGCTGACCACTTGCTCCATGGTGTAATCGGGACTGCGGATGATGCCGGAGGAGAGAAACAGGCCCTCGATGTAATTGCGCCGGTAGAAGTCGAGCGTCAGCTTGACGACCTCGTCGATGGTGAAGCGGGCGCGCGGCACGTTGGAGGAGGCGCGGTTGACGCAATAGAGGCAATCGTAATTGCAGGCATTGGTCAGCAGCACCTTGAGCAGGGAGATGCAGCATCCATCCGGCGCGTAAGAATGGCAGATGCCCATGCCCGGCGCGGTCGAGCCCATGCCCTTGCCGTCGCTGGAATCCCGCTTCTCGGTGCCGCTGGAGGCGCAGGATGCGTCGTACTTGGCAGCATCCGCCAGGATTTCCAGCTTGCGTTGTACGTCCATGTTTGAATCTCTTTGATTCCACTCATGAATCCTAAAGCGCGCCAATTCGATTGACTCCCAGGGCGGCGTTAGCTTTATATTAGAACATATCATGAACAAATGAGCCAGCCGCTGGTTCTCTTTTTGAGAGCCACCGGCAATCACCCCTGAAGGAGCGGCGAGCATGAGCGGCGCACGCAGAAGCGCGCTTGCGACCTTGCGCAGCCAGATCGAGCGCATCGAGACGGCGGAGGTCGTGCATCAGCGCGATCGCGTCGCGCTCGGCCACAGCGAGGCGGACAGCGCGCTGAAGGGCGGGCTCGCACGTGCGGCGATCCATGAGGTGTTTTGTGAGGGCCGGCAGGGGACGGCCGCAACGGGCTTTGTCATGGGGCTTGCGGGCCGCGTTTCGGCGCGCCGGCCGCTGCTGTGGGTGCGGCAGGATTTTTCGGAAATCGAAACCGGCGCGCTGTCGATGAGCGGGCTCGCCGAGTTCGGTCTCGATCCGCGCCGCGTGGTGATGGTGCGCGCCGCTGATGTCGAGAGCGCACTGCGCAGCTCAGCCGACGCGCTTGCCTGCGATGCGCTGGGGGCCTTGGTGCTCGAGCTCTGGGGCGAGACCAGGCAGTTCGATCTCGTGGCGAGCCGCAAGCTGACGCTGGCCGCGCAAGCTTCCGGTGTCACCGGGCTCTTGCTGCGCATGGCGGCGCAGCCGCTGCCCTCGACCGCGGAAACACGATGGATGCTGCGCGCAGCGCATTCACCGCCGGGCCCGGTGTCGAGTGCCTGGGGCGCGCCGCGCTTCGATGCCGAGCTCTTGCGCAATCGTCATGGCCCATGTGGCCGGTGGACCATGGAATGGAAATGTGATGAGTGCCAGTTCAGTGAGCCGTCGACGTATTCTCAGCCTGTGGCTGCCACGCCTGCCCATCGACCGGATTCAGCGGTTCTTTGGGAACGTCGGACTGCATAAGAGCAATGATCCAAGCATCGTCGTCATCAAGGACAACAATGCGCTGGTGATCCATGCGCTCGACGAGGCCGCCGAGCGCCTCGGCCTGTATATAGGTCAGCCCTTGGCCAATGCGCGGGCGATGTGTCCGGACCTGAAAGTGTTCGACGCCGATATTGTGGCCGATGCGAAGACGCTGAGCGATGTCGCGGACTGGTGCGACCGCTTCACGCCGCTGGTGGCGCTCGATCCGCCGCACGGCCTGTTTCTGGACATCACCGGCTGCGCGCATCTATTCGGTGGTGAGGCCGCGTTGTTACGGACGTTGGTTCGCGCATTGGCCCGGCAGGGGTTTGCCATCAGCGCGGCGATCGCCGGCACCTCGATCTGCGCACGCACGCTGACGCGGCAGGCCACGGGCACCATCGTGGCCGATGGCGAGGAGGCGGAGGCGATCAGCCGATTTCCGATTTCCGCGCTCGGTGCAGGTGAAGTCATCACCACAGGCTTGCGTCGCGCCGGTTTGAAGACCATCGGCGACGTCGCCTCGCGCTCGCCGAGCGAGATCACGGCGCGGTTCGGCGCCCGGTTCTCCACGCTGCTGGCGCATGCGCTGGGGCAGGGCGATGCGCCGATCAACCCGCGAAAACCGCTGCCCGACTACATCGTGGAAAAACGTTTCGCCGAGCCGATCGCGACCGACACCATGATCGCGATGACGCTGTCGCGGCTTGCCGACACGTTGATCGCATCCATGGAGAAGCAGGGCAAGGGCGCGCGACGCCTGGAAGCCGCGTTCTTCCGCACCGACGGCGTGGTGCGCGCGATTACGGTCGAGACCGGGCGTCCGGTGACGCGCAGCGCGGTCATCGACCGGCTGTTTCGCGAGCGTCTCGATGCGCTCGCCGATCCGCTCGATCCTGGCTTCGGCTTCGACATGGTGCGGCTGTCGGCGAACCGTACAGAAATCGTGGTGCAGGAGCAGCGCGATCTCGATGCCCATGCCCACGACAATGACGAAATCGCCGCACTGATCGACCGCATTGCCGCGCGCATCGGCGGCAAGCGTGTCGTCGTGCACCTGCCGCAGGACACCCATATCCCTGAATGCGCGGTTGTAGCCGCGCCGGCGCAGCATCATCTCGCCGCCGCCATGCAGGCGGAATGGCCTGCGCGGGCCGAGAACGAGCCGCCGCTGCGTCCCTTGCGGCTGTTCGACAAGCCGGAGCCGATCAAGGTGCCATTTGCGACCGTGCCGGACGGCCCGCCGCATCAATTCACCTGGCGCCGCGCGCTGCATGCGGTGGTGCGGGTGGAAGGGCCCGAGCGCATCGCGATGGAATGGTGGCGGCAGGACGGCAAGCAGCTCACGCGGGACTATTTCCGCATCGAGGATGCCGAAGGCCTGCGCTTCTGGATCTTTCGCGACGGTCTTTATGAGGGGGAGGTGTTCGACGACGACGGCAAACCCGCTTCTCCCGGCTGGTATGTGCACGGTCTCTTCGCATGAATACGCCTGCCTATGCCGAGATCGGCATCACCACCAATTTTTCCTTCCTGCGCGGCGGCTCGGATCCGCGCGCCTATGTGCATCAGGCCAGCATCCTCGGCATTCCCGCGATCGGCATCGCCGATCACAACACGCTGGCCGGCGTGGTGCGCGCCTACAAGGAGCTCGACAATGCCGAGGTGCTGCACAAGCCGAAACTCCTGATCGGTGCGCGCATCGTCTTCATCGACGGCACGCCGGACATTCTGGTCTATCCGCGTGACCGCGGGGCCTATGGTCGGCTGTGCCAGCTTCTCACCAAGGGCAAGCGCGGCGACGACATCACGCGGATCGAGAAGGGCGAGTGTCGTCTCACCTTCGCCGACCTCATCGAGTTTTCAGAAGGCCAGCTCCTGGTCCTGACGCTGCCGCATCGTTTCGAACCCGCACAGGCGCTGGATGTTCTTGCAAAACTCAAGGACAGCCGCGCCGAGGGCGTGTGGCTGGCGGCGAGCCTGATCTATCGCGGCGACGACCGGCGCCGGCTGGCGCGGCTCGATGATCTCGCGGCAAAAGCAAGAGTGCCGTTGCTCGCGACCAACGAGGTGCTCTATCATCATCCCGCGCGCCGTCCTCTCCAGGACGTGCTGACCTGCATCCGGGAAAAGACCACGATCGAAGCGGTCGGACGGAAGCTGGAAGCCAATGCCGAGCGGTTCTTGAAGGCGCCGCAGGAGATGTCGCGGCTGTTCCGCGATTTCCCCGAGGCGATCGCGGAGACCATGCGCTTTGCCGATGCAATCGACTTCTCGCTCGATCAGCTCAAATACCAATATCCGGACGAGCCGGTGCCGCCGGGCAAGACCGCGCAAGGTCATCTTGAGGATCTGACCTGGGCCGGTGTCGACAAATATTTCGGCGGCATCACCAAAATCGACGAGAAACTGTACGCTACGCTGAAGAAAGAGCTCACGCTGATTGCCGAGCTGAGATACGCGCATTACTTCCTCACCGTGCACGACATCGTGCGCTACGCGCGCAGCCAGAATATCCTGTGCCAGGGGCGGGGATCGGCGGCGAACTCGGCCGTGTGCTACGTGCTTGGCATCACCTCGGTCGATCCGACCAAGGTCGATCTGTTGTTCGAGCGCTTCATCTCCAAGGAGCGGCTGGAGCCGCCCGATATCGATGTCGATTTCGAGCATTCGCGGCGCGAGGAGGTGATGCAATATGTCTATCGTCGCTACGGCCGCCACCGCGCCGCGATCATCGCCACCGTCATCCATTATCGCCCGCGCAGTGCCATTCGCGACGTGGGCAAGGCGCTGGGCCTGACCGAAGATGTCACTGCCGCGCTCGCCGACACCGTCTGGGGAAGCTGGGGCAAGGGTCTTAACGACATGCAAGTCAGGCAGGCCGGGCTCGATCCCAACAATCCCATGATCAACCTCGCGGTCGAGCTCGCAACCGAACTGATCGAATTCCCGCGCCATCTCTCCCAGCATGTGGGCGGTTATGTGCTGACGCAGGACCGGCTCGACACCTATGTGCCGATCGGCAACGCCGCGATGGACGATCGCACCTTCATCGAATGGGACAAGGACGACGTCGACGCGCTCAGCATGATGAAGGTCGACGTGCTGGCGCTGGGCATGCTGACCTGTATCCGCAAGTGTTTTGATTTGATCGCGGAGCATAAGGGCGAGCGCTGGGTGCTGGCGAGCGTCCCGCAGGACGACCCCAAAGTCTATGACATGCTTTGCGACGGGGAATCGCTCGGCGTGTTCCAGGTCGAAAGCCGCGCACAGATGAACATGCTGCCGCGGTTGAAGCCGCGGACGTTCTATGATCTCGTCATCGAAGTCGCGATCGTACGTCCGGGCCCGATCCAGGGCGATATGGTGCATCCTTACTTACGGCGGCGGAACGGCCTGGAAAAAGTGAGCTATCCCTCGCCATCGCCCGAGCATGGTCCCGCGGACGAGCTCTACAAGGTTCTGCATAAGACCAAGGGCGTCCCGCTGTTCCAAGAACAGGCGATGCGCATCGCGATCGAGGCGGCAAAATTCACCTCCGAGGAGGCCAATGGCCTGCGCCGCTCGATGGCGACCTTCCGCAATATCGGCACCATCGGCAAATACGAGGACAAGCTGATCGGCAACATGGTCGCGCGCGGCTACGATCCCGACTTTGCCCGAAGCTGCTTTGATCAGATCAAGGGTTTTGGCTCTTACGGCTTTCCGGAGAGCCATGCCGCGAGCTTTGCGCAGCTCGTCTACATTTCTTCATGGCTGAAGCATTACCACCCCGACGCCTTCTGCTGCGGCCTCTTGAACTCGCAGCCGATGGGCTTTTATGCCCCGGCGCAGATCGTCGGGGATGCTCGCAAGAACGGCGTCGAGGTGCGCGACATCGACGTGTCCTACAGTTTTGCGCAGAACACGTTGGAGCAGGGGAGAGGCAAATACTGCGCCGTGCGCCTCGGCTTCCGCCAGATCGACGGCTTTCACTGGTTGGACGAGGATGAGGAGAGGCTAAAGTGCTCTCAGTCGTCATTCCCCATTGCGCAATTGCGCAATGGGGACGCGCCACTTGGCGCGAGCCCGGAAGCCGTCGGGCCGCATACGCCTGACGTAATGGATTCCGGGCTCGACGCCGCCGCATCGCGCCGGAATGACAGGAGAGAGGACTGGGCCGACCGCATCGTCGCCGCCCGCAACCGCCGTCCCTTCACCTCGCTCGAAGATTTTGCGCGCGACACCGGCCTGCCCAAGCGCGCGCTGATCCTGCTGGCGGATGCCGATGCGTTCCGCTCGCTCGGGCTCGACCGCCGCGAGGCGCTATGGCAGGTGCGGCGGCTGCCCGACGACGTGCCGCTGCCGCTGTTCGAGGCGGCCACCGCGCGCGAGCAGCCGGACGAGCACGCAAGGCCGCTGCCAGTGATGCCGCGCGCCGAGCAAGTGGTCGCCGACTATCAGACCATCCGCCTGTCGCTGAAGGGCCACCCGATGGAATTCCTCCGCGAGATGTTCTCGCGCGAGCGCGTCATCGCCTGCAAGGATGTCAGCCATGAGAACGAGCGGCGCCGCGTCCGCTGCGCCGGCGTGGTCTTGGTGCGGCAGCGGCCGGGCAGCGCCAGCGGCGTCGTGTTCATGACGCTAGAGGACGAAACCGGCATCGCCAATGTCGTGGTGTGGCCCAAGATCATGGAGCAATACCGCAAGGAGGTGATGGGCGCGCGCCTCATCCTGGTTGAAGGCTACATCCAGAGCAGCCCTGAAAAGGTGACGCATCTCATCGCTCAGCGCATGATCGACCGCTCGCACGATCTGATAGGTCTCGCCAACGATGCCTTAAGCCGCAAGCATCCGGTGCCGGCAGGCACCGCCCTGGTCGAGCCGCTCAACGACGATCCCCGTGCTCACGCGGATAGCCCGGCGCAGAAAATCCGCCACCCCCGCAACGTCCGCACCCTGCCGCCATCGCGGGATTTTCATTGAGATGTGACGCGAGATGCCGCCACACGCTTACTGCCGTCGGGTGGGCAAAGGCGCGTAAGCGCCGTGCCCACCTTCCAGCGGCTGTCGCGAAAGCGGTGGGCACGCTTCGCTTTGCCCTCCCTACGAGTTCTTCGATGATGATGCCGTGCCCTAAAAATTCACTCGGTTCGAAATCGCGCCGTCCACGACGAGATTGGACCCAGTGGTGAACCCTGACACCGGGCTTGCCAGAAACACCGCGGCGCTCGCGATCTCCTGCGGCGTCGCCATGCGGCCGGTCGGGTTGCGGCTCATCGCATCCTTGTAGCGCTCCGGCATGTTCTGCTCGATCATCTCCCAGACGCCGCCCTTGAAATAGACCGTGCCGGGCGAGACCACGTTGACCCGGATCTTCTTCTTGGCATATTGCCGCGCTAGTCCCTTGGCCATGTGGATCAGCGCCGCCTTGATCGGGCCGTAGGAGCTGGCGGTGTCCGCTTGCGCCGCGGAGATCGACGAGATGATGACGAAGGCGGCGTCGCCACTGCTGGCGCCGCCTGTCTCCAGGAACGGTCGCGCGGCATCGAAGGCATGCACCGCACCGAGCACGTCGAGCCGGAAATTCTGCTCCCAGGACGCGGGGTCGTGCCCTTGCGCCATCGCGCCGGCATTGGAGAACAGCATGTCGATGCCGCCGAGCTCCTTTGCGGCATTCTCGATCCAGGCTTTCAGCGCCGCGCCGTCGGTGACATCGACTGGACTGCCGGTCGCACGGATTCCGCTCGCCTTCAATTCAGTGACGGTGGCCGCAACCTGATCGGCGTTGCGCGCGCAGATAGCGACATTGGCGCCTTCACCGGCAAGTGTCGCCGCGATCGCCCGCCCGATGCCGCGCGTGCCGCCGAGCACGATGGAGTTCTTTCCTTTGAGACCGAGATCCATTGTCTGGTTTTCCTTGTTGTTGGTGCCGGGAGTGTAGCTCTTTTGGGAGATATGCTGAACTCTCCAATTCGTCACTGCGAGCGCAGCGAAGCAATCCAAAAATGCATCCGCGGAAGCACTCTGGATTGCTTCGTCGCAAGGGCTCCTCGCAATGACGCGGAGAGAGGCGGGGCCCATTCACTCCAGCGCCGCTCCCACCGGCGGGCCGCCGGGCGGGCGGTGCAGGAAGGTCAGCGAGACGTAGGCGCCGACCCAGGAGCCGATCGCGGCGAACGCGACGTAGAAGGCGTTCTCGGTGTAGCTGATCACGGCGTAAGACGAGAGCAGGTACCAGATCGCGCTCCAGGTCGCGGCGGGCACGCGCTTGCGCGCGACCACGGCCGAGGTGAACATCACGTAGACCGCGTCCGTCGCCGCCGTCGCGACGAACACGGCACCCGCGGTGAGGGGATCGACGGCGGCCATTGCAATCCTTTCTGTGATCATGACATGGTCGCGAAAAGTACAGCAAACGAGCAGGGAGAGAAGCGGCCATGCAAAGCCCGGCCGATATTCTCAAGAGCATCTGGACCTCCGCAGGCGGCGAGGCCGCCGCGCTCGACCGCGTGCAGCTGACCGGTGAGGAGCCGCAGATCCCATCCTCCTTTCGCGTCGCCGTCGCCGGCCAGACGACGATCGCCGCCGCCGGCCTCGCCGCCGCGGAGATCTGGCGACTGCGCAGCGGTGAGGCGCAGGACGTCTCCGTCGACATGCGTCATGCGGTCGTCGAATGCCGATCCGAGCGCTATTTGCGCGTGGACGACAAGCCGCCGCCCCCGGCCTGGGACGCCATCGCCGGCGTCTACAGAACCGGCGACGGCCGCTTCGTCCGCTGCCACACCAATTTCCCGCATCACCGCGAGGCCGTCTGCAAGGTACTCGGCTGCGTGCCCGAGCGCGAGAAGGTGCAGGCGGCGCTCATGCAATGGAAAGGCGAGGATTTCGAGGCTGCGGCTTACGCCGCGGGCGGCGTCGTTGCCCTGATGCGCAGCTACGACGAATGGTCGGCGCTGCCGCAAGCGTGGGCGCTCGCCGAACTACCGCTGGTCTCGATCGAGAAGATCGGCGAGGCCCCGGCGAAACCGTGGCCCCTGGGATTGTCGAACAGCGATCGTCCGCTCGCGGGCCTGCGCGTGCTCGATCTCTCCCGCGTCATCGCGGGCCCTGTCGCAGGCCGCACGCTCGCTGCGCACGGCGCGGACGTGCTGCTCGTCTCAGGGCCCGAACTACCCGCCATCCCCTGGCTCACCATCGACACCGGCCGCGGCAAGCTTACCACCTTCATCGAACTGAAAAGCGAGGCGGGCAGGGCGCAATTGCGCGCCCTGTTGCAAGACACCGACGTCTTCTCGCAAGGCTACCGCCCGCGCGCGCTCGCCGCCCTCGGCTTCGCGCCGGAGGACGCAGCGCAAACCAATCCCGGCATCGTCTATGTCACGCTGTCGGCCTATGGCCATGCCGGTCCGTGGGCAGAGCGGCGCGGCTTCGATTCACTGGTGCAGACCGCGACCGGCTTCAACCAGGCGGAGGGACAGGCCGCCGGCATCGACGGTCCCAAGGAATTGCCGGCTCAGATGCTCGACCACGCCACCGGTTATCTGATGGCGTTCGGCGCCATGATGGCCAAAGTGCGCCAGGCTCGCGAAGGTGGCAGCTGGCACGTCCGCGTGTCGCTGGCGCAGACCGGACGCTGGCTGTGGAATCTCGGCCGGCTTGACGGCGGACTGGACACCCCGGATCTTACGGGGGAGGCCATACATGCTGCGTTCATCGAGAGCATGCCATCTGGCTTCGGCATGTTGAAGGCGGTGCGCCATTCGGCGGTGCTATCGACGACGCCGGCACAATGGAGTCGTCCGGCGATGCCGCTCGGCAGTCATCCGGCACAGTGGCCGGCGCGAAGCTGACATGAAGCTGACACATCGCGAAATTTTAACGTCGACCAAGAGGCGCCCAGCGTTTTTTAGGTTGTTTGAAATCGGAATTCAGCACTATTAGCGCGACCGATAAGGCAGTCATTTGCCGAGATCGTCGCAAACACGACCGGGCTCAATGGTGGTTGAAAATACCAAGCGATTGCAGGTGCTTACAAAACAACGGATGATCACCTCCGTAGTTTTACTAGCGCTCGCCGGTGCCGGGGCCTACGGCTTCCTGTATTCGGGATCTAAGGAAAAGAAACACTCCGAAATCTCGAGCCAATCGCGCAGGAATGCGCAGACCTTCACACCGACGCCGTCCGAATGGGCGACGCTGACGATCGAGCCGGTCAAGGCCAAGAGCTTCCGGGCCGAGTATGTCACCGAGGGCAAAGTCGCGGTCGACGAGGACCGTTCGACGCCGGTGTTCTCGCCCTATGCGGGCCGGGTCACCAAGCTGCTCGCCAAACCGGGTGAGATGCTGAAGCAAGGCCAACCGCTGTTCACGATCGAGGCCGCCGACACTGTGCAGGCTCAGAACGATTTCGTCGCGGCCATGACCTCGCAGAACAAGGCAAGGTCGGCGCTTGAGCTCTCCGACATCCAGTTCAAGCGCGCTAAGGACCTCTATGAGGGCCATGCCATTCCGCTGAAGGACTATCAGCAGGCGGAGGCGACCCAGGTTCAGGCGCAGAACGACATGCGCTCCTCGATGACGGCGCTAGAAGCGGCGCGCAACAAGCTGCGCATCCTCGGCTTCACCGACGAGACCATCAAGGCGTTCCAGGAAAAGGGCGTCATTAATCCGGAAATCACGATCTATTCGCCGATCGCGGGCACGGTCGTGCAGCGCAAGATCGGCCCTGGCCAGTACGTCAGTTCCGGTGCCAGCGATCCGGTCTTCGTGATCGGCGACCTCTCCACGGTCTGGCTCACCGCCTTCGTGCGCGAGAGTGATGCGGCCGCGGTGTGCATCGGTCAGGACATCACCGTCAACGTGATGGCGCTGCCCGGGCGGCCGCTGACCGCCAGGATCAACTACGTCGCCGCCGCGATCGATCCCAACACCCGCCGCCTCCTGGTCCGAGCCACCATCGACAACAAGGACGGCTTGCTCAAGCCGGAGATGTTCGCCAACGTCACGATCTACTCGGCCGGCGACCGTGCCGCGCCGGCGGTGCCGAAGCAGGCTTTGATCTATGAAGCCGACAAGGTCCGCATCTGGGTCGCGCGCGAGGACAAATCGGTCGAGCTGCGCCAGATCAAGATCGGCCTCATCAACGGCAACCTCGTCGAGGTCACTAGCAATCTGAAACCTGGCGAGCAGATCGTCACCAGGGGCAGCCTGTTCATCGACCGCGCGGCGTCCGGCAGCTGATCGACGACCCAAGAAAACTGAAGACCTGATGGATCGTCTCGTTGCCCTTGCCGTCAATCGGCGCTTTCTGATGGTCGGCATGTTCGTCGCCGTCATGATCGGCGGTCTGATCGCGTTCAACCAGCTCAACATCGAAGCCTATCCCGATCCGACCCCGCCGATGGTCGACATCGTGACGCAGAGTCCGGGCCTCTCGGCAGAGGAGATCGAGCGCTACATCACGATTCCGATCGAGACACAGGTCGCGGGCCTGAAGAACCTCACGACTATCCGCACAATCTCGCTCTACGGCCTCTCCGACGTCAAACTCCAGTTCTCCTTCGCCTATACCTATGACGAGGCGCTGCAGCAGGTGCTGAACCGGCTGGCGCAACTCGCGCCGCTGCCCGGCAACGTGCAGCCGCAGATATCGCCACTCAGTCCGGTCGGCGAAATCTTCAGGTATCGTCTCGTCGGACCGCCGAACTACAGCGTGCTTGACCTAAAGACCATCCAGGACTGGATCCTGCAGCGCCGCTTCCGCGCCGTGCCGGGCGTCATCGACGTCACCGGCTGGGGCGGCAGGAGCAAGACCTACGAGCTCCAGGTCGATTTCAACAAGCTGGTCGCCAACGGCTTGACGCTGCCGCAATTGCTCCAAGCGGTCGGCAATTCCAACGTCAATGTCGGCGGCAACACCGTCAATATCGGCCAGCAATCGGCGGTGGTGCGCGGCGTCGGCCTGATCCGCTCGATCGATGATCTCGCCAACACCATGGTGGCGCAGTCCGGCGGCAATCCGGTGCTGGTCAAGGACGTCGCCACCGTAACCGTTGGCCAGAAGCCACGTCTGGGCATTGCCGGCATCGACGATTCCGATGACATCGTGCAGGGCATCGTCCTGATGCGCCGCGGCGAGCAGAGCTCGCCGACCATCAAGCGCGTCCACCAACTCGTTCAAACCATCAACAACTCCAGCATCCTGCCGCCAGGCGTGCGCATCGAGCGGATCTACGACCGCGGAGACCTGATTGAGCTCACCACCCACACCGTGCTGCACAACATGGTGGTCGGCATTCTGCTCATCGTGCTGTTGCAGTGGATGTTCCTCGGTGACTTGCGCAGCGCGCTGATCGTCGGCGCCACCATTCCGTTCGCGCTTTTCTTCGCCGTTATCATCCTGGTGCTCCGCGGAGAATCGGCGAACCTGCTGTCCGTCGGCGCCATTGATTTTGGCTTGATTGTCGATGCTACCGTCATCATGGTGGAGGCGATCTTTCGACGCCTGACCCAGACCACGCCGATGTCGGAAGCCGAGCAGATGTCGCATGAGACGCTGTTCGGCATGAAGAGCCATGCCATCCTCAGCGCTGCGGCCGACGTTTCGCGCTCGATCTTCTTTGCAGCGGCCATCATCATCGCGGCCTTCCTGCCGCTGTTCACGCTGTCAGGCGTCGAGGGCAATATCTTCGGGCCGATGGCGCGCACCTACGCATATGCGCTTGCGGGCGGGCTGCTTGCGACGTTCACCGTCACCCCGGCGCTATCGGCGATCATCCTGCCCGCCCATGTCGAGGAAACCGAGACCAGGATCATGCAGATCCTGCACAGGCTTTACTCGCCGCTGCTGCATTGGGCGGTCGCCAATCGAAACATCGTGCTCGGCGGCGCCGTCGGCCTCGTGCTGATGACGGTTGCGCTCGGCCGGCTGCTGGGTCTCGAATTTTTGCCCAAACTGGAAGAGGGCAATCTCTGGATCCGCGCCACGCTGCCGCCGACCATCTCGCTCCAGGAAGGCAATTCTTACGTCAACGAGATGCGCAAGGTGATCCGCGCCCGGCCCGAGGTCGAGTCCGTGGTGTCGCAGCACGGCCGTCCCGACGACGGCACCGACGCCGCCGGCTTCTTCAACGCCGAGTTCTTCGCGCCGCTCAAGCCCGCGAGCCAGTGGCCCGGCACGCGCGACAAGGAAGAGCTGACCGCGCAACTGTTCAAGCAGCTCGACGACCGCTTCCCCGGCGTCGAGTTCAACTTCTCGCAATATCTCCAGGACAATGTCTCCGAAGCCGTTTCCGGCGTGAAGGGCGAGAACTCGATCAAGCTGTTCGGCAGCGACCTCCAGGCGCTGACCGACACCGCCAACAAGATCAAGTCGGTGCTGGCCACCGTGCAGGGCGTCACCGATCTTGCGGTGTTCACCTCGCTCGGGCAGCCGACTATCCAGATCGACATCGATCGTGCCAAGGCTGCGCGCTATGGTCTCGCCCCCGGCGACATCAACGCCACGATCAAGGTCGCAATCGGCGGCGACACTGCGGGCGATCTCTATGAGCCTGGCAGCGACCGCCACTTCCCGATCATCGTGCGCCTCGCGCCGGAATACCGCAGAAGCGCGGAGGCGATCCAGAATTTGCGGATCGGCGCGCCGGGACCGAACGGCACCGTCACGCAGATCCCCCTGAGCGAGGTCGCCAACATCAGCCTCGTCTCCGGCGCCGCCTACATCTATCGCGAGCAGCAGGAGCGCTATCTGCCGATCAAGTTCTCGGTACGCGAACGCGACCTCGGCAGCGCGATCCGCGAGGCGCAGCAAAAGATCGCCGAGCAGGTGCAGCTGCCCCCCGGCTCGCGCATGGAGTGGGTCGGCGAGTTCGGCAACCTCCAGGATGCGATCCGGCGGCTGTCGATCGTGGTGCCGATCTCGCTGGCGCTGATCGGCGTCCTGCTCTGGTTCAATTTTGGCTCGATGACCGACACGCTGCTCGCGATGAGCGTGATCCCGATGGCGATCTTCGGCGGCGTGCTGGGCCTTTTGATTTCCGGCACGGCCTTCAGCGTCTCCGCGGCGATCGGCTTCATCGCGCTGTTCGGCATCGCCGTCATGGACGGCATCATCATCCTGTCGCAGTTCAACCAGCTCATCGAGGAAGGCATGGACCGCATGAGCGCGGTGGTGCGTACCGGCGAATTGCAGCTTCGGCCGGTGTTGATGACCTGCGTCGTCGCCGGCGTCGGCCTGTTGCCGGCGGCGCTGTCGGACGGCATCGGCTCGCAGGTGCAGAAGCCGCTCGCGGTCGTGGTCGTCACCGGCATGATGCTGGCGCCGGTCGTGATCCTCGTGACCTTGCCGGTCCTGATCTCCTTTTTCTCCCGCCCGCGCGCTGATCGTCAGAACCCGTAGAGACGCGCCGGATTGTCGACCAGGATCTTCTTGCGCACGTCCGCATCTGGCGCCCATACTGGCAGCTGATTGAGCAGACGTCCGTCGTCGATCTGATAGAGCGGCGCGATGTCGGTGGGCTTGCGTCCCTCGACGCGGCTGGAATCGGGATGCGGCCAGTCGGTGCCCCAGACGATGCGATCCGCGTTCGCCGCGATCAGCGCCTTCGCGAAGGGCACCATGTCCTGATAGTCGGGTGCGAGCTTTGATGACCGGTAGGCGGCCGAAATCTTGACATAGGCCTTGCCGGATTTCACCAGCGCGACGAGATCGGAAAAGCCCGGCTGCTCCAGGCCCCGCGAGGCTTCGAGACCGCCAAAATGGTCGAACACGACGGGCACCGGCGCCGTCTCGACGAGGTCCTTGATCGCCGAGATCATGGCGAGCGTGGTGTAGAGTTGCACGTGCCAGCCGCGCGCCTTCATCCGTTCGACGGCGGCAGTGAAGCGCGGTCGGCCGACATTGGGGTCATTGACGCCGCCGGTCGCAAGATTGAGGCGGATGCCGCGGAATCCGTCCTGATGCATCGTGTCGAGTTGGGCCTCGGTGGTCTTGTCGTCGATCACGGCCACTCCGCGCGCGGTCGCGCCGCGTGCTTTCATGCCGAACAAGGTCGATGAATTATCGGTGCCGTAGACGCTTGGTGTCACGATCACCACGCGCTCGATATGCAGCGCCTTGTGCAGCGCGGCCATTTCTTCGGGGCTCGCCGGCTCCGGCGTGTAGACGCGCCCTGCGAAGAACGGAAACTTTTCGACATCGCCATGGATGTGGGTGTGGCAGTCGCAGGCATGCGCCGGGACATCGAAATTGATCGGCGTCTCAGGCTGCGCCGCACGGGCGTTGGCTCTGTTGGTCATGGCTACTCCGGCGGCAAGCGAGGCGAACAGGACGCCGCGTCGGCTGAGCATGGTTTCTCTCCTTGTAATACGATCTTTGGCAATAGGGCTGGGACAGTATCACATCAGCCCGGCAGCCGCTCCACTTCGCTGCATAGCTGCTCAACAAGGTCCGCAAGCCGGCGTGAGCCGTCAACACGCACGACCGGGTACGTCAAGACGGGCGAGCAGGGCAGCGCGCTGGAGATCCTGCGTCGCCGGCTGCTACTGCCCCGACGGCGTGCGCAAGCCGTGCCAGGCGTCGCGGACCTGGTGGTAGTGCACCTCGGGCAGGTAATCCGGCGTGTTCAGGTTCAACGTCTTGACATCGAGATGGCCGACCGCGCTGAGCAGCGTGTAGGAGGCGATGACGCGGTCGCGGTTGGCGCTGATGAGGCGCGCCTTGGCCTGGATCAAGTCGGCTTGCGAGTTCAGCACGTCGACCGTCGTACGTTGTCCGCCGGCGGCCTCACGCTGCACGCCCTGGAGCGCGACGGTAGCCGCCTTCACTTCGGACTCCGAGGCCGAGACCGTGATCTTGGCGCCTTCATTGGCAACCCAGGCGCTGACTGCGGCCGTACGTGCCTGGTTGCGCACCTGGTCGAGCACGAGCCGGCTCTGCGCCGTGATCTCCTTGGCCTGCCGGGTCTGCGCCGCGGCCTGGCCGCCGTCGTAGATCGGGGCGGTGACGTTGGCGACAATCGAGGCCTGATCCTCGGCGAAGGTGCCGAGCGTCGGGTCGTTGTTGCGGCTCTTGCTGGCGCTGCCCTGGATGCTGGCGCTCGGCAGCAGCGTGCCTTCGGCGATGCGGATGTTGGTGGAGGCGACGTCGACGTCGAAGCTTGCGGCCGTCACCGCCGGATGCTGCCGGATCGCCATCGTCATGGCATCCTCGCGGCTCTTCGGCAGATAGCGGTCGACGGCTTCGGCGGGCCGAAGCTGCGACGGCGCGTTGCCGATCACTTGCGTATACGTTGCCTGGCTCACGGCGAGCGCGACTTCCGCCGCGTTGAGATCGGCAAGGCCGCGGTTGAGGCGCGCCTCGGCCTGGGCGGTGTCGGTCGGTGTGACATCACCGGCATTGAGGCGGCGCTGGGTCACGGCGAGTGTTTCGCGCAGGAAGGCGACGTTGGAGCGCTGCGCTTCGACCAGCGACTGGTTGGCGAGCACGTTGGTGTAGGCGGTGACCGCGTCGAGCAGCACGCCCTGGCCGACATTACGCAGCGCCTCGCGGCCCGACTGCACCTGGAGTTCGGCGGCGCGCACGCTGTTGGCGGTGCGGAAGCCGTTGAACAGGGTCTGCGTCACGGTGACGCCGATGATCCAGGGTTTTAGATTGGCGGTCTGGATGGTGTTGTCGGGCAGCAGATTGCGCACCGATTGCAGGCCGGCGCTGAGGCTGGCCACGATCTGCGGTCGATAGCCGGCAAGTGCCTGCGGCACGTTCTCGTCGGTCGCACGCTGCCGTGCGCGCTCGGCATTGAGCTGGGGGTTGGTCTGGTAGGCCTTGGCGAGCGCCTCTGGCAGGGCCTCGGCCCACGCTGGGGAGGAAAGGACGCACGAGAGCGCCAGCATGGTCCATGTCGCAAGCACGGGAGCCACGCCCGATCGATGCCGCGTCATCACGCGACCAGCTCTGGCGGTACGCCCAATCATGTAATCCCGCAAAATCCTGGCTGTCCGCCCCCGCCGACGGGGCCCTCTTAACTGTTTAACCAGCGCAGGTCCCGCAGGCAAACTGCCGCGGGGAAAACCCCCATGAAATCCGTGCTTGTTGCAGCTTCGTCACAGGGTTTCGGCGAGAACGCGGCAGAGCCTTACACCAGCCTGATGGACTTGTCCCTCACCGGTTCTTGTTCACCGGCTTGCGCTTCTCGATGAACGCGGCCATGCCCTCGGAGCGGTCTTCCAGCGCGAAAGTCGCGTGGAACAGGTTGCGTTCAACGCTCATACCCTCGGCGAGCGTGGTCTCGAAGGCGCGGTTCACCGCTTCCTTGGCCATCGCGGCGGCAGGGCGCGACATGGCCGCGATCTTCTCGGCTGCCGCCATCACCTCGTCCATCAGCTTGTCGGCCGGCACGATGCGGCTGACGAGGCCACCGCGCTCAGCCTCCGCCGCATCCATCATGCGGCCGGTGAGGCAGAGGTCCATCGCCTTCGATTTGCCGATTGCGCGCGTCAGGCGCTGGGTGCCGCCGATGCCTGGAATGGTGCCGAGCGTGATCTCGGGCTGGCCGAACTTGGCGGTATCGGCGGCGATGATGAAGTCGCACATCATGGCGAGCTCGCAGCCGCCGCCGAGCGCATAACCCGCGACTGCCGCAATGGTCGGCTTGCGGCAGCGCGCGACGCGGTCGCCGCCGATCGCGGCAAAATCCTCGGAGAACATGTCGATGAAGCCTTTCGGCTGCATCTCCTTGATGTCTGCGCCGGCGGCAAAGGCCTTCTCGCTGCCGGTCACGACGATGCAGCCGATGGCCTCATCGGCCTCGAGATCGTCGACGGCGGCCGCAATCTCGCGGAAGACGCCGAAAGAGAGCGCGTTGAGCATCTTCGGCCGATTCAGCTTGATGATGCCGACCGCGCCTTTGCTTTCGACGATGATGTGTTCGAACGTGCTCATGGTCCACCCACGCTTCTGATTGGGTGGGCAATGTGCCCGCTGGCGCGGTGGGCTTCAAGGGGCCGGACGCAGGACTCGCGGGGCCGTGCGTCCTGGCGGAACTGACGGTCAGGCCATGAACATGCGCGCAGCCGAGGCCAGCGTCAGAAACGTGCCGACACCGATGAAGATCTTGCCGATCAGGGAGCTCTGGTCCCAGGCCGAGCTCTGCTGGCTGCTTGCCATCACCGGCGTGGGGCGCGGCTGCGCTTCGGTTGCAGCGACCACGGCCTTCTGCGCCGGCGGGTTGTCCTGTTGCACGGCGCGGTCGATGTCGTTGAGCTGATCGGGGGCCACCACCTGGGTCTCGGCCGCGGTGTTATTGGCGGTGTCATCGGCCGCCGCCGCCTGGACGTTGTCGTTGGCACGGCCCGTCATCGCAGTGGCCGCAGCAGCGGTCGGCATATCGGTGGCGGTGAGCTGCGCATGCGCGTTGGCGACTTCCGGCGGCATCTGGCTTGAGGCCGTCCCGTCGATGCCGGCCTTGGCCTCGGAGGTATTTGCCGCAGCGTCCTTCTTGTCGGTCTTTTGCGCCGTCTTGCTGCTGGCGCGGCGCGACTCATGGTGCCGCTGCTTGCTCGGCTTGGCCGCGTCGGCCTGATTGCCTGCGCTGTCGGATTTGCTGCTTTCGGCTGAGTTCGGCGCCGCCTGTGCAACGCCGCCAAACACCAAGAAAAGCCCGGCCACAAGGATCAGGGCCGCGCGCCCGCTGGCTTTGATCATGTTGACGATCTCCCCAATTCCGCCCGTCCCAAGAACGAACAGAGACCCTGGGGCGTGACGACAGCGGGGCAGAAAATGGGATTCTTCGGGCTCCACAGGGCGAAAACGGGGCAAACCGCCCCTCGCCGCCGGCCGCCGGATGCGGGCCGGATTGATAGGTGTTATGAGGCGTCGCGGGCTCTTACGGCCGCAGCGGAGAGGAGGCTCGGCGTCGATCACGAGTTCGTGATCACGCGGGCGCAGGGGTAACAAATTGAAAGAGCGGCCGAATTGCATGGTGAGGGGCGCGCGTGCGCGGACGTGAGGATGAATGGACCGGCCTGATGCGGTCGGCCATGGCGGGCGATAATGCGGCGTATCATCGCCTGTTGAAGGCGGTTACGCCGGTGCTGCGCGCTGCTGCAAGACGTGGGCTGGCGCGGGCAGGCCAGTCTCCCGACCAAGCCGAGGATATCGTGCAGGAGATTTTGTTGGCGGTGCATCTGAAGCGGCACACCTGGGATAGCGAAGCCCCCTTCGCGCCTTGGCTGTTCGCGATCGCCCGCAACAAGCTGATCGATACGCTGCGGCGGCGCGGCAGGCGCGTCTTCGTCAACATCGACGATTTCGCCGAGACGCTGCCGGGCGCGGCGCCGCAGGAGACGGCTTCGGTGGGCGAGGTCGCCGCCCAGCTGAGCACCCTGCCGCAGCGCCAGCGCGACGTTTTGCAGTCGATCGCGGTCGAGGCCGCCTCGATCAAGGATACGGCGGCAAAGTTTGCGATGAGCGAAGGTGCGGTGCGGGTTGCGCTGCATCGTGGACTTGCTGCACTGACTGCCAAACTGCGGGACCACTAGGCATGGATACCGATCAACTCATTCGCTCGCTCGCGGCCGACAACGTTCATCGCGCGCCGCGCGTCGGCACCGTCCTGACCATGGCACTGCTGGTGGCCGCGCCGCTGTCGATCCTGATCTTCGCGACGTTCCTCGGTGTGCGTCCGGACATGATGAGTGCGATGCGCAACCCGTTCTTCGACATGAAGTTCGCGGTGACGCTGTCGCTCGCGATTCCCGCCATCATCGTCAGCCTGCATCTGTCGCGTCCCGAAGCCCTGCTGCGCGGCTGGGGCTGGCTCTTGCTGCTTCCCGTCGGACTGCTTGCTGTGGCGATCGGCAGTGAGGCGATGATGGCGCCGGCCATGCCGATGACGATGCGCTTGATGGGCAAGAACTCCAGGGTGTGCCTGTTTGCGATCCCCGCGATGGCGCTGCCGCTGCTTGCGGGAGCGCTGTTCGGCCTGCGCCACGGTGCGCCGTCGCGCCCGGCGCTCGCCGGCGCGCTCGCCGGGCTGTTGTCTGCCGGGCTGGCCGCGACGCTCTACGCTTCGCACTGCACCGACGATTCTCCGCTGTTCGTCGCGACCTGGTACACGCTCGCGACCGCGGTGGTGACCGCGATCGGCGCGGCAGTGGGCTCGAAAGTCCTGCGGTACTAGCGCGCCGGGCTTCACGACGCCGGCGTCGTGCTCTGCTGCATGCGGTAAAACCGCAGTACCTGCTGCGCGGTCGATGAGCGCAGGGCCTCGTAGGTGTCGCGCCGCGTCAGCGTGTCAGTCTGCGAGCCGCCGGAGAGCTTCTCGCGCATGGCGATGATGGCGCGCACGCTCGACCATGACATGCCCGCGATCTTGGCGAGGATCATCACGCCCTCGGTCCGGCTGTCGATCATTATGGTCTCGGCGGTCTCGATCGCGACGCCCGCGAGTGCTGCGAGTCCCGCATTGGTCTCGTCGAACTTGCCCTGCTCGGCGAAAGTGCTGACCTGAAATTCGTTGAGGCGACCGTCCTCGTGCAGCGACTTCACCAGCGCGCGCGCCGTCTCGGTCTGCCTGGTCGTGGCGGCGGCGCGGACCCGCTGGGCGGCTTCCTGGACGACGCTCGACACTTCCTCCGCGAGCCCGGGGTGTGCGGCCTCTAACTTCTTGCGCACGCTCAAGGAAGCCTTTGCAATCAGCTTCAAATAGTGATGACGCGGCAGGTCGGGTCGCAGACCGATGCAGGTGGCGAGGTCATCGTCGCGTTCGGCGCGGTTGACGAGGTCGGTGAGACTTCCCTCCGACAGGCGCGCGCCCGGATTGCTGACGGTCGACTGCACCACGTCCTCGTTGCCGCGCGTCACCAACACGTCGGTCAACGCCTCCGATAGCACCCGCCGCAGCGAGATCGCCTTGAGATGCGCCTGGCCTCTGCTTCGCGCGATCTCGATCAGTGTCGCTTCGTCCAGCCGTTCCGATTTCGACAGCACGGGGCCGGAGACTTCGATCACCTCGTCGAGCGCGAGCGTACGGATGATCTTGGGCGGCGCGGACGCGATCGGTGCGAGGCGGTCAGCGAGCAGCGCCCTGGCCGAAACCTCGATCTGCTCGATCAGGCACTGGAACACGTCGTCGAACACGCGGACGTGGTCGTCGGAATAATCCACCGCGTTGCCCACGAAGAGATCGGTGACGCGGCGCAGCGTCTCGACCCGGCGCGCAACGGTGCCGTGGGAGAGCGCCGCCTGCAATTCCTCGAGCAGGTTCTCGGATGACGTTGCGGATTTCGATCTCATGGCCCTGTCCTGGAGCGTTCGGTCCGGCGCCGTCTTCTCACGCGTCGGAAAAAAATGAATTGGTCAGTCCGTTATAACGCGGTTGCGCCCTTGCGCCTTGGCGGAATAGAGCGCGCGGTCGGCGCGCACGAGAAACGTGTCGGCAGTATCGTTGTCGCGCAGCGTCACGACGCCCGCGGAAATGTCACGCGCATGCCCGGAGAAAATGCATTCCAGTCGAGATCGGCGACGATTTGGCGCAAGCGGTCGAGCATGCGCGATGCCGCCCCGCCATCCGCTCCGGGCAGCAGCAGCAGAAATTCCTCGCCGCCGTAGCGGCCGAAGCAGTCGGCCGGGCCGATGTTGGCAAAAATGGTGATGGCGAAGGTGCGCAGCACCTCGTCGCCGATGGGATGGCCGTGGGCATCGTTGATGCGCTTGAACCAGTCGAGATCGATCAGCGCGATCGCGCAAGGCGTTGATGCCTGCCGTGACTCTTCGATCGCGGTGTCGAGAAGCCGCATGATGCAGCGGCGATTGTAGGAGCCAGTGAGTTCGTCGAGCTCGGCCAGCTCCTCGATGCGCTGATAGGCGGCCTTCAGCTCGATGCTGCGCCGGTACAGGATCTTGCGCAGCGTTGCGCCAAACAGGCCGAGGGTGGCGCACTGGCCGATCACCAGCACGAAGCACAGCATCGAGGCGGTCCGCTGCAACCGGGTCGTAACCGGCAGGCCGATCGGCAGGTCCGAGCCCAGAAAGACCACGACGAGCCCGCAGGTGGTAAGACCCCAGGTGACCATCGCCTGGCTCGACGTCATCCGCAGCGTACCAAACGCGAAGATCAGAAACAGCACGGCAAGGAAGGCGACCCCGACCGTCGGTACCGCGAGCAGGAACACCACTTGCAGCGCCGTATGCGCAGATATCTGGAAGACGGTGAGGTAATGATCTTCGAACCGATCACCGAAGCCGGCTTCCGACAGCACGGTGAACGTACCGATGATCAGGAGGCCGCCGAGCCAAAACAGCGACGGCACGCCCATGGAGATCGCGCCGTCATAGGCGTACAGCAGCAGGACCGAGGCCCCGAGCGAGTAGCTCGCGACCTGGCCGATATACATCTGGCGGCGCTGCCGGGCCCGGCGCGCCACGACTTCCGGAGCCGCCGCTTCGCGCGCGAAGACGAGATCCGCGACTTCAGCGGCATTCCTCTCCGGAAAGGACGTCGCGGCCGTGTTCATTATCCTGCCGATGGTGGATGTCAGCCCAAAAATCTACGTGGCAAGCCTTTAGGTTTGGTATCCTTCGGAACCGAAACCGTGTGGGGCGTTCCGGTCATGGAACATCGGTGGCAGGGACATCTGCCGGCGATGAGGCAGGGCGATGCGGTCGAGCCAAAACGGGGGGTCGTGAGACATATGGCGTGCAGAACTGCTATGGATCCAGACTTGGCCGCGCTGGCTGTGCTGGACCGGCTTTCTGCTGAGGACATATTTCAGTACTATGCTACCGATCTGGACCGAAATGGCCGACCGCCACGGGCGAATATGAAGAATGCACGTATGTGGGGTAGATCACACAGGCTCGCGTATGACTGCGGTAAGTTGAAGAATTTCGCCTTTTCGGTCGAACCGTCCGCCGCATCGACCCGACCAATCTTGCGAGACGGCCTTTGAGCGTGACACAGGCGGCTTCGGACGAGGTCCTCATCGCCAGGATCGCTCAAGGCGACCGGCTCGCCATGCAGGTGCTGTACGGGCGGCACCATGTCAGGGTTTACAGGTTCGGGCTCAGGCTCGTGCGGAACGAGCAGGCGGCGGAAGACCTCATCAGCGAGGTGTTTCTCGACGTCTGGCGTCAAGCCGGCAAGTTCGAGGGTCGATCCGCCGTTTCCACCTGGCTGCTGGCAATCACCCGATTCAAGGCCCTGTCTGCGCTTCGGCGCAGGAAGGATTTTGAGTTGGACGAAGAGGCCGCCAACGCGATCGAGGATACGTCCGACGATCCAGAAACGCTGGTGCAGAAGAAGGATACCAGTGAGGCGTTGCGGGAGTGTCTGACGGGTCTCTCGCCGGAACACCGGGAAATCGTCGATCTCGTCTACTACCACGAGAAGTCCGTGGAAGAAGTGGCCGAGATCGTCGGGATACCGGAGAACACTGTGAAGACGCGCTTGTTCTATGCGCGCAAGAAATTGGCCGAACTGCTGAAGGCAGCCGGCGTTGAGCGAGGCTGGCCATGATGGCGTTGAGCAAGAAGATGCTGGAGCAAGAGCCCAGTGAAATTGAACTGCTGCTGCCCTGGCACGCCGCCGGCACGCTGAACGCGCGCGATGCCCGCCGCGTCGAGGAAGCCCTGGCGCGCGATCCGGAGCTCGCGAAGCAATATGCCGCGATCCGCGGCGAGTACGAAGAGACCATCCATCTGAACGAGAGCCTGGGGGCTCCGTCCGCGCGCGCGCTGCAGAAGCTGTTCGCCGCGATCGATGCCGAGCCGGCGCGGGCGACCGGTTCGCTGCCGCTGTCGGCGCGCATTTCGACCTTCTTCGCGAGCTTGTCGCCGCGGACGCTGGCCTGGTCGGCGAGCCTCGGCGCCGTCGCGCTCGTGCTGCAAGCCGGAATCATCGGCGCCGTGCTGATCAAGAACCAGCCGGCGACCTTCCAGACGGCTTCGCTCTCGACCAGCGCGCCGATCACACGCGAGCTTGGAAGCACGGCCGCGCCGGCGCGTGCGCTGGTGCGCTTCACTCCCGAGGCGCGCATCGCCGACATCACCGCGCTGCTCGACAGCTATCAGGCGTCGATCATCGACGGAGCCAAGGGCGGCATGTTCCGCCTCCAATTCAACAAGGCGATGAGCCAGGACGAGCTCGCCTCGCTGCTCGGCAAGATGCAGCGCGAGAAGTTCGTCAATCTGGCCGTCGCGACCCCCTGACCGCGCCGCTGAACCGATGACGCGCCAGTCGGAGAGCAGGGTACACGCCGGGGCCTACGTTTCGTCGGTCGGAGCCGCGCTGCTGCTCACAGCCTGTCTCGGCGTCGAGGTTGCGCAGGCGCAGGCGATCATGCGTACGCCCACGATCAGCGTTCCCTCGCGCACGCCGACCATCTCTCCGAGCATTGCCCCGCGTGTAAGCCCCGGTGTCGCGGCGCGCGCGGTCAGCGTCGGCCGCGGCCCGCGGACGATCGCGGCCATCCCCCACACCACGTCGTCCCGCATACGGCCGACGCCGGTAATGCCCTATGCGCGCTATTCGCCGAACCTCTATCCGGCCTGCACCGCACCCTATCGCGATGCCGGGGGCGAATGCCTGGCGCAGCCGAACGCAGGCGGCGAGGGCGGTGGAAAATCAGTCAAGAAGAGCGCCGGCAAGGGGCGTGGCAACAGCACGCCGGCCGCGGTCACCTCGCGCAGCTTCGCCAAGGAGCTCATCGCCGAGATCGACGGTGCGCTCTCGCCGGCCGAGGCCGACGAACTCGCCCGTCGCCACGGCTTGACGCGCGTTGCCTCCGAGAATTTCCCGCTGATCGGCGCCACTTTCGGCCTGTTCCGCATCACCGATGGCCGGGCATACGAGACGGTGCGGCGCGAACTCGCGGCCGAGGGCAGTGTGCGCTCGCTTCAGCCGAACTTCCGTTATGTGCTCCAGGACCAGAAACCGTCGGGGCCGACCGAAGGCGATCCTGCGCAATATGCACTGACAAAGCTCCGCCTGCCGCAGGCGCATACGCTGGCGCACGGCGCCAACGTCACGGTTGCCGTGATCGATTCCGGGATCGACGCCAGCCATCCCGAACTCGCTGATTCCATCGCCGACAATTTCGATGCGCTCGGCACCACCGAGGGACCGCATGTTCACGGCACTGGCATCGCGGGTGCCATCGTCGCGCATGGCCGGCTGATGGGCAGCGCGCCCGAGGCGCGCATCATCGCGATCCGCGCCTTCGGCGGCCCTGCGGGCGGGGCCGAGAGCTCGTCCTACATCATCCTGCGCTCGCTGAACTATGCTGCCGAGCACGGCGCGCAGATCGTCAATATGAGCTTTGCGGGCCCCAAGGACGCCCTGATCGAGCGGGCCATCGCCGCGAGCGCCGCGCGTGGCCTCGTGCTGATCGCGGCCGCCGGCAATGCCGGGGCCAAATCGCCGCCGCTCTATCCCGCCGCCAATCCCAACGTGATCGCGGTCAGTGCGACCGACCAGCAGGACCGGCTGTTCACCGCCTCCAATCGCGGCAACTACATCGCGGTCGCAGCTCCCGGCGTCGACATCTTCCTGCCGGCGCCTGACGGCAAATACCAGATGACGTCCGGAACCTCCTTCTCCGCCGCCTATGTCTCCGGCGTCGCGGCGCTGCTGCTCGAGCGCAACCATGCCTTGAAGCCGGAAGCGCTGCGCACGACGCTGGCGAAGACCGCGCGCGACCTCGGTTCACCCGGCCGTGATGATCTGTTCGGCGACGGCGAGGCCGATGCGTTTGCCGCGGTCATGGCCGTTCCGGCCGACAGTGCGACGCCGGTTGCGGCGGCATCCGGTACAACAAAACGTGAAGATGCCGGGAAGCGTCCCGACGAGCCCGGCATCCGCGCCATCGAGCAACCCTCGTTGTCGAGCGCAGACGAAAAATCCGCGATTTCTCAGGCGGATAGGCCGGCGCCGCGGTAGCGGCTGCGACAAGACGCGCGCGCCCGCCGAAGGTCAAAAAAGCGAATGCCGCGTTGAACGTTCAGCCAGCTGCCACGACCAAATTATGTGGGAGCGGTCATCCCTCCCCATCGGTCATATCAGGCGCGAGCGCCCATCCACCCCAAGCGCCCATATGGCTCGACCCGTCCGGTTGTCCCCCCGGACGGGTCTTTTCTTTGTGGGCATCCAATTTTAAAGCCTCGCGATCGTTCAGCTTCCGGTTGAAGGACCGCACCCGCGTCCGCCGCGTCGCTCGCGCGGCACGCCGCAAGCCGGTCATGCTTGTGCGAAGCTTGACTCGAAAACATAGCAAATCTCCGCACGATTACGGTGCTCGATGGCGGACGCGGTGTCGTTGCTGGACAAGTCAAAACTTTTCCACAAAATAATCATGTCGCGTCTAAATTGATTCGTGTGCGTTGCGTCCCCGCGTCCGTGTTTTCTCCTGACGGGCTGGTTCATGACACATCGCCAAGAAGTCGTTCGCGACGTGGCCGTTAGCCGCGACATTGCGGCACGCTGGTGCGCTCTCGCGGAGCAGCGGCTGCAACATCTCTCCGAAATGTTCGAGACCGGACGCTGGCGCCGCTACCACTCCGAGATCGCATTTCTCGAAAATATCCAGGAGGCCAAGCGTGCGGTCCAGACCTGGCGCGCCCTTGCAACGGGCGCGGACGTCGCTGCGGCAGCCGCCAGCGTGACGCCCGCCTTCGGCTGGTCGCCGGCAACGATGCCGCGCGTATTTCCGCGCGACCAACAGGCGCAGACCGTGCAGCCGAAGGCCGTCCACATCGCGCCCGAGACCGCGGTGCCGGTCAGGCTCGATCCCACGCCGGACGTTCTCGCCGACGTTACCGAAGCCCCGATCGCACCGCTCTCCGCGCCACCCGCGATGGCATCGCGCACGGCACCTGCCGTTATGGCGCCGGCCACGGCGGCAACGCTACTGCCGCAATTCTCCCCACCTCCCGCCGAAATCGTCGCCGCCCCCGAGCGCGTCGTCGAATTCACCTTCAGCCTCGATGGCCTGGAGGCCAAATACCCGCTGCTGCGCAACGCGTTCTAACGCCGCACCGCATTCCCGCCGACCACCACCTGCGCGAACCGCTGCGCACCGTCGGCTGACAGGTCGGACGTCACGGCGCGCGCGTGGTCCAGCCCGACCACGGCGCCGCGCGGGGTCTCCGAGATCATGTTGTTGTTGACGAGCGCGGTGCCGGCACCGGGCATCACGGAGACGCCGATGCCTGCCAGCGCCTTGCGGATCACGTTGCCGGTGATGGCGACGTCGCGCAGATACTTGCCCCAGCCCGCGACGATGCCGTAGGACGGCGCGTTCTCGATCACGTTGCCGGTCACCGAGGAATCCGCCTCGATATAAATGCCGACGCCGGCATCGTCGTCCGGCGCGGTGCCGATCGGCCGTTTCGGGATCAGGTTGCGGATGATGTTGCCCTGGACCACGGCGATGCGGCCACCCTCGTTGAAATTGCAGACGGAGACACCGACGGCGGCGCCATCGACAATGTTGTTGGCAATCACCGCGGCCTCGAACGCGAACTCCGAATAGAGCGCGACCTCGCGCACGTCGCTGACGCTGTTGCCGGTGATATGGATGTTCGAGGCGGAGTTGCCACGCACGGCGGAGTAATCGCAATTCCTGATGCGGTTGCCGCGCACGATCACGTTGCCGGCGCGAAAGGCATTGATGGCGTTGCCGTACTGGCCGGAGCCGCCGGGGCCGGCCTTGATGTCCTCGATGCGGTTGTCAGCGACCAGCGTGCCGTCGTCGCCGATCGCGGTGCGCAGGATCTCGATGCCGTTATCGTTGGTGCCGGTGATGGTGTTGCGGGAGACGCTGAGGCCCCGGGCATCGAACGAGACGACCGCCGTCACTGCGACATTGGAGAAGATGTTACCGGAGATGTCGCCTGAGACCTGCTCGAGCCAAATGCCGCTGCCGCCGGAGCCGATGATCATGCAATCGGTGATGCGGACGTCGCGGCCGCCGAGGACGTGGATCAGGCCGCGCCGCGTCGGCAGCGGAATGTTGCCACCATCGAACGTGATGCCGGTGAGGCCGATGGAGTCAGCGCCGTCGCTCTGGATCGCCGACGCGCCCCCAGTGAAGACGAATTTCGTCGCACCGCGCACGCCGATCAGCTGCGCGCCGCTCGGTAGCCGTAATAGTCCAGTGCGGTAGATGCCGGGCGGCAAGGCGAGCGGCATCTGCGTCCGCGCGCTCTCATCGATCGCACGTTGGAGCGCGCGGGTCTGGTCCTCGCTGGCGCCGGGCCGCACACCGTATTGCGTGGCGTCGCGGCCGAGCAGGGACGTCAGCGGCGCCGCGCGCGCAGCATCGGCCGGCACGGCGAGCGCGCCGGCGATGCCCGCGGTCGAGGCTCCGATGAGGTGACGGCGATTGAGGTCCATGACGCGTCCTCCGGCGGACGCGGGACGTGTCCGCGGGGACTAGGTAGCTCAGGACGGCCGGTGGCGTGAGGATTGTTCGCGGTAGGGTTAAATGTTTACGTAAGCAAGGTGCGGTAGGGGTTACGGCCCCAGCGTGTTCCGTTCCTTCCGCGCCAATCGCACCATCTCCATCAGCATCGCTTCGCCCGCATCCACCAGTTCCTCCAGCGTGATCCGGGGTGCGCCCTTGCGGCGCACCGCGCCGCTGCGCGCGAGCAGCGGGATGTGGATGAACGCCGCAAGCCTGGGCCCGCCCGCTCTCACATTCTCGATCGCGCGCCAGCTCAGATAGTTGCAGAGGTAGGCGCCGGCATCGCGCGAGGCGCGCGCATCGATGCCGGTGAGGCGTGCGGCGCGCAGCAGCCTTGCGGTGTGCGGACCGAACGTCATCGCGTCCGCATCGCCGGCGATGCCGCGCTTGCTCGAGCGGGTGTTGGCGGCATCCGGCCAGAGCATGGTGACCGCATTGCGGGCGCGGGTCTCGATGCGCAAGTAAGGCGTGCGTGCGGCGAGGCCGAACATCAGAAGTGCATCCGGCTTCACCTTCGCGAGCACGTCAGGCAATTGCCGGTCGACCGCAGCATAGGTGACCGGGAAGATGTGGCTTGCGATCGCAACATTATCGAGCGCCGGGCGGCGCAGCTGCGCCAGCCGCGCTATCAGCGGCTGGGTCGGGTTAAACGGCGCGCCGGGAAACGGCCCGAAGCCGGTGAGGAGAATGCGGAGCCTTTCGCTCATTGCAGCAACTCCAGCATCTGCTCCGCGGCGAGGGCCGGCGTGAGATGGCCGTCGGCGACCTCGGCCTCGATCTTCCGGACCTTGGTCCGCACCGACGCCTCGCTGCGCAGCCGCGCCAGCATGCGCTGCTCCAGCATCGACCACATCCATTTCACCTGCTGATCGCGCCGCCGCGCGGCAAACTCGCCGGATGCGCTCATCGCCTTGCGGTGATCAAGGATCCTCTGCCAAATTCTCGCGATTCCGTCGCCGGTGAGCGCCGAATAGGTCTCGACCGGTGGGTGCCAATGCTCGGACCGCGGCGCGAGGATGTGCAGCGCGCCGCGGTAGTCAGCGGCCGTGATCTTGGCGCGCTTGAGGTTGTCGCCGTCGGCCTTGTTGATGGCGATCATGTCGGCGAGCTCGACCAGGCCCTTCTTGATCCCTTGCAGTTCGTCGCCGCCGCCCGGCAGCATAAGTGCGAGGAAGAAATCGGTCATGTCGCAGACCGCCGTCTCGGATTGGCCGATGCCGACGGTCTCGACCAGCACGACGCCGAAGCCTGCGGCTTCGCAAATCAGCATTGCCTCGCGTGTCTTGGCCGCGACGCCCCCGAGCGTGCCCGAAGACGGCGAGGGGCGGATGAAGGCATCGGTGGAGGCCGACAGCCGCGCCATCCGGGTCTTGTCGCCGAGGATCGAGCCGCCGCTGCGCGCTGAGGACGGATCGACCGCGAGCACTGCGACCTTGTGGCCTTGTTCGATCAGATACGTGCCGAGCGCGTCGATCGTGGTGGACTTGCCGACGCCCGGAGAGCCGGTGATGCCGACGCGCACCGCCTTGCCGGTGTCGGGCAGCAGCATCTGCACCAGTTCGCGCGCCAGCGCCTGATGGTCGGAGCGCCGGCTCTCCACCAGCGTGATAGCCCGCGCCAGCGCCGCGCGGCTGCCGGCGCGCACGTCGCGGGCGAGGGATTGGGTGTCCGGCGAGGCCTTCTTCTCAGTCATGCCCTGCTTTACAACGGCCCGGCTGGGCAGGCGAGGGCGCTCGCCTGCAAATCACCGGGATGTTGCCGCCGCCGCCTGGGGCGGTTTCATCTTGCGCCACACCCACACCATTACCGGCCACAGCAGGGCGCCGATTGCCATCGCGGCGAGGATCGCCGCGACTGGGCGCTCGAAGAACGGCAGGATGCTTCCGTCCGACTTGATCAACGAGGTGACGAAAGCCTGCTCGACCATGGTGCCCATGACGATGCCGAGCACCATGGCTGCCACGGGATAGCCGTTCGCTTCCATGATATAGCCGATCACGCCGAAGGCGGCGACGGTGACGACGCCAAACATGTTGTTGCCGATCGCGAACGAGCCGACCGCGCAGCACAGCATGATGATCGGCATCACGGTGGAGCGTGGCGCCAGCAGGATGTAGGCCGCGACCCGGATCATGGCGATGCCGAGCGGGATCATCATGATGTTCGCGATGATGAACATCAGATAGATCGCGTACATGCTCGACGCCTTCTCGGTGAACAGCGTCGGGCCGGGATTGAGTCCCTTCATGTAGAGCACGCCGATCGCGATCGCGGCGATGGTGTCGCCGGGGATGCCGAACAGCAGCGATGGCACCCAGCCGGAGGCGATGCTGGCGTTGTTGCTGGCTCCGGCCTCGACCAGGCCTTCGACGTGACCGGTGCCGAACTTTTCAGGCTCCTTCGAGAAGCGCTTCGACATCGCGTAGGAGACCCAGGCGGCCATGTCGGCGCCGGCGCCGGGCAGCACGCCGATGATGATGCCGACGATATTCCCGCGCGTCATCTGCCAATGATACTTCTTGGTCAGCTTCCACTGGCCGGCCATGATGCTTCCGAATTTTCGTCGCGGCAGCGGTGGCGGCTCGGGCGTCAGCATCGCGCGCATCACCTGCGCCACCGCGAACACGCCGACCAGCGCCGGGATCGGTTCGATGCCGCCGAACAGATCGGTGAGGCCGAAGGTGAAGCGCGGGACGCCGCCGGGATTCTCGATGCCGATGCAGGAGACCAGCAGGCCGATGAACATGCCGGCGATCGCCTTCACGGGCGAGGAGCGCGCGACCAAAGTGGCACACATCAGGCCGAGCAGCGCCAGCCAGAAATATTCGAACGTCGAGAACGACAGCGCGATCTCGGCGAGCGGCGGCGCCAGGATCATCAGCGACAGCACGCCGGCGATGCCGCCGACCGCGGAGAACCAGACGCCGGCCCCGAGCGCGAGCTCGGCCTGGCCCTTGCGGGTCATGGCATAGGCTTCGTCGGCATAGGCGGCGGAAGCCGGCGTGCCGGGAATGCGCAGCAGCGCGCCGGGAATGTCGCCGGAGAAGATCGCCATCGAGGACGCCGCGACGATGGTCGCAATCGCCGCGATCGGCGACAGGTAAAAGGTGACGGGGACGAGCAGGGCGGTCGCCATCGTCGCCGACAGGCCCGGCAGCGAGCCGATCACGAGCCCGTACACGGAGGCCGCGAACATCGCGATGATGACCTCCCAGGTCGAGATCAGTGCGAACGCATCAATCAGGGTTTTCAGCATGGGATTACCAGGGCGTCGGCAGCAGGCCGGCAGGCAGCGGCACGCGCAACAGCTTGCCGAAAATGAGGTGAATGGCGAATGGCGAGAGCGCCGCGAGCGGCAGCGCCAGCTTCCACTTCGCCCCCAACGCGGTCGAGGTCACGTAGACCATGATCGCGGCAGCGAGGATGAAGCCGAGCCGGTCGGCGGCAAAGACGTAGAACAGCAGCAGCGCCGGCGGCAGCAAGGCGCGAAGGCCGTAGAGCTTGCCCTGCGGCGGCGGGCTGGCGGCCTGACCGTTCTCGAGCGGGACCAGCTCTTCCTCCTCCTCGAAGGAATGGCCGATGCCGAACACGATCGCGAGCCCGCACAGGGCGAGCCCGGTGCCGATCACCAGCGGAAACACGTTGGGGCCGACCGGCTGGCCCGGCACCGGCGGCAAGATCCAACCGCCATAGGCGGCGGCCGCGCCGAGTGCGACGAGAAACGATCCCGTGACGGAGTCGGGAAGACGCATGGGAGAGTCCTATGAGAAGTGCACTCCCTCTCCCCGCGTGGGTTGGGCTAGCGCATATGATGAAGCTGCTCGGCCTGCATGGTTCGAGACGCCCGCTTTCGCGGGCTCTTCACCATGAGGGTTTGATATCTCGCCGCAAAACGCGACCTCATCCTGAGGGCCCGCCGTAGGCAGGCGTCTCGAAGGATGGGCTGCAAGCGAGCTACTCGCCACGTTCTTCATATGCGACAGCCCTGCCGCTCGCGCGGAGAGGTGAAAATCACGCCTTGCTCAGGCCCGCCGCCTTCATCGCCTCGCCCATCTGGGCGTCGCCCTTGTCCATGAAGGCGGCGAAATGGGCGGCATCGCCCCACACGGTGCCGAAGCCGCGATTGCTCATGAAGTCCTTGAACTCGGCTGAGTCGTAGACCTTCTTCAGCGCTGCGGTCAGCTTCGTTGCGATCTCCGGCGGCAGGTTCTTCGGGGCGCCGATGCCGCGCCAGGCACCGGTCGCGTAGTCGATGCCCATCGCCTCCTTCAATGTCGGCACGTCCTTGAAGATCGGGTTGCGCGCCGGCGCCATGATGGCAAGGCTCCTGGCCTTGCCAGCCTCGATGATGGCGCGCGCTTCCGGCACCGAGCAGGTGGTCAGGTCGAGGCCACCGGCGGCGAGATCCTGCATCGCGGGCGCTGCGCCATTTGACGGCACCCAGGCGACCTGGTTGGCAGGCAGGCCCATCGCCTGCATCCAGCCGACCAGCGCCAGATGCCAGATGCCGCCCTGGCCGGTGCCCGAAGCCTTGAACTTGCCCGGAGGCGCCGCCTTGATCGCGTCGGCGAGCTCCTTGACCGTCTTGTAGGGCGAGGAGGAGGAGACCTGGATGCCGGGCGGATCCTCGTTCATCAGCGCCAGCGGCGTGTAGCTCTTTGGCGTCAGCTCGGTGAGGCCTTGCCAGTGCATCATCGAGATTTCGACCGTGAGCATGCCGATCGTGTAGCCGTCGGGCTGCGCGCTCGCGATCGCGCTATGGCCGACGACGCCGGAGCCGCCGGTGCGGTTGACCACGTTGAAGGGTTGGCCGAGATCCTTCTCCAGCAGCGCCGCGACGATGCGCGCGGTCGCATCGGTGCCGCCGCCCGCGCCCCAAGGCACGATCACGGTGACCGGACGCGCCGGATAGGCTTGTGCGAGTGCCGGCTTGAACCCGAAAGCGGCGGATGCCGCGACCGCGGCAGACGAGGCCGCAAAGGCGCGGCGGGTGATCTTGGACATTGAATGCCTCCCAGCGGCGCCCGCGACGTCGAGCGCTCTTGTCAACGGCGGCATTCTAGTCGGCTTTGCGGCGGCGCCGCAAGGTAGCGCTACCAGCGAGATCGCCGTTTGTGTGAAACCATCGGACAGGCAGTCGGAAATCGGGTGGGTTTTGCCGGCGCAAGTCGCCAACCTCAGCGCGCAACAAGTGCCAAAGGCAAGCCATGACCCAAGCCTATTACAGCACGGTGCTGGATCACCCGCTGGACGAAGTCTGGTCGCTAATTCGCGACTTCAACAACTATCCCGTTTATATCGACGATAATCGTCGCGGACGTGCGAGCTGAAGATGGAGAGCTTCGATACGCCCTTGCCTTTGATGGCATCCGCGTTCTTGCGTATTGCAGCAATGATTTCGTCAGGTGTCATGGACACAACCTGGCCGGGCGCACGACCAGTCCATCACTACTCCGCCGCCTCGCTATGCCCAAGCCGGACGTTCAGCTTGCGGATCAGTTCCTCCGCCGCATCGGCGATCACGGTGCCCGGCGGGAAGATGGCTTCGGCGCCGGCCGCGTACAGCGCGTCGTAATCCTGCGGCGGCACTACGCCGCCGACGATGATCATGATGTCGTCGCGGCCCTGCTTCTTCAGCGCGGCCTTCAGTTCCGGCACCGCCGTGAGGTGGGCGGCGGCGAGCGAGGAGACGCCGAGGATGTGCACGTCGTTCTCGACCGCCTGCCGCGCAGCTTCGTCGGCGGTCGCGAACAGCGGCCCGATGTCGACGTCGAAGCCGATGTCGGCGAAGGCTGACGCGATCACCTTCTGGCCGCGGTCATGGCCGTCCTGGCCGATCTTGGCCACCAGGATGCGCGGGCGGCGGCCTTCCGCCTCCTCGAAGGCGTCGATCAGCGCCTGAACCTTCTCGACCTGGTTTCCCATGCTGGAGGCCTCCCGCTTGTAGACGCCGGTGATGGACTTGATCTCGGCGCGATGCCGGCCGAACACCTTCTCCATCGCCTCCGAAATCTCGCCGACGGTCGCCTTGGCGCGCGCCGCGTCGATGGCGAGCGCGAGCAGATTGCCGTTGCCTTCTCTGGCCGAGCGCGTCAGCGCGGCGAGGGCGGCATCGACGTCCTTCTGATTGCGCTCGGATTTCAGCCGCGTCAGCTTGTCGATCTGCAAGCGGCGGACATTGCTGTTGTCGACTTTGAGGATCTCGATCGGCGCCTCATCGGTCGGCTTGTACTTGTTAACGCCGATCACGGCCTGCTTGCCGGCATCGATGCGGGCCTGTGTCTTGGCCGAGGCTTCCTCGATGCGCAGTTTCGGCACGCCCGCCTCGATCGCCTTGGCCATGCCGCCGAGCTCCTCGACCTCCTGGATGTGGCTCCAGGCCTTGGCGGCGAGGTCGCGCGTGAGCCGCTCGACATAATACGAGCCGCCCCAGGGATCGATGATGCGCGTGGTGCCGCTCTCCTGTTGGAGGAAGAGCTGGGTGTTGCGAGCGATGCGCGCCGAGAAATCGGTCGGCAGCGCCAGCGCTTCGTCGAGCGCGTTGGTGTGCAGCGACTGGGTATGGCCTTGGGTGGCCGCCATCGCCTCCACCGTGGTACGCATGACGTTGTTGAAGACGTCCTGAGCGGTCAGCGACCAGCCTGAGGTCTGGCTATGCGTGCGCAGCGACAGCGAGCGCGGGTCTTTCGGATTGAATGGCTTCAGCAGCTTCGCCCAGAGCAGGCGCGCGGCGCGCAGCTTGGCGACCTCCATGAAGAAGTTCATGCCGATCGCCCAGAAGAACGACAGGCGCGGCGCGAAGCGGTCGACGTCGAGGCCTGCAGCGAGTCCGGCACGCAGATATTCGACGCCATCGGCGAGCGTGTAGGCGAGCTCGAGGTCCTGCGTCGCACCGGCCTCCTGCATGTGATAGCCGGAGATCGAGATCGAGTTGTATTTCGGCATCCTCGTGGAGGTGTAGGCGAAGATGTCCGAAATGATCCGCATCGATGGCGCGGGCGGATAGATATAGGTGTTACGCACCATGAATTCTTTCAGAATGTCGTTCTGAATGGTGCCCGAGAGTTTTTCCGGCGGCACGCCCTGTTCCTCGGCGGCCGCGACATAGAGCGCCAGGATCGGCAGTACCGCGCCGTTCATGGTCATGGACACGCTCATCTGATCGAGCGGAATCCCTGCGAACAGCGTGCGCATGTCGTAGATGGAATCGATCGCGACGCCGGCCATGCCGACGTCGCCGCCGACGCGCGGATGATCGCTGTCATAGCCGCGATGCGTGGCGAGATCGAAGGCGACCGAGAGGCCCTTCTGTCCAGCGGCGAGATTACGGCGATAGAACGCGTTGGAATCCTCTGCCGTGGAGAAGCCGGCATATTGCCTGATGGTCCAGGGCTGGTTGACATACATGGTCGGGTAGGGACCGCGCAGAAAGGGCGCGATGCCGGGATAGGTCTCGAGGAAATCGAGGCCGGCAAGATCGGCCTCGCCATAAGCGGGTTTTACGAGAATGCCCTCGGGCGTCAGCCACGGCTCGGCGCTGCCTAATGGCGCTGTGGTTGCGGTCCGCTCGAAGGCGACATCGGCGAAATTGGGAATGCGGCTCATCTCTTGGAATCCTCAAAGCTGCGATGATGCTCGATCAGCCTTTGCACATTCTTCTTGTAGACCGGATCATCCAGCCGGCTCTCAGTCATCGCTCAAGTCCCGCTCCGCGGCAAGCGCGCGAAAAGCTCGACAAACTTCCATTCTGCGAGACCTAGCAAGCTTTGTCCGAGCAGCTGAAACACCGGACGGCCTCAATCATGATCCGGATGCTGATAGCTGACGATGGTCGCCATCTTCTCCGGTCCGTAATTCTGCTGGGTGGTCTGGCTCGGCAAATTGGAGATGCCGACTACCCAGCCGAGGCGAGATTCGGTGCCGAACTGCCGCGTTGGGACAACGTGGTCGGGGCGGTCGAACGTGCCTGTCATGATCTCGATCCGGTCGCCGTCGATGCGGCCAAAGCTCAGCGGCGTGCCGCAGGCGGCGCAAAAGCCGCGCTCGGCGATGGAGGAGGAGCGGAAGAACGACGGCCGTCCCTTGGTCCAGGCAAAGTCCGTCTTGTTGATGTCGGCGAAGGAGGCGAACGGGGCGCCAGCCGCCTTCTGGCACATCCGGCAGTGGCAGATCGAGACCTTGGTCGGTGCCGTCGTGACTCGAAAGCGCACGGCCCCGCATTGGCAGCCGCCGGTGAGAACGGTTTTGCTGGTTTCGGTCATGGCTGCTCCATCCGCCGGTAGGCGTCTTGCAGCGTCGCAAGCGCATCGCCTCCGGCGAAGACGAAACCGGTGACGCCGGCCGCACGCAGCGCCGCCTCGGCATCGGTCGGGCGGCCTGCCAGATAGATATGTCGGGCGCCGGCCGTTTGCAGGGCCCGGGCGGCGGGTTCCGCGTGACCGGCATAGACCTTGTCGCTGGAACAGAGGCAGGCAAGCTCCGCGCCGGAGGCCTTGAACGCGGTAGCAAGCTTGGACGGATCGGCAAAACCCTCGCTGTCGAGGGCCTGGATGCCGCCAGCCTCGAAGAAGCTCTTGGCAAACGTCGCCCGCGCGGTGAAATCGGCGGGCGTGCCGAGATTGGCCAGGAACACCTTTGGCCGGGCGCCACGTGCTTTCAACGCGGCATCCGACTTGTCACGCAACGCCTCGAACGGTTCCGCCAGCCGGATCGGCGACAGTGCATCGAATTTGTATTTTTGCTCACCGTAAGGCGGAAGCGCGATTGGCGTCACCTTCAGCACGGCCGTCTCGCTCTCATGCAGGTTCGGAAACTCGCTGGCGCCGGTCAGCACGTCTCGGCGTTTTGCGATGTTGGCCTCGCGCGCCTTTCGCGTAGCCGCTACTTTACTTTGAAAAATACCCTGCTGAAGCGCGGCAAAGGCGCCGCCGGCTCTCTCGCTCTCCTGGAACAGCGCCCAAGCGGCCTCGCACAGCTGCGCGGTCAGCGTCTCGATGCCGCCGGCGCCCGCCGCGGGATCGCTGACCTTGGCGAGATTGCTTTCTTCCAGCAGCAGGGCTTGCGTGTTGCGCGCCACGCGTCGTGCGAACGGATCGGGCAGTCCGAGCGCCAGCGTATGCGGCAACACGGTGATCGCGTTGGCGCCGGCAAGCCCGGCCGCAAAGGTCGCGATGGTCGCGCGCAGCATGTTCACGTAAGGGTCGCGCTGCGTCAGCATGCGCCAGGCCGTGTCGGCAGCGATGAACAGCGGTTTCGGCGTCAGGCCACAGGCCTGCTCGATGCGCGCCCACAGCAGCCGCAGCGCGCGGAATTTGGCCATGGTCAGGAACTGGTCGGCATCGGCGGAAAGCCGCGCATAGACCATGTCCTGCGCCTGCTGCAGCGCAATGCCGGCATTTTCGATCGCGCGCAGATAGGCAACGCCGCAGGCGAGCACGAAGGCAAGCTCCTGCACTTCCGAACCGCCGGCATCGTGGATCACGCGTCCGTCGGCGGAGGCGAATGGCCCCTTGAAGCCGAGCCCAGCGAGACCCTTGATGGCGCCGGTGATGGCTGGAACGATCTCCTCCCAAGTATAGGGGCTGTGGCCCCACACCGCGCCGGCCGCGAGCGGATCAAGCCCGAAGCGGATGTTGCAGGCGGCGGGATCGAAGCCTGCGCTCTTCACATATTCCGCGACATGGATCGCGGCCATCCGCGATTGCGGACCGATCTGAAGCTCGAGGCCGATGCCGGCATCGAGATGGATGTCCTTCAAGACTCTTGCGACCGCATCGGCTGACGGTTCCAGGCCGAAGCCGTGGGCGCCGCTGTCGCCGGCGAACACCAGCGCGAGCCCCGTCGCGCCGTTCTCGAGATCGGTCAGCGCCTGCGCATTCGCGGCAGCCGCATCGGGATGGTCGATCCGCTGCATGATCTGCCAGGGCGCAGCTGGCGGCCGGCCCACCACGGGCGCAAGGCCCTTGGCGCGTGGGTAGAGCGGCTCGATCTTCAGGCCATCATAGGTCTTGCCGACCAGCTTCTCGAACGGCGCGCCCTTCAGCACGCCGTCAACCAGCTTGCGCCAGTCTTCGATCGTCGCCTTGGGGAAATCCGCCGCCAGCGGCAGGTCGTCAGTCACGGAGGTCATGCGGCGAGGGGCTCCCGAAATCTTGTTATTCGCAGGCGAAATTGCCACGGCGGACCGCCCCTGCAAACGGTTGTTTTTGGTTAACCGGTATCCGGAAGCCGCTCAATGCCTTGCGTCGAGACGCTGGCGAGCCCGTCACGCACACGAACGCCTGATATGAGGCGGTCGGGCGCGATTTCGGCCAGCGGCACCAGCACGAAGGCGCGCTCGAACAGGCGCGGATGCGGCAGGGTCAGATCGGGCTTCTGCAAGCTGACATTGTCATAGGCAATCATATCGAGATCGAGCGTGCGCGGGCCCCAGCGCCGCTCCTTGTCCCGCGTGCGGCCGAATTTCTGCTCGATCTTCTGGAGCACGAACAGCAGTGCATGCGGATCAAGGCTGGTCTCGATCTCGATGCACGCGTTGATGAAGGGCTCCTGGTCCTCATCGCCCCAGGGCGGCGTTGCATAGTCGGACGAGCGCGCGATCAGCGCGGCTTGCGCCATGCCGCAGATATGCGCGATCGCCTTGCGGAATGTCGCGCGGACATCGCCGACATTTCCGCCGAATGCGATCAAGACGCTCGCCATCTTATGGATGCCGCGAGCGCGTCAGCATGATGCCGACGTCGTCGAAGATCGCGGCGATCGGCGCATGCGGCTTGTGCACGGTGATCTTCACGGCGCGGATGCGCGGGAAATGCGACAGGATGGCATCGGCCACCGCGCCGGCGGCGCGCTCCAAGAGCTTGTAATTGGTGTTCTTGAACGCCGCCGTGGTGGTCGCCACCACTTCGGCGTAGGACACGGTATCGGCGAGCCGGTCGCTGCGCGAAGGCTCCGACAGGTCGGTATAGAGTTCGAGATCGATGACGAAGCGCTGGCCGACTTCGGTTTCGTGATCCATGACGCCGTGGCGCGCGTGGATCGACAGGCCGGTGACGAAGATCGTATCGGTCATGGCTTGCTCTCGATTGCTGCTGCTACACGCAGGGCCTGCAAGGTTTCGGCGACGTCATGGGTCCGAATGATTTTTGCGCCGCGCTGCGCGGCGATGACGTGCGCGGCGATCGATCCGGCGAGTCGCTCTTTCGGCTCCGACGGCGACACCGCGGCGATGAAGCGCTTGCGCGAGGCGCCGACCAGGATCGGCAGGCCGAACATGTCGAGTTCGCGCAGCCGCGCCAGCGCGATCATGCTCTGCTCGGCCGTCTTGCCGAAGCCGATGCCGGGATCGAGTACGATTTTGTCCCGCGCGATACCAGCCTTGGCCGCGATATCCAGCGAGCGCAGGAAGAAGGTTTTCATGTCCGTGACGATGTCGATGGTGGGGTCGGCATTGTCGCGGTTGTGCATCACGATGACCGGAACGCCTTTAGCCGCGACCAGCGGTGCCATGGCGGCGTCGCGTTGCAGGCCCCAGACGTCGTTGACGATCGCCGCGCCCTGGTCGAGCGCGAACGCCACCACCTCCGCCTTCATGCTGTCGATCGAGACGGGCGCGCCAAGCGCCACGACGCCAGCCAGCACCGGCTTCAGCCGGGCGAGCTCGCGTTCCGCTGTGACCGGCTGGGCGCCCTTGTAGGGCCGGGTGGACTCCGCGCCGATATCGATGATGTCGACGCCATCAGCGATCATCGTCCGGGCACGCTCCAAGGCCTGCTCGGGCGCGATGAACGCGCCGCCGTCAGAGAAGGAATCCGGGGTGACGTTGAGCACCCCCATCACCGCCGGAAGCGGCCGTTCCAACAGCGTCCGCAGCACGTCGGCCCCGGCCGAGCCGGCCGGCGGGACGGATGGGGAGGGCGAGGCGCTCATGCGGGTGGCTTTAGCGGTCGGGGAGGGGGAGTTCAAGACCAACCCCTCGTGTCATTGCCCGCGAAAGCGGGCAATCCAATACTCCGAGGCATTGCGACAATGTGGAGGAGGCGCGGCGTACTGGATACCCCTTCGGGGGTACGACGGAGAGAGTGTGTGGCTAATACGTAATCTTCGGCGGCAGCTTCTTCGCCTTGGCGATGATCTCGCCGACCGACTTCTCGGAAGGCAGGATGCGGAGGAGCTTCTTCTTCTCGTTCGCGTCCCGCATGCTCTGCGCGAGCCTTGCCGGATTCCGATAAGCGAGCTCGCGCACCGTGGTGACGCCGGCAGCGCGGACCAGGCCGACCTTGGCCCGGCCCATGCCGGGGATGCGCATGTAGTCAGAGACGTTGGCCCATTCGAGCAGCAGCTGCTCGCTGATGCCGGTCTTGGCAGACAGCGCCTTGCGGCCTTTCACGGTGCCGGCAGCCTCGAGCAGCGCGTCGGTGGTGCGGATTCCCTGCGCCTTCAACTTGTTGGCGGCAAAGGCCGACAGGCCCTCAATCTCGGAGATGGGATATGTCATGATTCTCGATATGAAATGCGAAAGCTTCAGGCGAATTGGCTGAGGCCCGGCGTCCCCGCGATGATCTTGCCCATCTGATCGGCTCCGATTTTGTCTCGGCCGAAGCGAAAAAGTTCACGGGCGATGTTTTGAATCTCCGACATGCCGAGTCCGAGGCCCATCAGGCGTGAGCCGACGGCCATCAGGCCACCGCCCATCAGCCGCGACAGTCCGCCGCCGCTCCCGGACGTCTCGATCACGGCTTCCGCACCGGGAATCTGGTCGATCAGGGCCTGCACGCTGTCGGAAGGACCCTCGCTGCGGAGGAAACCCAGGATAATGCCGACAGTCTTTTCAGCGACAGCACTATCTATGCTGGCGTTTGTTGCCAGCCGCCCGATCAGCTCGTCCATATGGCCTGCCCCTCAGCCGGTTCACATGCCGGAGTATTGCTTTCGAAAATGATCTTGAGCCGGTGCGATGTGAAATACAAGCGATGAACGCGACCAACGTTTCGAACGCGCGAAAAGTGTTGCAGCGATGCAAGAGCGGAGATGGAATCAGCAAGAAAATACCGCGGTGCGAATGCACCTTTCCGACTTTCGGCTGATGTTTCCGACGATGTCGCATGTCCGGACCACGTTGAATGGTTTCAATCGGCTCGCGACATGCGTTAAACTCCGGAACTGGTGTATTCGAGTTTCGATACGCGAAACTGCAGAGATCAGAGACCATAATGACCGCACAGGACAGCAAGCTCGGTGACACCGACGAGAAGATCTTCGTCGGCAAGGGAAACGAGCAGGCATGGCTGACGCTGGCGCTCGCCAATCGCCATGGCCTCGTCACCGGTGCAACCGGAACCGGCAAGACCGTGTCGCTGCAAGTGATGGCGGAAGGATTTGCGCGCGCCGGCGTTCCGGTCTTCGCAGCCGACATCAAGGGCGACCTCTCCGGCATCTCCGAGGTCGGCGAACCAAAGGATTTCATCGTCAAGCGCGCCACCGAGATGGGGCTGACGTTCCAGCCCGACCAGTTCTCGACGGTGTTCTGGGACGTGTTCGGTGAGCAGGGCCACCCGGTGCGGGCGACGGTCACCGAGATGGGACCGCTGCTGCTCGCGCGCATGCTCGACCTCAACGACGTGCAGGAAGGCGTGCTCAACGTCGCCTTCCGCGTCGCCGACGACAACGGTCTCGTCCTGATCGACATGAAGGACCTTCGCGCGCTGCTCGACGCCATCGTGCCCGATAGCGGGAAGAAGGGGCCGGACGCGGCGGCGGATCCGCTCGCCGCCATCCGCAAGGCCGCGCAGGGCTTCGGCAACGTCACCAAGGCGACCGTCGGCACCATCCAGCGCCAGCTCCTGGTGCTGGAGAACCAGGGCGGCTCCAAATTCTTCGGCGAACCGGCGCTGACGCTGAAGGACTTCATGAAGACCGACCGCGACGGGCGCGGCATGGTCAACATCCTCGTCGCCGACAAGCTGCTCCAGAGCCCGCGGCTTTATGCGACATTCCTGTTGTGGATGCTGTCGGAGCTGTTCGAGGAGCTGCCCGAGGTCGGCGACCTGCCCAAGCCGAAGCTCGTGTTCTTCTTCGACGAGGCGCATCTGTTGTTCAACGATGCGCCCAAAACGCTGATGGACAAGATCGAGCAGGTGGTGCGTCTGATCCGCTCCAAGGGCGTTGGCGTCTACTTCGTGACGCAGAACCCGGTCGACGTGCCCGATCGCGTGCTCGGGCAGTTGGGTAACCGGGTGCAGCACGCGCTGCGCGCTTTCACCCCGCGCGACCAGAAGGCGGTCGCCGCCGCAGCCCAGACCTTCCGGCCCAACCCGAAGCTCGACACCGCCAAGGTGATCATGGAGCTCGGCAAGGGCGAGGCGCTGGTGTCCTTCCTCGAGGGCAACGGCACGCCTTCGATGGTCGAGCGGGTGATGATCCGGCCGCCGTCGGCCCGGATTGGACCGATCACGCCGGAGGAGCGCAAGGCGATCATGGCTATAAGCCCGGTCAAGGGCAAATACGACACCGCTGTCGATTCCGAGTCTGCCTACGAGATTCTTCAGAAGCGCATCGCCGGCACGGCGGCAACGGCAGATGGTTCGGCAGGTGGAAGCGGTGGCGGCATCCTCGGCCAGATCGGCTCGATCGTCGGCTCTATCTTCGGCACCAACGTCAAGCGCGGCCGTCTGTCAACCGGCCAGGTCATCGCGCGCGACGTGACGCGATCGGTGACCAACCAGGTGATCGGGGGGATGGCCGCCAATATCGGCAAGTCGGTCGGCGGCCAGCTCGGCGGCTCGATCGGCCGCACCCTGGTTCGCGGCGCGCTCGGCGGATTGCTGCGGCGCTAGAGCGTGATCCGGAAAAGTGTGTGAAGCGGTTTTCCGAAAAGATCATGCTCAAACAATAACCTGAAGCGCGATGACGATTCATCCCGATCTCGTCGCGCCTTAGGCAGCACGCCCGGCCATCACGCCGCCGGAGGTTTAGCGGCCATCGGGAGGCCATCACAGCGCACAAATTCCGGTGAGGGGCTCTCCAAGCATCCGCCCGTCTGCTACGTGGTAGTCCGCCGCCGACTGGACTCCACCGTGACCTCCACCGCCCCGTTAGCCAAACCTGATGCGCCGAGACGCCTGTCGCTGCGCGCGCCGCTGGACCTGCTTTTCCTGTTCTGCTGCGTCCTCCTGACCGCCGATGTGCTCATTCCCGAGATCTTCGGCCACGGCAAGACCAAGGATTACGGGCTGTGGTACTGGGCCGGGCAGCAGATCCTGGAGGGACGCTCGCTCTATCCCGGCGATATCAGCGACTACTTCGAATTCATCTATCCGCCGCTTCCGGCGATCATGTTGGCGATCCCGAGCTGGTTCGGCAAGATCCCGCTCTATACCGTCCTGTCCATCCTGAATGCAGTGGCGTGGTGGTACACCGGGATGTTCTCCCAGGTCCTGGCTGGCTCGGACCGCAAGCCCGGTCCCTGGCTGGAAGCATTGCCCGCCTTCGTCACCGTCACTTTCGTGTTCGACATGTTCGACCTCGGCCAGCCGAACCTCGTCCTGTTGGCGATGATGCTCTACGGCTTCTGGAGCTTGCGGCATCAGCGCCCCTGGCTTGCTGGCTTCATGTTTGCGCTCGCGACGGCCATCAAGGTGTTTCCGATCGCGGTGCTGCCCTACCTGATGTGGCGGCAGAAGTGGGCGGCCGCCGTCGCTACGGTCGCCTTCACCGGCATTCTTCTTTACGTCGTGCCGGCGCCGATCCGCGGCTTCGAGCGCAACGCAGCCGAACTTGCGACCTGGTACCAGGCCATGGTCGGTACCAACTCGGAACAAGGCTTTGGCCAGCGCGGCGAGCAGAATTGGTCGTGGGTCAACCAGTCCCTCATTGCTGTCACGCATCGCCTGGTCCGGCCGATCAATTACAATCTGGAAGACCCCAACAAGCCGCCGCGTACGATGAACGTCATCGACGTCGACTACAGCACGGCGAACTGGATCGTGCTCGCGCTGTCGGCGGTGCTCGGGCTCGGCTTCGTCCCGATCATGCCTCGGCAAGCGCGGCGAACGGCGCGCTCCGACGCCGAGGAGCTCGGCATCCTGTTCTGCCTGATGACGATTGCCTCGCCTCTGGCGCGGCAATACTACTTCATGTGGCTGTTCCTGCCCATGACGGTGCTGATGCATCGGGCCACCCTCGACGCGCGGGCGAATGTGCGGCTGGGAACCTGGCTCGCTTTGGGTGCCGCCGGCATCCTCATGCTGCTATCGCTGCCGTGGTTTCCCAATGTCATCCAGGCCTGGGGCAATAATCTCGTTGCGACCGCCATCCTTGCCGGCAGCCTCGCATGGCACATCTGGCATCCGCCGGCTGGTCCCGAGGCCGCGCCAGCGCTAAAAGCGCAGACACCTTGAGACCAACAATCGGGAATACGACCATGGCCAATGCGCAGCTTCAATCCGTGCTCGACCACATCGACAAGGATTTCGATAACAGCCTGGAGCGTCTGTTTTCGTTGTTGCGGATCAAGTCGATCTCCGCGGATCCGGCCTTCGCCGCCGATTGCAAGGCCGCGGCCGAGCACCTCGCCAAGGACATCGCAAGCCTCGATGTCGCCACCGAAGTGAGGCCGACCGCCGGACATCCCGCCATCGTCGGCAAGGCCAGGGCGGGCGGACGGCCGCACGTACTGTTCTACGGCCATTACGACGTGCAGCCGGTCGACCCGCTCGATCTCTGGGATCGTCCGCCGTTCGAGCCTGTCGTCACCGACCATGCCGATGGTCGCAAGATCATCGTCGCGCGCGGTGCCGAGGACGACAAGGGCCAGGTCATGACCTTCGTCGAAGCCTGCCGCGCCTGGATGAAGGTGACGGGCTCGCTGCCGGTCGACATCACCTTCCTGATCGAAGGCGAGGAGGAGGTCGGCTCGAAGAATTTCGTGCCCTTCATCGAGGCCAACAAGGACGAGTTCAAAGCCGACTACGTGCTGGTCTGCGACACCGGCATGTGGGATCACAACACGCCGGCGATCACGACATCGCTGCGCGGCCTGCTCTATGAGGAGCTGAAGATCACCGCCGCCAATCGCGACCTGCATTCCGGCGTCTTCGGCGGCAGCGCGATGAACCCCATCCGGGTCCTCACGAAAATTCTGGGCAGTCTGTTCGACGACGACAACCGCATCACCATTCCCGGCTTCTATGACGGGATCAAGGACACGCCCCCTGACATCTTGGTGCAGTGGAAAAAGCTCGAATTCACGCCGGACACGTTCCTCAAGCCGGTGGGCTTGTCGATCCCTGCCGGCGAGAAGGGGCGCTTGCTGATCGAGCAGGCCTCCTCGCGTCCGACCTGCGACGTCAATGGCATTTGGGGTGGCTATATCGGCGAGGGCTCCAAGACGGTGATCCCGTCGCACGCGTCTGCCAAGGTCTCGTTCCGTCTGGTCGAGGGGCAGGACCCCCAAAAGATCCGCAAGGCGTTCCGCGACTACGTGACCGCGCGCATTCCGGGCGACTGCAAGGTCGAGTTCGGCGACCATTCCGCCGCGCCCGCAGTCGCGCTCGACTGGAATATGAAACCGCTCGCCGCCGCCAAGAAGGCGCTGACCGAGGAATGGGGCAAGGAGACCGTGCTGATGGGATCGGGTGCCTCGATCCCGATCGTCGCCGATTTCAAGCGCACGCTCGGCCTCGATTCGCTGCTGGTCGGCTTCGGCCTCGACGACGACAACATCCATTCGCCGAACGAGAAGTACGATCTGCGCAGCTTCCAGAAGGGCATCCGCTCCTGGGCCCGCATCCTCGCCGCGCTGGCGGAGGTGAAGTGACCGCGTAGCGGTCATTCCGGGGCGCCTCGAAGAGGCGAACCCGGAATCTGGAGATTGTTGCGCGAGATTCTCAGGTGCGCAATTGCGCACCTTAGTTCGCGCTTTTCGCGCGCCCCGGAATGACGGGCGTGGGGAGTTACCCCTAAATAAAAACGCCGCCCGGAATTGGGCGGCGTTTCATTCCAAAAGGCGTAGAGGTTCGTTGCACGCTACCCTACACCAAATCCCGAAAATCTCAAGTCCGATAGCCCGGATTGACGCGGTCGAGCTTGCGTAGCAGCGGCGGCCACACGAGATTGGTGGCGCGCAGCTCGGCGCGGTCGCGGTTCGACAGTAGCTCGGTATTCTTGTCGATCGCGACGTCGTCGACTGGATAGATCGGCGTACCCAGCGCGCGCGTGCGCACCTGCATCGAGCAAGCGCGCTCGAGGTGGTACATGCGCTCGAAGGCGGAAGCGACCGAGCGGCCGACCGTCAGCGTGCCGTGATTGCGCAAAAGCATGTGGTTGTGGTCGCCGAGGTCCTTCTGCAGCCGCGGCCGCTCGTCATGGTCGAGCGCGATGCCTTCATAGTCGTGATAGGCGAGGTCGTGGGTGACGAGCTGGGCGGTCTGGTTCAGCGGCAACAGGCCTTCGGCGCTGCTCGACACCGCGGTGCCGTCGAGCGTGTGGAGATGCAGCACGCAGATCGCGTCCTCGCGCACCTCGTGGATCGCCGAATGGATGGTGAAGCCGGCGGGGTTGATGCTGTATTCGCTCTCGGAGAGCTGATTGCCATGCAAATCGACCTTGACGAGGCTCGACGCCGTGATCTCGTCGAACATCAGCCCGTATGGGTTGATGAGGAAGTGATGGTCGGGGCCGGGCACGCGCGCGGAGATGTGCGTGTCGACCAGATCGTCCCAGCCGTACAACGCGACGAGGCGATAGCAGGCGGCGAGATTGACGCGTTGCTGCCACTCGGCTTCCGTCATGTTCGACGGCACTTCCTTCAGGCGCGCTTCCGCTGGCGACATGGCTGATCTCTCCGAACATCGTTGTTGCGGAGAAGGAGCCTAGTCTTGGGTGAGGCGGGCAGCAAGGCGCGGCCAGCGCGCGGCAGTTCAGCGTTGCCCGCATGAGCGAAGCGATATGCGGGCAGCTCCAAGGTGGCCCCGGATGTCGCTTCGCTCATCCGGGCTTCGAGTTGGGAGAAGATTATTACGGAGCCGGGATCGACAGCAGGCTGGAAATGCTGCGGCCGCGGATATCGTAGACGCGGGCGAACACCACGTCGTCGCGCTTGATCTCGACCATGACGGGTGCGGTGAGGCCCTTGCAGTAGAATTCGCCCAGCGTCATCGCGAAATCGGCCGCGTTGGAATCCCAGCCGATGGTGAAGTCGGGGCCGAGCGCGACCTGGGCCGGTCGCTGCGGCCCGCACACCGCGACCTTCCATTTGCGATTGCTGGGCGGCACTTCCTGGCGCTCGACCAGCTGCTCGCGCAGCTCGTCCGAGGCCTGCTTCAGCGCCAGGCCCCAATAGTCGAGCATAAAGCGGTCGTCGGCGCCGCGCACGGTGCCGGCGATGTGGTTGAAGTGCGTGTATTGATAGGGATGCAGCCGGATCATCTCGGCGAGCGACAGCGCAAGACCGAAGCAGAAGGTGGCGAGCACGACCGGCTGCCAGGTGCGGTGATTGGAGCGCAGGCGTTCCATAGTCCAGCCGAAGGCGACGCCGCCGAGCACCGCCATTGGCGGGATCACGAAGACGAAATGGCGGATGCCGTTGTACAGTGCGGGACGCTTCACCATCGCGATCGCGAGCGGCAGGGTCGCGGCCAGCGTCAGCATCAAGAGGATGGTTTTGCGGCGCGCGGGAACCTCGCGGCGCGGCAGCATGGCGAAGGTGCTGACTACGGCGCCGCCCATCAGCACCAGCATCACCTCGGGCAGCTGCAGCGCGAACAGCGTCGGCAGATAGGACCAGGGCATGTCGGGCACGGACACGATCGCGCCATCGAACATCTCCTTCCACGGCTTCTCGAAGAAATGCGAGAAGTAGGTCAGCGCCTCGAAAGGATTGCCCGGCTCCATGATCGACCACGGCCAGATCAGGCCCATCACGAGATAGCCGAACGCAAGGCCAGGCAGCAGCACATAGACGACATGGGCGAAGCGGCGGACCGCCTCGCGCAAGCCCTCGCTGCGCAATTCCTCCAGGAACAGCGGGACGAAGCCAAGCATGGCGTAGACCAGCGCGAGACCGCCGAGAACGCGGCAGCCCAACGAAAGGCCGGCACCTAGGCCGACGATCAGGACCGTGCGCGGCGAAGGCTGCGGATATTCCTCCGCGAGGCGGACGAGGCCCAGCATCAGGATGATCATGGCCACCGCGAAGGGCGCATCCTTCGGGTTCATGAACATGTGGCCGTAGAAGATCGGGCAGAGCGCGAGGAGCAAAAGTGAGGCAAGACCGGCGAGGGCCCCGCCGATGCGGCGCCCGAGCCGCCACGTCACCGCAAGCCCGATCACGCCGACGATGGCACCGACCAGACGTCGTGTCTCGAACAGTTCGAGCGGAATGATCTTGTGCAGGAGAGCGGCGATCATGTCGAAGCCGCCGCCATACATGTACAGATTGGCGAACGAGAGCGCCGCGGTATCCCTGAAGCCGGAACCGAACATGCGCAGCAACAGATCGGCATATTCAGCGTGGGTGTAATCGTCCCAGCCGAGCCCGTAGTCGCGGAAGGTCAAACCTGCAATGACGGCGACCGCAGCCAGCACCAGCATGGCGAGATCGTCGCAAGTCCGTTCGACCGAGCGCCGCAGAGGCGTATCGATCGCCGAAGTCGTGATGGATGTCATGGCTATTGGTGACCCGGAATCCCCTCTCGACCCTGCTGGCGCGCGCGGGCCTGCTCCCCGGGATCCCTATAGCGCAGTTCCATTACCAAGTAATTGGGCATTATGGCTAAATTCCTGATGCGGCGCAGCAAATGCGGAAACTTGGAGTACCGGTAGCAGTAGTGAGCCGCAGCTGAAGGGAATGTGAATAAGTCCCTGATTTCCTTCCCTTTGGGAACACCGCCCATAATTGGCCGTTGGCGTGGAACACCGGATGACGGTATCGTGGCGTGACGAGTGTCGCATGTGGATGCGCGGTCGGGGGTGAGTTCGATGACCTTGGCATTGCTGATCGTGGGGATTTTCGCCGTTCTGGCGGGCCTCCTTGCGATCCTGTTCGGCTACACCGTCAGGGAATTCAGCGTCGGCAGCACTCTCATAATCTCCGGAACCATCGGCGTCTGCACCGGAATGTTACTGGTCGGCCTGCATCTTCTGCTCCTTGAGCTGAGGGGCATCGCCCGCCGGTTGGCGGCCGGATCTGCCGCATCGTCCGAGGTTCGCGTCAGGCCCGTGCTCCCGGGCCTCGCAATGCCGGGTGCGCCTGCGCCCGAGCCGGCGCTTGCCTCGCCTGCGAAGACCGAGCCCGGGCCACCACCGCCACCACCAGGCCCTCCGCCGTGGCAGAGCGAAGCCGCCGTGCGCGAGCGTCCGCGCGCCGAGGCGCCCGAACCACTAGCGCCTCCTGCGGCTCCGGAAGCGCCGCGCCGCCGCAACCTGTTGTTCGCCTCGACCTCGCGCAAGGAGCGTGAGCGCGCGGAGGCAAAGCCCACGGAGGGCCCGCAGCCGTCTCATGAAGAACCCGCAGCCCCGGACGTTCCGCCTGCCAGTTTCGACGATGCCTGGCCGAAGCCGGAACGCATGCGCCCGCCGGAGCCGCCGATCACCTCCCGCCGCCCGCCGCCGCGCTCGCCCTCGACCTTTGCGGAAGCCGCTCCCCCGCCGCCGCCGCCTGCACCTGAGCCGGCGCCTTCACTTGAGCCGGCGGCTGCGGCCGAGCAGGCGCCCGTGACCGTGCTCAAATCCGGCGTTGTCGATGGCATGGCCTATTCGCTCTATTCCGACGGTTCGATCGAAGCGCAGATGCCGGAGGGCATGATGCGCTTTGCCTCCATCGACGAGCTCCGCGCGCATCTCGACCAGCGGGGCTGAGGCCGCTGTTTGGAAGTAAAGCGCCGCCCTTCGCCAGTAATTAGCTCTTCGTCCTCAGTCGTCGTGGTTCAGCCCAACGTATTGTTGACACGGAATACTCTGACGTCGTCAATCCCATGAGACGCAAGGTGGAGAAGGGGCGGGCGCATGTCGGATGCTGGGAATAAGAATTTCATCGAGCTGACGGCGAGCATCGTGTCGGCCTATCTCAGCAACAATCCGACACCCGCGGCCGAGATCCCGAGCCTGATCAGCCAGGTGCATGGCGCCTTGGTGCGGGTCTCGTCAGGCCGCACCGAGACCGCGCCGCTCGAGCCGGCCAAGCCGGCGGTGTCGCTGAAGAAGTCGATCGCGCCGGATTATCTGGTGTGCCTGGAAGATGGCAAGCGCTTCAAGTCGCTGAAGCGCCATCTGCGCACCCAGTACAACATGACGCCGGAACAATATCGCGAAAAATGGGGACTACCGGCCGACTATCCCATGGTCGCGCCGAACTATGCGGTGGCCCGCTCGCAGCTGGCGAAACAGATGGGGCTAGGACAGCAGCAGCGGAAACGGAAGTAAAATTCTTACGAAGCTTCCGCGAGCGCCTCTTTGGCGTCGGTCTTGATGCGCTCGACCATCGAGCGCAGTCCGTTGGACCGCTGCGGCGTCAGATGATCGCGAAAGCCGAACTCGTTGAACACCGCGATCGCATCGGTATCCAGGATCTCCCGCGGTGTGCGGCCTGAATAGAGCGCGAGCACGATCGCGACCAGACCACGCACGATATGCGCGTCACTGTCGCCGCGATATTTCAGGACCGGCGCGCCATTGCTGCGCTCTACCAGCTTCTGGAGCCAGACCTGGCTGACGCAGCCTTGCACCTTGTTCTCGGCAGAGTGCTCCGCCTCCGGCATCGGTTCCAGGGTGCGGCCGAGCTCGATGACGTACCGATAGCGGTCGTCCCACTCGTCGAGAAGCTCGAAATTGTCCCTGATTTCGTCGATCGTCGTCATGCTGGCCCATGGTTCCCGTTCAGGCCAATATAGGGACGCGAAGCCGTGAAATCGATAGGGTTTGGGCGCTAATTGACGGGGCGGGCCTAATTCGCCGTGGCAGGTCCGCGCCATTCCAGCGCGAGGTCGTCCTGGGTCAGGGTGTCGCGCGGCGCCTCGCTCGCGGCAATGTCGCCTTCGCCGGCCAGCGCGATCGAGCCGGTGTGGTCGGGCGCCTTCTTGTCGGTCTTGTCGTTCTTCTCGTTGGTGTTCTGCTCTTTCTTGTCGTTGATGATCTGGTAGATCTTGCGCGCGCCGTCCTGGGCGCGCTGGCCGATGATGGTTGCGGCCTGTCCGCCGACCTCGCAGGCCGCCGGCTGACGCTTGCAGAACTGGGTCACGTCGGAGACGGCCGCGGTCGCAGCCTGCACTGCGTCGGCGGCGCCGATCTGCGGCAGCTTCTCCGATTCGGGCGTCTTGTCCCGCGGCAGGAGAACCAGCACCAGTCCGAGCCAGAATGTGATGCGGAGCAGAAAGCGCATCTTGCGACCTGTACGTTCGATCCTGCCGCGGCGATTTCCGCGGATATCGGACCTAGCAACGCTCGATAAATCGCAAGTGATTGCCTTGAGCTTAATTCGCGAAAAAATTGCGCAAAAATCTTCGCGCGATCGACGATCTCGTAAATTTTCAATTGACGCCCGCGCCCATGATTCTGCTGGACCCCGCATCCACCAATTCGAAACCATGCCGAGGGATGTGAAACCCCGTGTTCACCATCCGCAGCGAAGACGCCGCCAAATCATCTAAAAAGCCGCGCGATGACGCGGTGTCCGGCCGCATGCCACGCCGCCTTAGCACTCGTTTAAGGTCGCTCTGACACGGTGGCTCAACGACAAGGAGGCGTTCCGGCACGTCTTCTCAGACGATTGAGCCGAAGCGCGAGACCCGTGACAGTTTTGAGTACCATCCGCGATTGTCTCGATGCACTGCTGCATCCCTCCGCGCGTTACGATGCGCTGACGGGAGCGCGCCATCGTGCCTTCATGGCGCCGCGGCTGCTCGGCAGCCTGGCCGCCTTCGCCGCATTCCCGATCTATCTCGTCCTGCGCGGCGCGCCGAGCGCGATCGAGGTCACCGCCTTTGCCTGGCTGATCGCGCCGATCCTGTTGTCGTGGTTCCTGTCGCGCACCGGCCGCTATGAGGGCGCACACGTGCTGTCGTCGCTGGCGCTTGCCGGCCTGATTATGGCAGTGGCGGCCACCACCGGCGGCATCGAATCTTTCGCCGCGATCTGGCTGGTCGTGGTTCCGCTCGAAGCCGCGCTGTCGGCCTCGCGCCGCGTTGCGGCCTTCGCGTCGCTGCTCGCGCTGTCCTGTGCCGGGATCCTGATCCTCGTCAGCCAGTTCGGCTGGCTGACGGTCGAGGAGCCGGGCGCTGCAGCGCGCGGCGTGCTGATGGCGCTCGGCGTCGCTTCGGCGACGCTCTACGCCGCCGGCCTCGCCTTCGGCGCGGAATCGCTCGCGCGCACCAGCGTTGCGCTGCTATTGCGCGAGGAAGAGCGCTATCGTCTGCTCGCGCGCAACATGAGCGACGTCATCTCGCGGCACCAGCGCAACGGCGCGGTCGAGTTCATCTCGCCGGCGGCGGAGGCCATGCTCGGCATGCCCGTCACGCAACTGCTCGGCCACGGCCTGTTCGACCGCGTACACGTCGCCGACCGTCCGGCCTATCTCACTGCGTTATCGGATGCGGCGCGCGGTGACGTGTGCAGCGTCGAGTTCCGGTTGCGGCGGGAGCCTGCTGGCTCCGAGCGCGGCCAGATCGATTTCATTTGGGTCGAGATGCGCTGCCGCCCGCTCGAACAGGACAGGGCCCATGACGTCACGGGCGAGGCCGAAGTCGTTACCGTGATGCGCGACGTCACCGATCGCAAGCTTTCCGAGCAGGCGCTAGATCAGGCCCGCAGCGCCGCCGAGGCGGCCGATGCTGCCAAGACGCGCTTCCTCGCCACCATGAGCCACGAATTGCGCACGCCGCTCAACGCCATCATCGGCTTCTCCGAGATGATCGCGCAGGAGCAGACCTTGATGCTGGGTGCGGCCCAGCGCAAGGAATACGCCCAGCTCATCAACGATTCCGGCCAGCATCTGCTGTCGGTCGTCAACGGCATCCTGGACATGTCCAAGATGGAATCGGGCAATTTCGAGATTGCGTCGGAGCCGTTCGCGCCGCGCGCCGCGCTGCTGCATTGCTGCAATTTGCTGGCGCTGAAGGCGCGGGAGAACGGCATCGACCTTATCACCGATGCGCCGCAGGATCTGCCCGTCATGACCGGTGATCCCAGGGCCTTCAAGCAGATCGTGCTCAACCTCGTCGCCAACGCCATCAAGTTCACCGAGCGCGGCGGTCAGGTCACCGTGACGGCGGCAGTGTCGGGCGCGCAGCTTGCGCTGCGCATCAGTGACACTGGCGTCGGCATTGCGCCCGACGATCTCAAGCGCATCGGCGCGCCGTTCTTCCAGGCCGGCAAGACCTATCAGCGCCGCCACGAAGGCACCGGCCTCGGACTTTCGATCGTGAAGAGCCTCATAGCGTTGCATCTCGGCGAATTGACGGTACAAAGCAGGTTAGGCGAGGGCACCACCGTCACCGTCAAGCTGCCGCTCGTTTACACGCCGCCGCAGGTCAAGCCGGCGGAGAGCAAGGTCGCGACGCTGACGCCGATGTTGCGCCAGGAACCTCACGACCAACTTCACGAAGAATCTCACGACCAACCTGCGCTGGTGAAGAAAAGTGCCTAAGAAGTCTGCAAAGGACGAAGCTGCTCCGCGCCGTCGTGGTGCCAAGGCCGCGGTCATCGATGTCGAGACCGAGCGCAACCTCGTCATGCGCGTGCTGCTGCACAGCCCCAAGGATACGCTGGCCGGCCTCGTCGCCGCCGCCGCCATCGGTGCGATCGTCGCCAATGCGCTGTTCCTCCAGACCGGCCGGCACCCCGCGCCGATGTTCGGCACGGTGATCAATCTTCCTGCGCCGTCATCCGTGTCACTGTCGAACCCCTTGCCGCGTCCGCGCCCCGTTGGCGCCGACACTTCGCCGCTCGAGCCGCGTGCGACGGAGTTTCGCACCGAGCCCAAACCTGTCGAGCGCGTCGCCGAGAAGACGCCCGAAAAGCCCGTCGAGGCGACCGCCTCGACGCGCCCGAACGATCCGATGACCAATCTGGTCAAGGCCACGACCTCGACGTCGCCCTCGGTCGTGCGCCCGCCGGCGCCGATCCCGGTGCAGAGCCCGGCCGTGCGACGTATCGCCGGCGTGCAGCGCGCGCTGTCCGAATATGGCTACGGCAATTTGAAGATCACGGGCACGATGAGCGGCGAGACCCAGTCCGCGATCCAGAAATTCGAGCGCGAGCACAAGATGCAGGTCACCGGTCAGGTGTCGGACCGGCTGCTGCGCGAGCTCGCGGCCGCTATCGGCCATCCCGTCGAATAGTCTTGGCGCCTGCACGGAGGCTGGTGCTGATTGCAGCACTGGCCTATCGTTCGGCTCATGCGTTTGAAATCCAACATATGGGTGGCCGCCTATTTGCGTCGCTGCCAGACCGAGGGCGTGTTCGGCGCGGTGCGCCGCCGCGGCGCCGAGGAGGCGGGCGCGGTGTTCGTGAAAGTATCGCTACTCGACGGCCATGCGATGCTGTACGCCCCGGCGCCGCAGACCGTCTATGACGACGGCCGCCCCGTCGATCGCTTCTTCGTACCGGTCGCGCCGCAGCCTTTGCCGGAACAAACCATCGAGGAACGGCTGGCGAAGGAAATCCGCTTCGACCCGGACGCCTGGATCGTCGAGACCGAGGACCGCGCGGGCCGGCATTTTCTGGAATTGGCGAAGACGTAAGCCGGCGTCATTGCGAGGAGCGAAGCGACGAAGCAATCCATAATCCGTCCGCGGAGAGACTCTGGATTGCTTCACCGAGCCTGTCACGGGCCGCGCTTTGCGCGGACCCGTTGGCTCGCAATTGTCGATGTTCAATAATTCGCTGATTGGATCGCGGTGGTCTTGGTAGTGGCGAAGGCCTTGGGAGTTTGTCCTGCCAAGGCCTGATGGGGTCTGTGGTT